>NZ_JBEXKB010000062.1:0-50308 GCF_040609455.1 Kitasatospora sp. NPDC004669
CCCGCTCTCCCCCACACCCCCCCCCCCGCGGGCCGGGCCGCCGGCGGCCCGGGGGGGGGGCCCCCCCCGGCCGCGGCGGCGGAGGTCAGGAGTTGCCGCGGCCGAGGAAGTGGCCGGCGGTGGTGGCGCTGGTGGAGCGGCGGTCGTGGGAGGCGTCCTCCACGACGTGGATCATGCTGCTGTCCGGGTCCATGCCGCGGTCCTTGGCCCAGCCGCTGACCAGGTGGGTCATCTCGTTGTTGGCGTCCAGGTAGGTGTCGGAGATCTTGGCGTTGGCGATGCTGTTGTTGTGGTCCTTCATCTGGTTGTCCCACTCCCAGGCCCAGGTGTCGACCAGGCGCTGGGCGCTGTCGCCGACCCACGGGATGAGGGTCGGCGGCGCGCCGATGACGTGGTACGCGACCTTGGCCTTCCAGTCGGCCTGGAGGTTGGCGTCGTCGCGCTGGCCCATCGCGACGTCCGCGCGGATCGCGTCGTAGACGCCGAGACTCGCGGCGCCCTTGTTCATCACGTCCTGGATGTCGTTCTGCGACGGGTTGGGCCCGATCGAGGAGAGCTCCTGGGCGATCTTCGCGCTCTCGGCCTTGTGCAGGGTGGCGTAGGCGTCCGGGTTGTCCGACAGCCCGCGCATGACCCGCACCAGGCTGTCCTCGCCGACGCCCATGTGCACCGTGCCGCTGCCGTCGGTCCACACCGAGCTGCCGTGGTCGGTGTACTGGGAGTTGCGGCCGTTGAAGATCTCGTGGGTGTCGTTGGTGTAGTCCGCCAGGGCGTTGGCCAGCGGCTGGCGCAGGGTGTCCTTGATCTTGTTGCCGCCCTGGCCCTCGTCCAGGGTCGTGATGGTGTCGTGCATGATCCGGGCCTGCGCCTCGGTGTGCTGACCGGTGTGCGGGGCGCCGGCCGGCTGGCCGGTGGTCGCGGCCTCCAGCGCCGCGCCCAGACCGCTCTGGGACAGCGGGTCCGGGACCTTGACCACGCCGGCGTAGGGGTTGGCGATCCAACCGTCCGGCCACTTGCGGTCCTTGAGCAGGTAGTGCAGGTGCTGGTTGCCGCCGCCCGCGTTCGGGTCCAGGTAGGCGGTGGCCGCCTCGGGCTCACGGCCCATGACGGACAGCACGTTGTCCAGCGGGTCGGCGCCCAGCGGGTCGCCGCTGTGACCGGCCTTGTAGCTCCACGCGTCCGGGTGCTTCTTCTCCGTCTCGGTGATGTCGTCGGCCAGGTCGCCGAGCATCGGGGCGGAGTACTTGGCGTCGCCCTTGGTCATCAGGGTGGTCAGGATCTGGTAGCCGTACACCGGATCCGTGTTGGAGCCGTAGTTGTTGTAGCCGGCGTTCTTCACGCCCTCGCGCCAGTGGCGGTAGAAGTCGGTGTTGGTGTCCTGGGTGGCGGAGGCCAGGGCGTGGGTGAGGCCGCCTTGCAGGTCGGTGTAGGCGGCCTTCTTGTCACCGCTCGGGCTGCCCAGCTTCTGGGCGAGCTTGATCATGCCGTCCGGGCCGAGCCTGTCGAGCAGGGCCTGGGAGAACTCGGGGTGGTCCGCCTTGTCCTTCATCAGGTCCTGCAGCTGCGAGAGCTGGCCCGCGTCGAGGCTGTCCAGGTTGGTGGCCAGGTCGTAGGCGCGCTGCGCGTCGCCCGCGTCACCGCCGCCCACCGCCTTGCCGTTGAAGGTGGTGTCCAGCAGGTTGTTCGCCTTGGAGGCGCCGCGCAGGGCCGCGGCGATCCGCTCGTCGGCGCGGGTGGCGGCCTGGATGCCGGCGGCTATCGCCTTGGTCCACTTGTCGGCGGCGTCCTCGTACGACTGCCGGCCCTCCGGGTCGTGCACCAGGGCGCGGCGGGTCGCCGGGTCGAGCGTGCTCTCGTCGAACACGGCGGTGCCGGTGCCGGTGACCTTGAAGCCGTCCTTGACCGCGCCGTCCGCGGCGTCGCGGGTCTGCTTCTGCGCCGCGGCGAAGTCGGTGTGCGCCTCGTCGAGCAGCGAGGCCATCGCGTTGGCCTCGGTCTGGGCGTCGACGATCTGGCCCTTGGTGGCGAGGAGTTGGGCGTTGGCGAGGGTGGCGGTGCTGCCGGTCCACCACGCACCTGTCCCGGTGCCGGTGCCGCCCAGCACGTCCTGCTGCATGGTGGTCTGCATGGTGTGGAAGCGCGCGGCCATCGCGCGCCACTGGGCGGCGGCGGTGGACAGGGCGTCGGGGTTGGCGTTGAGTACGTCCTCGTATCCGAGCATGGGTCACTGCACCTGGAGGGACTGGGCGATGGACAGGTTGGTGTTGCGGTAGTTGAACGTGGTCGACTGCATCGCGGCGGCGTTGGCGTTCAGCCGGCCGGTCAGCTGCTGGACCTGCTGGTGCCACTCGTCCAGCGAGTCCTTCAACGCCCCGGCGCTGGCCCAGCCCTTGAGCGCGGTGACGGCCGTCCCGGTGGCGTCGTTCGCGACGGCGCCGGCGGTGGGACAGTCGTGGGCCAGGTTGACCAGCGTGCCGTGCGCCTTGTCCATCGCGGCGTGGTCGACCGCGAATCCGCCTGCTGCCGGTGTGCTCATCTGTCGATTCCCCCATGTCTGTTGGCCCGGTTGTGTGGTGTGTACAACGGGCGCCGATGATCGTAAACCCGGAAGACACCGGAATCGGCAAGGGAATCACCATGGGTTTGTCACCGTTTCGTCTCTGCGGGTTCCGGCCCCGGCGCGCCAAGTGGCGCACGGGCGGGGCGAGGTGACACGCGGACGGGGACGAACGGGGCGGAGCCCGCAACGCGAACCGCCCGCCGGCGGGGCTGCCGGCGGGCGGGGTCGAGGCGGCCGAGGGCGGTCAGGCGAGCAGGTCGGACTGGAGGGTGACGACCTGACGGAACGCCGAGGTGGGGACGCCCTGGGGGTTGGTCATGGTGATGACGGCCACGACGTCGGAGGCGGACAGGTACGCCAGGCGGGTGGTCGGCACCCCCTTGCCGGCGGTCTCCGGCGAGTCCTTGAGAGTCACGTCGACGCCGTCGACGGTGTCCCAGTCGCTGTGGGGGGCGGTCTTCGCGTCGGGCGCGGCCTTGGCCGGGCTGTCCGAGCGCAGGCTGGAGAAGGTGTCCCAGCCCTCCGTCGAGGAACCGAAGCGCAGCAACCGGATCTGGGTGCGGGTGCCGTCGGAGGCCGTCCACTCCCGGACGGTGGCCGCCCGGCACACGTTCTGCAGGAGCAGCCCACGCGACTTGGCCGGGTCCTTCTGCTCGGCGAGGATCGCGTCGCACGGGACCCAGGAGGCGAGGGCCGTCCCGGCGGACGCCGAGGAAGCGGCCGACGCCGAGGGGGTGGCCGACGCCGAGGGGGTGGCCGACGCCGAGGGGGTCGGGCTCGCCGAGGGGGCGTCGGAGGGCGTGGCGGAGGACGACGCCGAGGGGGTCGCGGTGGGCACCGGGAAGACCGGCGCGGTCACGGAGCCGCCCGCCTCCTTGGGCGCGGGCAGCAGCAGGTAGCGCAGGTCCGCGTAGTGGAGCACCTTGCCCTTGCGGTCCGGCGCGGCCTTGCCCGAGGGCAGGGGCGGCAGGGTCAGGGGCGGGAAGGTGTAGCGGCCGTCGTTCGCGGTGGCCAGGCCGGGGATGTCGGTGCGCTCGGGGGTGGTGACGGCCATCGCGGCACCGGTGCCGGCGAGGGCGAACACCAGGACGGCGCAGCTCCAGCGCACGGCGGCCTTGCGGCGGCGGGTGCGCCGGGCGGCCTGCTCCTCGGGCGTCTCCAGGCTCTCCGGGGTCGCCAAGCTCTCCGGGGGCTCCTGGGCCTCCTGCGTCCCGGGGGTCTGCGCGGCCTCGGGGGTCTCGCCGGACTCCGGGAGCGCGGGGGCTGCCGGGGCTGCCGGGGCTGCCGGAGCCTCAGCGGGGGCAGGGGCCCCGGAGACCGCCCGGGTCTCGGCCGGGGCCGGGGCGGCCGGGTCCGGCACGGGCTGCGGGGCGGCGGGCTGGTCGGTCATACGGACGCTCCCGGGAGGGCGAGGCGGTCGAGCTGCATGGTGAAGAGGGCGACGATCTTGTCCTTGGGCAGCGGCGCCAAACCCTCGGTCTCCATGATCACCAGGAGGTCGCCCTCGGCGGCCGAGCACTCCAGGTGGTCGATCGGCGCGGACGGCGGCGCCGGCATCAGGTAGCAGTGCGCCTCGGGGTGACCGGGGACCTGCGGGCCGACGCGGAAGATGCCGGTGTCGCCGGTGAACACCGCGGTGTACTCGTTGATCTTCTGCACCTCCTGCTGGTTGAACTGGCGCAGCCGAAGCCCGATCACCAGGTCGTCCCCGCTGCTGCGGTAGGTCCGCACGCCGGTGCCCTTGACGTGCAGGCCCTCCCAGTAGGAGCGGAGCTGCTCGCGCTTGTCCTTGGGGATCTGCTGGAGTTCGGCCTCCAGCTCGCCGGCCAGCTGCCCGGTGCCGTACTCGGTGTCGTTGCCGTAGCCGCCCTGGTCCGGGCCGAGTTCGTAGCCGGCCGGAACGGGCAGCAGCAGGTCGCGCAGCGAGCCGAAGTGGCTGCCGTTGGACTTGGCGCCGAACGGCGTGGCACTCGCCGTCGGGGCGGGCGCGCCGGTGGGGCCGGCGGCGGTGGCCGGGGCGGGGTCGTCGTACTGGGTCTTGATGATGCCGATGCCGATCGCCACGCCCACCAGCGCCGCCGCGGCGGTCGCGGCGCCCGCGCGCAGCAGGCGGCGGGAGGCGGGGCGGGGCGCGGCGGGCTGCTGCTCACCGGTGGGCTCGGTGAAGGGCTGCCCGAAGGGCTGCGCCGTGAACGCCTGTTCCGTGGACGGCCGCTGCTCCGCGGACGGCTGCTGCTCCGCGGACGGCTGCTGCTCGGGACCGGGCGGCGCGACGGGCGGGGCCACGGGCGCGGCGGCGATCGGGGCCGGTTCGGGGGTGTCCGGGACGTCCGGGACCTCCGGGGTGGACGGGACGTCCGGGGTGGACGGGGTTCCGGTCACGGTGTCGTCGCTCATACCAGCCGCTCCCACTGCTGCTTCGCAAGGTCCTTGAGGGCCCCGGAGTCCACCTGCTTGGGGCTGAAGATCTCCACGGTCATCTGCACCGTGCCGCGCTTGGCGGTGGCGAAGCCGTAGTAGTACTGGTCGTTGCTGTCGGACCAGTACCTGGGCACGTTGTACACCGTGTAGCCGCCGTTGGCGCCGTCGGCGAAGGGCTCCGCGCGGTGGGACTTCGCCTCGTCGGAGTGGTCGGGCGCGTACTGGGTGAGCAGGACGCGGTACCTGATGTCGTCCTTCTTCCAGTCCACCTCGACCGCGCGCCGGAAGCCGGTGGACAGCAGGTCCTTGAACACCGGTCCCGGCCTGCCGCTGTGGTCGGCGAGGTCCCCGGCCGACATCCAGCTCGGCTTGTCCGGGAGGTCGCCCCAGGGGCCGCTGCCGTCCGGGGCGCTGATCAGCAGTTTGCGCAGGTCGCCGTCGATGGCCGGCGGCGCGGGCTGCTCGGCGGCGAAGGCGGTCGGGTCCACCACCAGGGCCGGGTAGGACGGGCGGGCGACCTGCAGCTTCGGCAGCGGCGTGGGCGGGCGCTGGGCCTGGATCGCGTAGCCGACACCGCCGCCGGCCAGCGCGCCCAGCACCAGGGCGCAGGTGGACAGCAGCACCGGGCGGGGGCGGCGCGGGGCGCGCGGCGCGGCCTCGGGGGCAGCCGACGGCAGGTCGGGGTCGGCGGTCAACTCACCTGTGGCGCGCGGGGTTTGGGGCTGCGGGGGAACGGGCTGCGCAGGCGGCTCGGGCTGTGCGGCCGGTTCGGGCTGCGCCGGCGGGACGGCCGGCGGGACGGCTGGCGCGGGCGGGGCGTCGGCCGGCGCGGGCGGCGGCTGCGCGGGTTCGGTGGTCACGGAAGTGGCTCCAGAGGAGGAGGAAGGGGTGGCGTCGGTGGGCGGGCGCAAGCTCAGCCGCCGGAGGCGAGCCACTCGCGCTGGCGCTTCATCAGGTCGTTCAGCAGCGCCTTGTCCGGCGTGCCCTTCACCTCGACGTCGATGGTGTACTGGACGTCGCCCTGGCTGCCGATGCCGGTCATCGAGCCGGTGAACGCCTCGTTCTTGGGCTTCTTCCGGAAGCCGTGGGCGTTCGGGTCGCCGTCGATGTCGATCGGCTCCTCCGACTTGATGTTGTAGAACTTGACGAACCTGCCGGCGATCTCGGCGGAGCCGAGGTGCAGCAGGGTGACGGTCACTTCGGCCTTGCCGTCGGCCGTCCGGTAGGTGCGGAGGGCACCGTCCTTGTAGCCGAGGTCCTTGAGGAGGGTGTCGATGTCGTCCGGCTTGCCGAACATCGCGGAGACCTCGTCGTGGGTCATCGCCATCCCGTCCGCGGGCCCGTACGACTCGCCGCCGTCGGGGATCGGGAGCAGGAAGTAGCGCAGGTCGCCCTCGTGCGTGGAACCGTTGACGGTGCCCTTGACGGTGCTGGCGGGCTTGGGCTCGGTCGGGACTGCGGTCGGCACCGGGACCGGCACGGCGGAGGGCGTGGCGCTCGCACTCGCACTCGCACTCGCCGAAGCGGTGGTGGTCGGGGCGGGCGCGGCGGCGGCCGGGCGGGTGTCCGGCTTGCCGACCGCGACGGTCACCGCCGCGCTGGCCGCCGTGACGGCGAGCAGCCCGGCGGTGGCCAGCGCGACGCCGACGGCGCGCGGCAGGCGGCGCGGGGTGGGACCGGGCGCGGGCACGGGCTCCGCGACGGGCTCGGGCACGGGCACGGGCCCGAGCGCGGGCTCCGCGACGGGCTCGGGCTCGGGCACGGGCTCTGCAGCCGGCTCGGGCGCGGCAACAGCCTCGGGCTCCGCGGCCGGCTTCGGCGGCGGATCGGCGAAAGCGCTCTCGTTTTCGGGCGCGGACAAAGGACTCCCCCAAGGGAAAAGTGGATTTCGCACGCGGACCACTCTCGGATTCCGCTCCCCTGCGGCTCTCCGGACCGTCCGTCACGTGTCTCAGCAGGCATTATGAGAGTCCGATGACAGCGGTGCCAACAAATTCAATCACCACACTCCCACCCAACGGCCGCAAACCGGACACGCCGTAATCCAAACGCAACCGGCCGGTGCGCGCGGAAAAGACCGAAGGCATTCGCGGACGAAGCGGCTCACCACCCGGACGCCGGCGCTACGGTGACCGGGCGACAGGCATCCAGGGCACGGTGCTGGTCGTGGGCGGGTTCCCCAGGGCGCTCGACGCGACCTTCGTCGCCGAGAAGGTCGTCGGGGAGCGGGTGGGCGTCGGGGGTGTCGGGGGCGGTGCCTACCCGGCGCTGAGCCGGGTGGCGCGCCACCTGAAGTCCGGCGGCTTCGACGAACGCTTCGAGTTCGGCCTCGCCCGGATCCTCCGACTTCCCTGAAGGAAGCCCTAGTTGGTTCAGGCGCCGCCGAAGGTGCGGCGGTAGGCGCCGGGGGTGGTGCCGAGCGCGGTGTGGAAGCGGCGGCGCAGGTTGACGGCGGAGGCCAGGCCGACCCGTACGGCCACGGCCTCCACCGGCAGGTCGGTCTGCTCCAGCAGCGCCCGGGCGGCGTCGATGCGCCGGGCCAGCAGCCACTGGCCGGGGCTGGTGCCGAGCTGCTCGGTGAAGCGCCGGGCCAGGGTGCGCCCGGAGAGCCCGGCGCGGGCGGCCAGGTCCTCCAGGGTCAGCCGCTCCCCCAGGCGCCCCTCGGCCCACTCCAGCAGCGGGGCCAGCGACTCGTCCGCCCGCGCGGGCGCCGGGACGGCGGCGTACTGCAGCTGGCTGCCCTCGCGGTGCGGAGGCAGCACCATGTGCCGGGCGACCTGGGCGGCGTAGGCGGCGCCGTGGTCGCGGCGCAGCAGGTGCAGGCACAGGTCGATGCCCGCGCCGGACCCGGCGCTGGTGGCGACGTCGCCGTGGTCGACGTACAGCACGTCCCGGTCGACCGTCAGGGCCGGGTACTCGGCGGCGAGTTGGGCGGTGCGGGCCCAGTGGGTGGTGGCGCGGCGCCCGTCCAGCAGTCCGGCCTGGGCCAGGACGAAGGCGCCGGTGCAGATGGACACGATCCGGGCGCCGCGGGCGCGGGCGGCGCGCAGCGCGTCCAGGACGGGCGGCGGCACCGGGGATCCCGGCGGCTGCCAGCCGGGGACGACCACGGTGTCGGCCCGCTCCAGCGCCTCCAGGCCCGCGTCGACCGTCAGCGGGACGCCGAGGGTGGTCGGCACCGGGCCGGGGGTCCGGGTGCACAGGGTGAAGTCGTAGTGGGAGGGCAGTCCGGCCCGTTCGGTGCCGAAGACCTCGGCGGCGCAGGCGAGTTCGAACGGCGCCTGGGGCGCGCCGAGCAGGGCCACCACCCGGTGGCGGGCCGCGTTCGCGGCAGAGGCGTCCATGGCAGGAATGTACCCGATGATGTCTTTCTGGACTCTGGGGCGGCGGGGCGGCGGCGGCCACAGTGGGGGCATGAGCGAGAACGACGGGAACGACGCGCTGAAGACGACGCTGCTGGCCGACGACGTGGAACCGGTCGAGGTCGGGCCGGGGATCGTGCGGCGGCGGCTGACCGCCACCGGGTACGCCCGTGGCTGGCTGATCGACTTCGCGCCGGGCAGCGAGTGGCCGGAGGTGGACGTGCACCACACCGAGGAGCGCTACTACGTGCTCAGCGGTGAGGTGATCGAGGGGGACGAGCGGCACCCGGCGGGCAGCTACGTGGTGTTCGCGCCGGGCAGCCGCCACCGGCCGCGCACGGAGACCGGCGCACGGATGCTCGGGATCACCCTCTCGGCCGCCTGACGGCCTGAACGCGGCACCCGCGCGGACGTGGACGGGAGCGGGGCGGCACCCGCACCGTCGATAGGCAGTTGATCGACATATGTCGCCAGACTGCCTATTGTGGTCGGTACCGACGGCCGCCGCGCCGTCGGCACCGACCCGCACCCGCGTGAGAGGACCGCCCGTGCCCCAACATCCGCGTACCGCCCGCACGTTAGCCATAGCCGCCGCAACGGTGGCACTGGCGCTGGCCGCGCCCGCGGCCCTGGCCCAGCCCGCGGCCGCGCAGCCCGTACCGGTGCCGGCCGCGGGCGCCGATCCGCTGCCGGCCCTGGTGGAGGGCAAGGACACCGCCGCCCCGCAGCTGGTGACCCGCCTCGACGAGCCCGCCCCCGGCGACCCGGCCCGGGCCGCCCTGGCCCACCTGGCCGCCCACCCCGAGCGCTACCGCATCGACACCGGCGAGCTGACCGAGCTCGACTCCACCCCCGGCCCGGGCGGCCGGCGCACCGTCAGGTTCGAGCAGCGCCACGGCGGCATCCCCGTCCTCGGCGGCCAGTACCTGGTGCACCTCACCGGCCAGGGCGCCGGGCAGAGGGTGCAGTCGGCGGGCGGGCGCTACTTCACCGGCCTGACCGCCCCCACCACCCCCGCCGTCCCGGCCGACACCCTGCGCCGCACCGCGCTGACCGCGCTGAGCGACCCGCAGCAGCGCGCCGACGCCACCGCCGAGGACCAGGGGGCGGTGATCCTGCCCGGTGGCCCCGGCCGCCTCGCCGAGCACTACACCGTGCACCCCAAGGCCGGCGGCACCGCCCGCGAGGTGTACGTCGACGCCACCGCCGGCACGGTCGCCCTGGCCTACGACGCCCGCGCGCCCCGGGCCGCCGACCCGGCGCCCACCCCGGTCGGCGGCCCCGGTGACGGACTGCAGCCCGCCACCGGCACCGCCCCCGACGCCCACGGGCGCAGTACCGCGCTGAACACCGCCAAGCGCCCCGACGGCACCTACCAGCTCACCGACCTCACCCGTCCCGCCGCCATCACCACCTACGACGCCGCCGGCCGCGACCAGGGCGACTTCGACCGCACCGTCCCGGCCGACGCCGCCCCCGTCTCCTCCCCCACCCCCGACTTCCCCGCCTCCACCGGGGACGACGGCGCCACCGACGCCCACGTCAACGCCGGGATCGTCTACGACTTCTACCGCGACCGGCTGGAGCGCGACGGCCTGGACGGCCAGGGCGGCCCGATCGTCTCCGTCGTCAACGTGAGCGACAACGGCCGCCCGTTCCCGAACGCGTTCTGGGACGGCCGCAAGATGGTCTACGGCTCCGGCCCCCGCTACTACCCGTTCTCCGCCGCCCTGGACATCGCCGGGCACGAGATGACCCACGCCGTCATCCAGCACACCGCGAACCTGGTCGGCTACGGCCAGTCCGGCGCCATGAACGAGGGGATCGCCGACTACTTCGGCAACGCCATCGAGGTGACCGCCCGCGGCCTGACCATGGACGACCCCACCGCCCCGCTGCTGGGCGAGAGCCTGTGCCGCACCGGCACCCCGCAGGCCTGTGCGCAGCGCCGCCTGGACGACCACCGCACCACCGTGGACGACTACCTGGGCGCCCTCGGCGACGTCGACCTGGGCGGGGTGCACGTCAACTCCACCATCTTCAGCGGCGCGCTGTGGGACATCCGGCGCACCGTCGACCCGCTCACCGCCGACCGGGTCGTCTACCACGCGCTCGCCGACTACCTCACCCCGACGGACGACTTCCTCGCCGGCCGCGACGCGGTGCTGGCCGCCGCGCTCGACCAGGGCCTGGACGGGCGCCAACTGCACGCCGTGGCCGCCGCGTTCGACGCGCACGGGATCCGCCCCGGCTGGCAGCACCGGCTCGGCATGGACAGCCGCACCTTGCTGCCGGACGTCCCCGACGGCATGGCCACCCCGGTCGCCGCGAACGGGCACTGGGTGGTCCTGGCCAACGGGCCCGACGGCAACGGGCTGTACACCGGCACCACCGACGGCCGCGGCAAGCCCGTACGGCTCAGCCCCGAGGACGGGCGCTTCCACGGCTGGGCCGCCACCGACGGCACCACCGCCGTGTGGGAGGCCCAGGGTGGCTCCCAGGGCCCGGGCCAGGAGGTGCTGACCGCCCCGCTCAGCGGCGCCGGCCCCGTGCGCAGCCTCTTCGACTCCACCACCCAGGGGGCCTCCGGCCTCCAGGTCTCCGGCGCGGACATCGCCTTCCTGGTCACCGACCACGCCACCGGCCGCACCCGGGCGCACCTGGTCCACGACGGCGGCGCGGCCATCGAACTCCCGCTGCCCGAGGGCCACCGCCTGTCCTACCTCACCCTGCGCGACGGCCTGCTCGGCTGGACCGAGACCTGGCAGGACGGCGGGCAGCAGGTGAGCGCGCCGACCGTCTACTCCATCGCCGCCGGGAAGGTCACCGCGCAGTACACCGCGCACGCCCCGGCCGGCTCCGGGCCGAGCACCGTCTCCTCCACCCTGCTCGCGGGCGGACGCCTGCTGTGGCTGGACACCCCCGCCCAGGCCACCGCCCGCAGCACCATCCGCTCCGGGGCCGGGAACGGCTCGGGCGTCGTCGACCTGCTGTCCGCGGACTCCCCGTACGCCCCGCGTTACACCACCCTGACCGCCTCCGACCAGGCCGTCACCTACCAGCTGACGTCCGAGCGGCCGGCCGGTGGCTGGACCAACGCCGCGCTGCCCAAGCTGTGGCAGGTCCCGCTGGCGGGCGGCGCCCCGCAGCGCCTGTCCTGCGACCGCGGCGGCCAGTACAGCCCGGCCGCCGACCAGGGCACCCGGGTGGTGTGGCTGGACGCCACCGCCGGCCGCGCGGACCTGGTGGTGCGCGAGCGCCCGGCGGGCAGCTGCTGAGCACGCGTCCCGGACGGTGGGGCGGCGGGGCCGGAACGGGCCCGCCGCCCCACCCGCTTGCCCGTCAGAGCCAGCCCCTGCGGGCCGCCTGGACGCCCACCCGTAAGCGGGTGGTGGCGCCGCTGGTCATCAGGGTGAGGATGCGGCGGTCGCGTTCGTCGATGCGCAGGCCGACGCCGGCGATGGTGGCCGGCACGGCCTGACTGAGTCGTCAGGCCCGCTGCCGCCGCCCGCGCTTGACCGGGCGACGGCTCGGCGTCTCCCCGTCCACCGGCATTCCCAGGCGCGTGAGCACCTCGCGCACGGCCAGTCGCCCCGCCTTGCGGTAGGAACGCTCGCTGGTGTCCATGTCATGCACGGCGGTGTGGTGCACGACCAGCGCCAACGCCACCGGGACGCCCGGCAGTTGCCCGGCCAGCTCCTCGCGGACGCCGGCCACCAGCGCCGCATGGTAGCGGGCGAGGTCCTCCGGCGCCGGGTCGCCGCGCACGGTGGCGCCGGCGGCGACCTCCAGGTGCACGCCCTCCTCCCACGGCTCGAAGTCCACGGTGGCGTCCGCGAGGTCGCCACAGGCCGACTGGAGCACATAGCGCGCCCGCACACCGCGCACGGGGCGGGGAGGGAAGGCCGTCATCGGCTCGGGGTCCATCGCTGGCCCGGTCAGGCCTGGGTGATCTCGACCGAGGTGATGACCACGTCCTCGACCGGGCGGTCGTCCTCGGTGGGCGTGGCGGCGATGGCGTCCACCACGGCCTTGGAGGCGGCGTCGGCGACCTGTCCGAAGATGGTGTGGCGGCGGTTGAGATGGGTGGGGGTGCCCACCGTGATGAAGAACTGCGAACCGTTGGTGCCCGGGCCGGAGTTGGCCATCGCCAGCAGGTAGGGCTTGGTGAAGAACAGCTCCGGGTGGAACTCGTCCGCGAAGGCGTAGCCCGGGCCGCCGGTGCCGGTGCCGGTCGGGTCGCCGCCCTGGATCATGAAGCCGGCGATCACCCGGTGGAAGAGCGTGCCGTCGTAGTACGGGCCGCTGCCCGGCTCACCGGTGCGCGGGTCGGTGTACTCCTTGGCACCCTCGGCGAGTTCGACGAAGTTGCGGACCGTCTTCGGCGCGTGGAACGGGAACAGTTCCAGCCGGATCGGGCCGGCCGTGGTGTGCAGGGTGGCGAACCGGGCAGTGGCCACGGGTGACTCCTCGGGTCGATCGGTACGGTGATCAGGGCTTTCGGGTGGGCATCCTGACACAGTGGGGGGTTCGCGGCCGAACCGGGTCCGCCGTCCGAGGAAAGGGGTGGCCGTGTGGTCGGTGCGGTACTGGTCGCACTGCTGGTGCTGGTCGTCGCCGGATGCGGCTGCGTGGTGTGGGCCGAGCGCGGCGGGCCGCGCTGGGTCCGCGCGGTCGCGGCCGTCACGCTCGGCGCGGGCGAGGCGCTGCGGCGCCTTGAGCGCGGTCAGCGCCGTCAGCGCAGGCGGCGGCGGAGCGTGAGCAGCGGGGACGGGGACGGGGACTGAGCTTGACGGACGAGCAGCGGCTGCGGCACGTGTTCACGGCGGCGCTGGCCGACGCGCTGACCGGGTCCGGCGGCCGACCTGCTTGGGCCTGGACGCGGAGACCGAGGACGCGCTGTGGGCGGTGTACGACGCGCACCCGCAGGCGCCGGAGGAGCTGGTGGCGGCGGCTCGGCTCGCCTTCGAGGGGCAGTTGGACGGCGCCGACGCGGCACGTCGGCGTGAGCGGATCGCCAGGTGGTTCGCCGAGCGCGGCGGCGGCTGAGCGGCCCCGGTGGCGGGGCGGGGCGTATCCCCGGCCGTCGCCGTGACGGCGGCGACGGCCGGGGAGGTACGAGTGTCAGCTCTCGGTGGAGCGGCGGCGGGAGATCGCGACCAGCGCGGCCCCGGCGGCGAGGGCGGCGGCGGCGCCGCCGGCCTCCCAGCCGAGCCCGTCGGTGCCGGTGGCGGCGAGCGTGCCGGTGGTGCCGGTGGTGGTGGTGCCCGTGGTGGTGCCCGTGGTGCCGGAGTCGGTGGTGCCGGTGGTGGTGGTCTCGGTCAGGCCGGCCGGCTGGACGGTCTGCGGCTGCTGGGCGCCCTGGCCCTGCTGTCCGGCGGACTTGTCGGCCGGCTTGTCGGCGGCCTTGTCACCCGGCTTGTCGGCGGGCTTGTTCGCGGCGGCCTCGTCCAGGGCGCGGGCCTTGGCCCAGCCCTCGTTGAGGAAGGCCTGGATGTCGGCGTCGCTGCCGTCCATCGCCTTGCCCGCCGCCTCGCGCACGGCCGGGCCGCCGGCGGCCATGATCTGGGAGACCTTCACCCGGTTGTCGTCGGAGCGCAGCTTGGGCAGTTCGACGTGCAGGAAGTGGGCGACGTCGGCCGGGGTGCCGCTGAGCGCCTTCTTGGCGGCCTCGACGGTGTACGGGCCGGTGTTCTTGTCGGACAGGGCGACGAACACCGCGACGCGGTCGTCCGAGGCCTGGGCGGCGGGCCAGCCCTCCTTGAGGAACTTCGCGACGTCCGCGTCGCTGCCGTCCAGCGCCTTGGCGGCCCCCTCGCGCACCTCGCGGCCGCCGGTGGCGAGGAGCTGGGAGACCTTCACCCGGTTGTCGTCGCCGCGCAGCTTGGCCAGGTCGACCGTCAGGAAGTGCCGCATCTCGGCCGCGGTGCCCTTGAGCGCCTTCTCGGCACCCTCGCGCACCCCGGGCCCGGTCTCCTTGTCGGCCAGGATCGCCTGGATCGCGGCGCGGTCGTCGTCCTCGGCCTGGGCGGCGGGCCAGCCCTCCTTGAGGAACTTCGCGACGTCCGCGTCGCTGCCGTCCAGCGCCTTGCCGGCCGCCGCGCGCACGGCCGGGCCGCCGGCGGCCATGATCTGGGACAGCTTCACCCGGATGTCGTCGCCGCGCAGCTTGGCCAGGTCGACCGTCAGGAAGTGCCGCATCTCGGCCGCGGTGCCCTTGAGCGCCTTCTCGGCACCCTCGCGCACCCCGGGCCCGGTCTCCTGGTCGGCCAGGATCCGCTGGATCTCGGCGCGGTCGCGCTGCTCCTGACCGTCGGTACCCTCGGTGGGGGCGGTGTCCGGCGCGGAACCCGAGGCGGTGTCAGGGCCGGAGACCCCGGTCGGCTGGGGGGCGTCGGCGGCCGAAGCCGTCGAGGGGAACAGGACGGCGGGGGCCAGGACGGCGGCCGCGACGACAGCGGACACCCGGGGCAGCTTCATGCAGCGGAACCTGTCTTCTTCTTGTGAAGGGATCATGAACGCCCCACAGCATAGATCCTCTTTTACTTTTGCCATACCAGTATTTGCCGCACGCCGCCGAACCCTGCCCGACGGCGTGTCCCGCCTGGTCAAGTACGCCGCTAGGGTGGGCGGGTGAGCTTTCATCTGGTCGTCGGACACGGGCCCGCCGGGGCCGCCACCGCCCGCCTGCTGGCCGAACAGGGCCACGAGGTCCGGGTCGTCACCCGCACCGGGCGCCCCGCCGGGCCGGCCGCCGCGGGCGTCGAACACCTCGCCCTGGACGCCGGCGACTCCGCGCGGCTGGCCCGGGCCGCCCGCGGCGCCGCCGCGATCTACGGCTGCGCCGCGCCCCCGCTGCCGCAGTGGACCGAGTGCTGGCCCGCCCTCGGCTCCGCGCTGTGCGCCGCGGCCGAGGACAGCGGCGCGGTGCTGGTCATGCTCGGCAACCTCTACGGTTACGGCCCGGTCGACCGTCCGATGACCGAGGACCTGCCGCTCGCCGCGACCGGCCCCAAGGGCCGGGTACGGGCGGCTTCCTGGGAGCAGGCACGGGCGCTGCACGAGGCCGGGCGGATCCGGGCCGTGGAGGTGCGGGCCTCGGACTTCTTCGGACCAGGCGTCACCGAGGGCGGCCACCTGGCCGCCCGGGCGATACCGGCCCTGTTGAAGGGCCGTCCGGTCGCGGTGCTCGGCGCCCCGGACACCCCGCACAGCTGGACCTACCTGCCGGACGTGGCCCGGGCGTTGGCCGAGGTCGCAGGCGAGGAGCGCGCCTGGGGCCGGGCCTGGCACGTGCCCACCGCCCCCGCCCTGCCGGTGCGCGCGATGGTCGAGCGCCTGGCCGCCGAGGCCGGCACCGGCCCGGTCGCGGTGCGCCGGTTGTCCCCCGTCCTGCTGGGCGTGGCGGGCCTGTTCTCCCCGCTGCTGCGCGAACTGCGCGAGGTCCGCTACCAGTTCGACCGCCCGTTCGTCATGGACGCCTCCGCGTACGAGGCGGCGTTCACGGTCCGGGTCACGCCGCTGGAGGAGCAGCTCGCGGCAACGATCGGATGGTGGCGCGAGCGGCTGGAGTCCTGACGGCACATCAGTGATTGAGCGCGTCCGCCCCGCGGTAGCCGGCCGGCACGCCCTCGATCAGGATGATGTCGGCGACCATGTGCCGGGTGCGCAGCGGCAGGATCTCCCGGTAGGCGGGCGAGTCCCACCAGGCCCGGGCCCGCTCGTGGTCGGGGAACTCGATGACGATCGTCCCGCCCGAACCCCAGCGGCCCTCCACCGTCTCGTACGTGCCGCCGTGGACGATGAAGCGGCCGCCGAAGGGGTCGAGGGTGGCGTCGATGCGCTCCAGGTACTCGACGATGTCGGGGCCGAACTCCACCGAGTGGACCTGGGCGATCGCGTAGGCGGTCATGACTGCTCCTGCGGGTTCGTCGTGGGCGTTTCCGTCTGACGTCTCCGACAGTAGGGCCCGGGGGTGGGGGCCGAATCAGTCACGTATCGGTAGGGGGTGACGTAGGCCGGAAACGGGTGCCCTCCTCCTGGCCGACCACCTCCCGGCCCTGGACCCGCCCTGGCGCAGCAGGCAGAAGCCCCGCACGGCCACAGCCCGTGCGGGGCGCCCCTGTTGCTTCAGCCGGCCGGAAACTCCCCACCCTTGACCCCTGCGAGGAACGAGGACCAGGCATCGGCCGGGAAGAGCAGGGCCGGCCCATCCGGGTCCTTCGAGTCCCGGACGGCCATCCCGCTCGCCACCGACTGCCGGGCCTCCACGCACTCGTTCGCCTGGGCGCTGTAGCTGCTCTTGTACCAGCCCCGAGCGCCACTCTCCGGCACAGTCACGTGTTCACACCCCTTCTGATCTCATCGTCATGTCGCCGCAGCGATGGCCGCGATCATATCCAGCGACTCCTTGGGGTTCAGAGCAGCTGATCGCAAGTACTCGAAGACCAGCCCGTAGCCATCCAGTTCGCCCTGCTGCTCCAGATAGTGGCTGCTTGTCAGTGTCTCCAAAAACACCGCTCCGGCGGTGGGCGAGTCGGAGAAGCCGTACATCACGAAGGCGCCGCACGCGCCGGCAGTCGCGCCGACGTCCAACGGCACCACTTGCAAGGTGACGTTGGGCAGCTGCGCCATCTCCGTCAAGTGCTGTAGCTGTTCCCGGTGCACCTCCGCCCCTCCCACCGGGCACCTGAGCGCAGGCTCCCAGATGATCGCCCAGAACCGGGCCGGATCCGGCTTCGCGAGGACTTCCTTGCGCTCCATCCGGATCTCGACCAGCTGATCGATGCGCTCCGGTCGCACCGCAGCCGGATTGGCTTCCAGTAGCGCCCGGGCGTAGCCCTTCGTCTGCAACAAGCCGGGGACCACCATGGTCTGCCACATGCGGATGTACCGGGCGTCGTCTTCCAGCCCGAGAACATCGACGTAGGCCGAGGGGATCGTGTCGCCGTAGTCGTGCCACCATCCACGCTTCTTGCTGTCCCTCGCCAGCCCCTCTAGAGCATCACGCTCCTCGCCAGCCACCCCGTACAGGTCCAGCAGGATCCCGAGGTCCAGCCGGCGCACGCCGGACACCCCGGTCTCTATGCGGCTGATCTTGGCGCGGGAGCAGGCAAGGGCCTGCGCCGCATCCTCTGTCCCCTTGTTCACGGCTTCGCGGAGGCGGCGAAGCTCCGAGCCGAGCCGGCGGGCACGGACGGTCGGCTTCGGTTCATCGGCCATGCGCAAGTCCTCTCACCTGACGACCCCAGTCTGCCTTGTGACCATTCGTCAATCCAGCGTAGCCATATCTGCATCGTTGCAGTTGTTCTGCTTGCAGGTTGCACCAATACAGGTGCATGCTACCTGGAGTAGCGAGTGCGTCCACACACAGTGATCATGGCGGGCTCACCCCGGGCATTCCCATGCCTTTCTCAGCCGTCTCACCCCGCACATTCCGGAGGTGGCTCCGCCATGCCTGAAACCGACTCGCCCTCCCCCGCCCCCACCGAGAAGGCCTGCCGACTGCCCCGGTGCCGAACCTCCCCCGGTGTCGCCCGTCAGCGGCTCCGTGACTTCCTCGCCCCTTTCCCGGTCGGCGAACTCCTCCTCCCAACCGGCGAGTTGCTCGTCAGCGAGTTGGTCACCAACGCCGTCCAGCACGCTCGGGTCCCGCGCGACCGCCTGATCCACGTCCACTTCAACCTCACCCCGGACAACACCCTCCGCATCGAGGTGCACGACGCCGACAGCGAGAAGCCCGCGCTCCGCGAAGCCCCCGCTTCCGCCGAGACCGGCCGGGGCCTGCTCCTCGTCCACAAGTTGGCTCAGAGCTGGGGCTGTTCCCCGCGCGAGGGCGGCATCGGCAAGTTCATCTGGTGCCTCGTCACCCCCGAGGAGGCCGCCGCATGACCACCGCCGTCCGGGCCGGAATCACTGGCATCATGGCGCCCGCCCTCTTCCCCGGCCTCGACCACGCCCTGCCAGTCCTGTGGGAACACATCCGCAGGCTCCCCGTCCGCGAGGCCCACCGGGACTTCATCCGGATCTGCATCGGCCCCGGCGGCGGCCAGGGCGTCGCCCGCTGCCTCGCCCGGGGCGGCAGATGGAGCACCACCCTCTACGTCGGCGGGATGACCGACTGGACCGCCCACCCGATCACCATCACCACCACCCTCCAGCCCTGAACTCCCCCGCCCCCGCCTGGCGTTCACGCCGGGCGGGGACGGGGAACCAAGTCCGCCGCTACTCGGCTCGCCAAAGGTGCCGTCGACGACGGCGAGCAGAAAGGCCGCGAAGCCGCCGTCGAAGCGGTCCCACTCCTCCAGGCTCCGATAGAACGCGACCACCGGCCGGGCATCAGGATCACCGCCCTCGGGCAGCCAGAAGAGAACTGGTCCGCGTTGAGGCCGGAACCCCAGGAGAGCAGCCCGCCGGGCTCGGAGTGGACCGGGTACGGGCAGTCCTCGTCCCCGGCAAGTTCCGCGGCGATCCCCTCCGTGGTCAGGCACACGAAGCCCGGGAAGCCTACGATCGACCTCCGCAGGAGCGACGAAGCCGACCTCCGCGACGGACCGCTCCCACGGGGTCGCGGTCGGCCGCCGTACCGTACCGGCTCACCGAGGAGCCGCGCCTGACGGTCGAGTTCCATGCCCATGCTCCCCGTCCAACGATCCGCCGTGGGCCGATTTCCTGGGTCGATCGCCAACTTCGACCGTCCGACGAACCCACCTCATGGCCGACCACCTCCCACTCCTCGGCCTGCCCCCGCCGTCGCAGCGGGGGCAGGCCGCGCCTCCTCATTCGGTCGAGAACTCGCTCCACGACCGGACACCCGAAGCGACGTCGAAGACCTCGGACAGCGTCGAGAAAAAGGCGGCATCGCCGTTCCCGACCCAGAAGTACCGCTTCTCCGGCGACTCCTCGTCCCACACCATGAAGATCCCCACCGTGCCGTCGCGGTTCACCGACACCGGCGCCAGCACGGCATCCTCCGTGAGCCCCTCGTCGATGTGGACGTCGATGCTGGTGATGATGTCGCGAAAGTGCAGCGCCCGAGAGAGGGCGTCCCCTGACGGCCAGTCCTGCCACCCCAGGAGAGGCATTCCGGAACGGAAGTTGTCCATCCCGTCGGAGAACTCAAGGAATTCGCGATAACCCGACTCGATCGGCTGCCGCAGCCACCCTTCGAGCTCCGAGATCTGACTCGCGTCAGCCGGCGGCCGCAGTCCCGGGGGCGCCGCCAGGGCGGAATCCGGGTCCGACCGATGATCATTGACCCTCGCCGTCACGAGCCTTTCGATCCACTCAGTCAATTCGCACCATTCCCATCGTCGCCCCCGCACCTGCTACCGAGTGATCTTACAGATGCCATAGTCGCCGCGCGTGACGGTTCCTCTGATGCGCTCGGTTGTGTAGGTGCTAGGGGTCTTGTTCACACCGGCGTACAGGAATTCAGTGGGTTGATATCCCTCGTTGTACTTGTTGGCATAGGAACCCACGAGTGAGTTCACATCGTTGTCCTGCTGGTGCCAGCAGTACGGGGCGTACTTTCCGGACCAGGTGGTGTCGGGGAGGTGCCCGGCCACGTTTCCGTTGTACTCGTACGGAGTCCCCTTCACCTCCTTGATGTGGAGGTCCTTGTACTTGTCCGCCAGGTCGGAGAGCGTGATCTTCTCTCCCGCGCGGGTGTAATCCATGACCTCCTTGGTGGGAGACACCCGGCCCTTGGGCGACCAGTAGCTCGACACGGCGTTCAGGGCGGCGATGTGGTCCTTCAATTCCTCGATCTGCTCCTGCGTCGCCCCCTCGGGCGCTCGGAGGCAGACGATCCCGGACATCCCCCGCTGCTTCTTGGTCTTGTTCAGGTGCTGCGTGCAGTCCTCTTCCTGCTGGTTGGTCGTGGTACCGCTTCCGTTACTCGGATTGGTTCCGGGAGCGGTCTGGGTGCCGGTGTCCTGGTCGGGGGTGGTGTTCTGGTTGGTGGTCAGCTGGTTGAGCAGGTCGGCGGCGTGGTAGACGGCTGAGATGATCTTGAGGATGTCGCCGGGCTTCGGCGGCTCCCAGTCGGGCTTCGGCGGAGGACGCTCGATGTCGGTCTTGCGGGGATCCCAGAGCGGCTTCGGGATCGTGATCTCGGTCGGTCGCTTGATCGTGGTGGTCGGCCGGTGGAACTTCGCCGGGCGGACCCAGGTGGGGGTCGTTCCGCCGCACCTCGACCAGCAGGTGTCGTCGTCGGGCGTGGCCGCGGTGTCGGGCGCGGCCGCGGCTCCTGCCGCCGCTGCCGCGGCGGCGGCTGCGGCCCTCTGGGCGTTGCGGGCGTGCACCTCCGCCTTCTCCAGGGCCAGGTCGTTGACGTAGGGCGTCGACGTGGCCGTTGAGGAGGCGGCGGCGGCGGAGCCGCTGCCGGCGTGGGAGGAGGAGCTGGTGAACTGGTCGTGGAGCCAGTTCCACGAGTTCTTGGCGCCGCTGATCGTGCTGTCGACGAGCTGTCCGCCCGCCCTGGCCATCTTGTTGCAGTTCGCCTGGCAGGCACTGATGAGTGCGGAGCCCGCGCCGATCAGGACCGTCACCTCGATGACGCAGGCGTCTTCCAGGCAGTGCCCCGACGGGTCGGTGCCGTTCAGGGGGCTGGCGTTGCCGTAGGTGTAGCGGTTGGCCTGGGCGGAGGGGTTGGGGTTCAGGAGGTAGGAGTCGCGGCTGGTGAAGGAGCCGGTTCCGGGGCGGTACCAGCGGGCGGCCATGTTGACGTCGCCGGTGGTGGGGTCGGTCCAGCCGCTCTGGTACCCGAGGCCGGTGCCGGTGCCGCTGGTGGCGGTGGGCTTGCCGAAGGGGTCGTAGGTGGTGGTGCCGGTGACCGTGGTGCCGTTGTTGTCGAGGGTGGCGGTGACGTCGCTGTGCTGGTCGGTGCGCAGGCGCACGCTGGTGGTGCCGTTGGCAGCGCCGAGCAGGTTGCCGGCGGTGTCGCGGGCGTAGGTCCAGGTGCCGTCGCCGGTCAGGTTGTTGGAGCCGCCGTCGTAGCTGAAGCGGGCGGTGCCCCGGCTGGCGACGCGGTCGAGGCCGTCGTAGGTGTAGCTGGTGGTGCCCTCGGTGATCAGGCGGCCGAAGGCGTCGTAGGCGGTGGTGTCCTCCTTGGTGCCGGTGGTGACGGCGGCCAGGGTGCCGCGCGCGGTGTAGCGGTAGGTGCTGGTGCCGTCCGACAGCAGGCGGTTGCGCTCGTCGTAGGACGCGGTCGTGGCGCCGTTCTTGGTGCGGTTGCCGGCGGCGTCCCACTCGTAGGCGGTGGTGGTGCCGTCGGCGGCCCAGGAGGTGAGGCGGCCGGCCTGGTCGTAGCCGTAGCGGTTGTCCTTGACCGGGTCGGTGGCGCCGCCGCTGACGGTCTTGCGGGTCAGGTGGTTGTCGAGGTCGTACTCGTAGGTGGCGCCGGTGAGCGGGGTGGCGGAGCTGCCGGCGGTCAGGAGCTGGTCGCCGGACAGGCGACCGAGGCCGTCGTAGCTCAGTCGGCGCTCGGACATGGGCGTGAGCTTCGTGGCGTCGGCCGGGTCCGGGGCGACGTACCACTGCTTGATCAGCCGGCCGTCGCCGTCGTAGCCGTACCAGTTCTGGGTCTTCAGCTTGGGGTTGTTGGCCCAGTCGAGCTGTCCGTCGGCCTTGTAGCCGAAAACCGTCAGGCCGGTGTCCTTGTCCCGGCGCTTGGCGACGCGCCCGTCGGCGTCGTACTCCCAGGTCTGGGCGGCCGCCGCGAGGTCGGTGCCGGCCGTGATGAGCAGACCGCGGTCGTTGTACGCGTAGTTCTGGGCGTTCGGGGTGTCGGTGTTGCTCCGGATCAGGTGCCCGGCCTTGTCGTAGGCCAGCTCCCGGGCGGCGGTGTCCGTCTCGGCGCCGCTTCCGGTCTCGCGCACCAGGTGCCCGGCCGGGTCGAAGGAGCGCAGGCGGGTGACGCCGCCCGGCTCGGTGGCCTTCACCGCCTGGCCGCCCATGTCGTAGCTGGTGGTCCAGGTCCGGTCGGCGGCGTTCGGGTGGGCTGCGGTGGCCGGCTCGATGGTCGACTCCGGCAGGCCCCAGGTGTTGTAGGTGTAGACCGTGGTGTTGCCCTTGCCGTCGGTCAGGCGGGTGCGATGGCCGGCGGCGTCGTAGCCGAGGGTGGTGGTGATCGCCTGGCCGGCGGCCACCGGCTCGGTGAGCTTCACCGGGCGGCCCAGCACGTCGTAGTCGGTGCTGGTGACGGCGCCGGTGGCCGGGCTGGTGGTGGTGAGGACCCGTCCTTCCAGGTCGTAGGTGGCGGTGGCGGTGCGCAGCACGGTGCCGGACGGGTCGAGGTCGTCGGTGGCGGCGGGGTTGCCGAGGCCGTCGTAGTGGGTGCGCACGGATTCGCCGATGGGGGCGATGGCGCGCACGGCGCGGCCGGCGCCGTCGTACTCGGTCTTGCTGACGCGCCCGAGGGGGTCGGTGCTGGTGAGCACCTGGCCGGCGGGGTTGTACGTGGCGCCGGTGGTGCTGCCGCCCGGGGTGGTGACGGAGGTGCGGTTGCCGGCGTCGTCCCAGGCGAACTTGGTGGTCAGGTTCTGCGGAGTGGGCTGGCGTTCGATCACGGTCGCGGTGAGGGTGCGGCCGAGCTGGTCGTAGGTGGCCTCGGTGCGGGCGCCGAGCGGGTCGTTGGCGGACAGCTGGAGGCCGGTGGGGGTCCAGGTGGCGGACCAGGTGGGTGCGGTGTCCCACACCGGGGTCTGGGGGCCGAAGCCGCCCTTGACGTTGGGGTCGACGCGCTGGATCTGGTGGCTGAGGCGGTCGTAGGTGTAGGTGGTCTTGCGCTTGAGGCCGTCGGTCGTCGCGGTGATCCGCGAGAGCTTGTCGTACTCGAAGGTGGTGATGATGCCGAACGGGAAGTCGGAGCCGGGCTGGTAGTAGGTGGGCGAGCCGGTCTGCTTGGTGCGGCCGAGGGAGTCGACCCACCGGTAGGTGGAGTTGCCCAGCGGGTCCTTCTCCCGCACGGCCTCGCCGAAGGCGTTGTAGCCGGTGGTGGTGGTCGGGCGGACGGTGGTGGCGGCCGCTCCCCCGCTCTCGGCGGCGACCGGCGGGGCGACGGTGGTGGTGCGGCGCCCGAGGACGTCGTAGAGGTAGCTGGTGGTGTGGGCGGCCGGGTCGGCGCCGGGGGCGTTGCCGTTCGGGGAGGTGGTGGCGGTGAGCAGGCCTCGCTGGTCGTAGCTGAAGGTGCTGACGGCGGTGGGTGCGCCGGCGGAGGAGGCGAGCTGGCTGCGGGTCAGGCGGCCGGCGGTGTCGTAGGTGTTGGTCTGGACGCTGTTCTCGGTGTCGCTGACCTTGACGGTGCTGGTGGTGACGCGGTCGTCGGCGTCGTAGCCGACGGTGGTGGTGCGCGCCAGGCCGGCCGGGTCGAGGACGGTCTGGGTGACCCGCCCGGAGGGGTCGACGGTGCGCACGGCGGTGGTGCGGCCGCCGCCGGTGGTCTGCTTGACCAGGTGGCCGGTGCCGTCGTACTCGTCGGCTTCCAGGACGATCGAGCGGGTGGTGCCGTCGGCCTGGGTGACGTTCTGGGCGGTGACGGTGGCGGGCAGGCCGTCGTCGAAGTAGGTGTAGGCGGTGACGGCGCCCATGGCGTCGGTGAGGGTGGCCAGGCGGCCGGCCGGGTCGTAGGCGCGGGACTCCAGGGTCAGGTCGCGCACGCCCTTGCCGTCGCCGTTCCAGCCCTCGACGACGGTGGTCGCCGGCTGGCTGCGTGGGGTGTAGGTGTAGCGGGTGACCTGGCCGAGCGGGTCGGTGACGGAGGCTCGGCGGCCGAGCGTGTCGTAGCCGTAGCGGGTGACGCCGCCCATCGCGTCGGTGTCGCTCTCCAGGCGGCCGGCGTTGTCGTAGCTGCTGCTGGTGGTGCGGGAGCCGTCGGTGCCGGCGATGTCGGCGGTGGTGCTGCTGGTGGGGTGGCCGTCGGGGTCGAAGGCGGCGGTGGTCCTGGCCTGGTGGGTGTCGCCGGTGACCGCGTCGGTGACCTTGGGGCCGGTCTGGGCGGTCTGGCGGCCGAGGTCGTCGTACTCGTAGGTGGTGGTGACGCCGGCGGGCTGGGCGTCGGAGGTCTCGGTGGAGGAGGTCTTGCGGCCGGCCGCGTCGTAGTTGTAGGTGACGGTCAGTCCGCTCGGCAGGGTGGTGCGGGCCAGGTCGCCGGTGGAGTAGTAGGCGTAGGCGGTCACGGCGCCGGCGGCGGTGGTCTCGCTGGCGAGCAGCCCGGCCGGGGTGGTGCCGCCGCCGTAGGCGGCTTCGGTGCCGGTGGTGTAGCTGGTGCGGGTGGTGCGGCCGTCGGGGCGGGTGGTGGAGGCGGGCAGGCCGAGGGCGGTGTAGGCGACGGTGCTGCGGTAGGTGGTGTCGCCGGGGCCGGCGGAGCGGGCGTCGCGGGTCTCGGTGGGTTTGTCGTTGCGCGGGTCGCGGGGGTCGGCGGGGTTGTAGTAGTAGCTGGTGTAGGAGGTCCAGCAGGAGTTGACGTCGCGGCAGGTGGTCAGGGAGACGGTGTTGCCGCGGGCGTCCTGGCCGCTGACGGTGGAGTGGCCGTTGGGGTCGGTGACGGTGTGGACGAAGCCGCCGGTGTCGTAGGTGTAGCTGGTGGTGTTGCCGGCCTCGTCGGTGCGGGAGATGAGGCGGTTGCCGCGGGTGGCGTCGTGGATGTCGGTGGTGGTGTTGCCGACCGGGTCGGTGAGGGTGACGCGGGAGGCCAGTTCGGTGGCCGAGGAGGCGGAGCGCGCCTGGTAGTGGGCGGCGACGCGTTCGGCGGTCAGCGGGTGCTGGTACACGGCGACCTCGTCGATCTGGCCGGTCAGCCAGGACCATCCGCCGTTGCCGGCGGGCCAGTTGCCGAGGTAGCCGCCGCCGAGGGTGACGCGGTCCATGTCGAGGTGGTTGGCGGCACCGGAGGCGGTGCCGACCAGGGTGCCGTCCAGGTAGAGCGACTGGGTGCCCTGGGCGGCGCTGATGACCGCCTGGTGCCAGGAGCCGTCGGTGACGGCGGCGGCGGAGGTGATCGGGCCGTTGGTGGCGCCGAAGAACATGCCGCGCAGCTTGCCGTCGGTGCCGACGTACAGGACGGGCACGGTGTTGCCGCTGGTGTTGTTGGCCTGGTCCAGCAGGATGCCGGTGCCGCTGGTGCGGAACCACAGTTCGGCGGCCAGGTCGGTCTGGGCCCGCAGGATCTGGCCGGGCAGCTCGACGTAGGAGGTGTTGGTGCCGTTGAACTGGGCGGCGTGACCGTCGCCGGGGCCGAACACGCCGGTGGTACCGGGCTTGACGGCGCTCGCGTAGGTGCCGTTGCCCTTGACGGCGGCGACCTCGCTGGCGGCGGTGGTGCCGCCGGTCTCGTCCAGGCGCCAGTAGCCGCCGGGCGAGTCGGCGACGACGGAGCCGCGGTAGCCGACGCCCTGGCCGCCGACCTGGGCGCTGCGGGCGCGGTAGTGGGCGACGACGTCGCTGTCGCTCAGCGGGTGCTGGTAGAGGGCGACCTCGTCGATGCTGCCGGTGAAGTGGCTGATGTCGCCGGGGGTGGCGGGCCAGGAGCGGGCGAAGCCGGCGCCGATGTAGGTGTGGGTGTTCTGCTGGTGGTCGATGGCGCCGGTGCGGGTGCCCAGGACCTGGCCGTCGAGGTAGAGGGTCTGGGTGGTGCCGTTCACGGAGAGCACGGCGTGGTGCCAGGCGCCGTCGGTGACGGCGTTCGGGGAGGTGGCGCCCTCGGGGGCGGCGCAGCAGAAGCGGCCGCGCAGCTTGCCGTCGGTGCCGACGTACATCACCGGGGTCCAGCTGCCGCCGACGCCGTTCGGGTCGTCGATGGTGCGGCTCTGGTCGCCGATCAGCACGCCCGGGGTGGTGGTGGTGAACCAGAGTTCGACGGCGAGGTCGGTCTTGGCGTGCAGGACGTCCTGGGGGATCTCGATCTGGGACTTGGCGGAGCCGTCGAAGCGGGCGGCGGTGTCGTCGGTGGGGGCGAAGACGCCGGGGGCCTTCTTGGCGACGCCGTCGCCGTAGGTGCCGGCCAGGCCGTTGCCGACCTCGCTGGCTGCGGTGGCGCCGTCGCGTTCGCCCAGGCGCCAGTAGCCGGCCGGGCCGGAGGCCTTGACGGCGTTGCTGTAGAGGAAGGAGCCGCCGCTGTAGGTGGGTTCGGAGATCTTCCAGTCGCCGCCGGCGGCGTCGGTGACCTTGGTGACGCGCTCGGTGGTGGCGTCGTAGGTGACCTGGGCGCTGGTGCGGCCGGAGGGCAGGGTGACCTTGGTGAGCTGGGCGCTGCCGGTGCGCAGGGCGTAGTGCTCGGCGACGGTCTGCTCGGTGAGCGGGTAGTCGTAGACCGCGGCCTCGTCGATCTGGCCGGTGAACCAGGACCAGCCGCCGTTGCCGCCGGGCCAGTTGCCGGTGTAGCCGCCGCCGAGGTAGGCGCGGTCCATGTTGAGGTGGTCGATGGCGCCGGGGGTGGTGTCGACCAGGGCGCCGTCGAGGAACATCGCGGTGTTGTCGCGGGCGCCGGCGAGCACGACGTGGTGCCAGGCGTTGTCGGTGACGTCCTTGGTGGAGGTCACCGGGGGGTTGGGGCTGTTGAACTTGCCGCGCAGCTTCTTGTCGGTGCCGACGTACAGGGCCGGGACGACGTTGTACGGTTCCTCGCCCATCGCGCGGTTCTGGTAGCTGAGGATGACGCCGGGCGCGGCGGTGCGGAACCACAGTTCGACGCTGCGGTTGACGGAGGAGCTGATGGCGCGGTTGGGCAGCTCGACGTAGGAGGTGGAGCGGCCGTTGAAGGTGACGGCCTGGTTGCCGCTGGCGCCCAGGGCGCCGTCGGCGCCGAAGGTGACGTCCTTGGCCGAGGCTGGGGAACGGTCGCTGACCTGGGCGTCGTTGGTGAGGGTGCTGCCGTCGGCCTGGCCCAGGCGCCAGTAGCCGGAGGGGCCGGCGTCGCGCACGGCGGTGCGGTAGCGCGAGCCGGTGCCGTAGTCGTAGACGGTGCAGCCGGTGGCGGCGGCAGGGTCCGCGCCGGGCGGGCAGACCTTGGTGAGCTTGTCGCCGTCGTACTGGTACTGCCAGCCGCCAGTGGAGCCGGTGGCGGTCACGGAGGTGACGTGGGCGCCGGTCCAGGTGAGGGTCAGGTTGCGGCCGGAGGCGGTGTCCTTGACCTGGACAGGGCGGCCGCCGTCGTAGACGAGGTCCTGGGTGTGGCCGGCGACGTCGGCGACGCGGGTGAGCCGGCCGTCGGCGCCGAAGGTGTGGATCTTGCCGGCGCGGTCGGTGAGCGTCCAGCCGCCGCCGTCGGCCTTGCGCAGGTCGGCGGCCATGCCGCTGCCGGGTATGTAGGCGTTCTTGCCCGGGTCCCAGCCGAAGCGGGCGCGCGAGCCGTTGGAGGCGGTGAGCAGCACGTTGCCGGGCAGGGCGAGCCAGTTGCTGGACTCGACCTGGATGCGCATGTCGAAGGGGGTGCTCCAGCCGGCGCCGAAGGCGCCGTCGGTGCGCGGGTCGAGGGAGTTGTAGCTGCGGGTGACGGACAGCTCGGGGCCGACGGTGGGCAGGGCGGCGTCGGTGGCGGCGGTGGTGTAGTTGCCGGCGGCGGTGTTGACGCTGCGTCCGGCGTCGGCGGCGGTGGTGTACTGGTTGGGCTGCGGCAGGACGGTGCGGATGTAGGAGGCGGCGGTCCAGGGGCTGGAGCCGGCGCCGTCACCGGCCTTGGCGTACCAGGCGTACTGCTCGTTCCAGGTCAGCCAGCCGGCCGGGACGACGAAGCGGCCCTGGCGTTTGAGGTAGTCGGTCTGCTTGCAGTCCACGCGGGCGTCGCCGCCGACGACCCGGCAGACCTCGAACTTGTAGTCCAGTTCGGGGTAGGGCGCGCGGTCGGGGTCCACGCCCTCGGCGGTGAGGGTGGGTTGGAGCTGGTAGACGACCGCGCCCGAGGGCGGGGCGAGGCGGGTGATGTACGGGGGGACGTTGACGGAGGAGATCTGGATGTTGACGGTCGGCACGCCGGCGTCGACCCAGAAGTTGCTGACCTGGTACTGGTCCATGGTGAACGCGACGGTGTACGCGCCCTGCGGGAGGGTGCGGATGTGCGCGTCGACCACGGCGCTGCCGCCCGGGGGAACGTCGCCCGGCATGGCCGTCCAGGCGACGTTGGTGCCGTAGTTGGTGATGTTGTTGCCCCACTGGTCGAACAGCAGGTACGACATCTTGTAGTTGTTGGTGGGGGTCCAGGTGTCCATGCCGCGGTTCCACACGCGCAGGCGGACGATGCCCTCCTGGGTGGCGGTCACCGGCTGCTGCAGGCCCCAGAGTTCGTAGTCGGCGCCGTAGCGGGACCAGGTGACGTCCAGGACCGGCTGGCCGCCGCCGTTGTTGGCGCTGCCGAACTGCTTCCAGGAGTAGTTGTCCCAGGCGTCGGTCTTGATGGCCAGGCCGTAGTTGGCGGTCCAGTGGTGGGTCCAGGAGTTGACCAGGTTGCGGCCGTCGGCGCCCAGGTCGATCGACTCCCAGGCCTCCGGGCAGGCCCAGGCGCTGGAGGCGCTGGGCCGCCAGCCGTGGGCGAAGGAGGGGGCTGCCAGCGCGGGCCCGGTGGAGGGGGCGTTGGAGCCGCGCAGGGAGCTGGGCGACCACCAGGAGGTGACCTGGTGGATGGTCACGGTGCGCGGGGTGCAGCTGTAGGACCAGCCGTTGTACAGGCTCAGGCGGGCGCCGAGGATGGTGGCGTTGCTGAGGGAGTCCTCGATGCCGGTGAACTTGACGAACGAGGACGCCTGGTGCTTGCCGCCGTCGTTGGTGCCGACCTTGAGGACGGTGTCGCCGGAGAAGTCGACGTTGTAGCCGGTGTAGCCGTAGGTGGTCTCCACGGCCCGGACGGAGGAGAGCTGCGGGTCGACCTTGACGGGGTATACGCGTTCGGGGGCGTGCAGCCAGGCCTCGTCGAGCTTGGCCTTGAGGGCCTGGCCGCCGGTCGGCAGCTGGACCAGCTCGTAGGTGACGCCGCCGGTGATCACGCCTTCCTCGGTGTTGGGCGCGAAGTTGGAGTCCTGCATCCAGCCGGCGGGCATGCGTCCGCGCAGGGTGCCGGCTGCGTCGGTGAAGTGGACGGAGCCGTCGGCGTCCAGGGAGGCGCTCACGCCCTGCAGGCGCAGCGGGAAGACCCATTCGGTGGGCGCGGTGGCGTCCTTGAGGACCAGGTTCTCCTTGAACGAGGAGCTTGCGGCGAGGATCGTCACGTCGGCCTTGGGCCGGGCCTCGGGGTAGGTGATGGCGTTGCCCTGCGCGGTGCCCTGGACGGGGGCGGCGCCCTGGAGGCTGTAGCCGGCGGAGAGGCCCTCGCCGAGCTGGAGCTGGACGAGCGGGTCGGCGTCGGCGGTGAGGCCGAGCTTGAGCTGCTGCTCGGTGGAGGTGGTGGTCCAGGAGTTCTGGACCGGGGCGGCCCGGCCGCCGGTGGCGGTGCCGTCGGGTATCAGGGTGGTGTCGATGGCTGACCAGGAGCCGTTGGAGCGCTGGAAGTTGACCGGCTCGGGGTAGCTGCGGGTGGTGAAGGTCCCGTTGGTGTTCTGGAAGGTCCGTTGCTGCGCGGTGCGCTTTTCGGGGAGCTCCTTGCTGGTGGCCGGGTCGAAGCTCTTGGCCGGGTCGACCTTGCTGGCGGGCAGCGCGGCGGGCTTGTCGGCGGGCTTGGCCTCGGTGGCGGGCAGCGCGGCGGGCTTGGGCGCGAGGTCCTGGGCAGGGGCTGCGGCGGAGCCCGACCCGGTCTTGTCCTCGGGCAGTTCGCCCGGCGCGGGGGCCGCGTCCGGGTGCCCGGAGCCGTCCTTCGCGCTGGTGGCGGCGGTTGCGGCGTCGTGGCCGCGCCCCTCGGCGCTGCCCTGCTGCTGCTTGGGGCGCGGGCCGGGGTCGGCGGGCGCGGTGCCGGCACTCTGGCGCATCAGGGTCTCGGCGAAGGCCGACCCTTCGGCTGTTCCGAGGACGACCATGGTCATGGCCATCAGGATGGCCAGGGGACGGCGCAGCACGAGGTAAACCCACCAGACAGTCAAGAAGAAGCAAATGAAACCGCAGCAGATATATCGGATCGTCAGTAGGCAGATAAAGAGACAATCGCCATCTTGTGCCGGAGATCACAGCGGAAACACGGACGGCGGGGAACCGATGACCTGGAGTGACGTCACTCGCTAGGCTCGCGGCGGGTGTTTCGGCGAGGGAAGGGTGGGCTGCGCATGCTGGGGTTCGACGGGAGCGGGTTCCTGCGGAACGGGGCGCCGCACCGGGTGGTCGCCGGGTCGGTGCACTACTTCCGGGTGCATCCCGAACTGTGGGAGGACCGGCTCAGGCGGGTGCGGGCGCTGGGGGTGAACACGGTGGACACATACGTGCCGTGGAACTTCCACGAACTGCGGGCCGGGCGGACGGACTTCACCGGGTGGCGCGATGTGGGCCGGTTCGTGCGCCTGGCCGGGGAGTTGGGGCTGGACGTCATCCTGCGGCCGGGCCCGTACATCTGCGCGGAGTGGGAGTTCGGCGGGCTGCCCGCCCGGCTGCTGGCGGTGGAGGGGCTGCGGCTGCGCTGCGCGGACCCGGCATACCTGGCCGAGGTGGACGGCTGGTTCGACGCGCTGGTGCCCGAGGTGCTGCCGCTGCTGGCGAGCCGGGGCGGGCCGGTGGTGGCCGTGCAGGTGGAGAACGAATACGGCAGTTACGGCGACGACGCCGCCTACCTGCTCCACCTGCGCGACGGCCTGGTGCGGCGCGGGGTGGACTGCCTGCTGTTCACCGCCGACGGCGCCCACGACCTCATGCAGCAGGGCGGCGCGATCCCCGGCCACCTGGCGACCGCGACCTTCGGCTCGCGCGCCCCCGAGCGCCTCGCGCTGCTGCGCCGTCACCAGGTGGACGGGCCGCTGGCGGCGATGGAGTTCTGGATCGGCTGGTTCGACCAGTGGGGCCGCCCGCACCACGTGCGAGACCCCAAGGAGACCGCCGCCTCGCTGGACGAACTGCTGGCCACCGGCGCCTCCGTGAACCTCTACATGGCGCACGGCGGCACCAGCTTCGGCCTGTGGTCCGGTGCCAACCACGCCGGCGCCCACCCGTACGACGCCGGGTACGAGCCGACCGTCACCAGCTACGACTACGACGCGCCGATCGGCGAGGCGGGCGAGCTGACCGACAAGTTCCACGCCCTGCGCGAGGTCATCGGCCGCTACGTGGACCTGCCGGACGGCGAACTGCCGCCCCAGCCACCGAGGGTGGCCCCGCAGCGGCTGGAGCGCGCCGAGGGCCGGGCGGCGCTGTCGGCGAACCTGGACGCGCTGTCGCAGCCGGTGGAGCGCGCCGCGCCGCTGCCGATGGAGGCCCTCGGGCAGGACCGCGGCCTGATCCACTACCGCACCCGCGTGCCCGGACCGCGCCCCGAACTGCCCTTGCGCATCGACGGGTTGGCCGACCGCGCCCAGGTCTTCGCCGACGGGCGCCCGCTCGGGACGCTGGACCGCAACGTGCCCGGCGCGGTGTTGCCGCTGGCCGTCGGGGAGGACGGGGTCCGACTGGACATCCTGGTCGAGGCACTGGGCCGGGTGAACTACGGGCCGCAGATGGACGACCGCAAGGGCATCACGCGTGGCGTCTCGCACGGGCACCAGCGGCTGTTCGGCTGGCAGATCCGGCCGCTGCCGCTGACCGACCTGTCCGCGCTGCGCTTCTCGGACGATGTCGGGGCGGCGGGCGGGGAGCCGGTGTTCCACCGCTTCACGGCCCGGCTGGACTCCCCCGCCGACGCGTTCGTCGCCCTGCCCGGCTGGGGGCGCGGACTGCTGTGGGTCAACGGCTTCCTGCTCGGCCGCTACCGGGCGGAGGGCCCCCAGCGCACCCTCTACGCCCCGGCGCCGCTGTGGCGGGCCGGGGACAACGAGGTGGTCGTGCTCGAACTCGAACTCCACGGTGAGGCGTTGGAGTTGCGCGACCAGCCGGACCTGGGGCCGACCACGGCCGCGCCCAGCGCCGAGTACTGACCCCGGCCCGGCGGTTGAAGGCGCGAGGGGCGTCCCGAGGCCCGCCCCTCGCGTCTTCGGGCCGTCAGTTCTGGCAGCCGGGGATGTTGTTCAGCGGGAAGCAGTTGTTGGGGGTGTTGTGGACGACCCGGCTGTCGTCGAGGGTCACCTGGGAGCCGTAGTCGTTCAGGATGCCACCGCCGTTGACCGCGGCGGTGTTGTCGACGACCGTGGTGTGGTGGAGCGTGAGCGTGGAGGGGCCGGCCAGGGTCTGGTTGTGGATGGCCCCGCCGTCGCGCCCGGCCACGTTGTCCTTCAGCCGCACCTTGGTCAGGGTCGCGGTCCCCGCGTTGTTGAGGGCCCCGCCGTCGCGCCCGGCCCGGTTCTGGACGATGGGGCCGCCGGTGACGTCCAGGGTGGCTTTGAGGTCGTTGTAGAAGGCCCCGCCGTCGAGACCGGCGAAACTGTCTGACACCTCGGTGTCGGTGAACGTCGCCTTCGAGAGGTTGAACACGGCGCCCCCAGCGAGGTTGCGGGCCGTGTTGTGGGCCAGGACGCTGTCCTCGACCGTGAGGGTGCCGCTCCCGGCGTTGACGATGCCGCCGCCATTGCTGTCGGCCTGATTGCCGTTGATCTTGCTGTGCCCGATGGTGACCGTGCCGCTTTCGGTGTTGAGGATGCCCGCACCGACGTCGGCGACGTTGCCGGAGACGTTGCTGCGGTGGAGCGTCAGGGTCCCGGCGTTGGCGATGCCGCCGCCGTCGAAGCCCTTGTTGTCGGTGACCGCGCTCTCGTCGAGCGTCAGCTTGCCGCCCTGCTGGACCCGGATGCCGCCGCCGTCGCCGTCCGCGTTACCGCCGCTGACCTGGACGCCGTGCAAGGTGAGGTCGCCGGTGGAGACCACGTCGAGCAGGCGGAAGAAGTCGGGCGTGGTGGCGGAGCGCACGATGCTGCTCTCGTCGCCCTTGATGGTGATCTTCCCGCTGATGGGCGGGAGCGCGTCACCGGTGCTGTCGACGCTGGTGCTGAAGGCGTAGACGCAGTCCTCGGCCAGCTGGATCGTGCCGCCGGGCCCGTTGAGGTTGTTGATGGCCTGGATCAGGCCGGCCGTGTCGCCGCAGGCGATCGGCGTGGCGGCCTGCAAGGCGTGGGCGGAGGGGGAAACGACGGCCGTGCCCAGCAACAGGCCGGCCGCGATCACGGAACCCCGCAGGGTCAGGTGGTTCATGGATGTCGTCCTCATACGGCAGGGGCCCGGACGGGCCCCTCAGCTGACTTGCTCACGCCAGTCGGCGCGACGCACGTCAGGTCCCCCACCCCCGCGCCCGCGCAAGCGGGCGGATCTCGGAATTCAGCCAGATGACACACGCACCACCCCCGCCTGTCCGAATAAAATGACCGTCCTCGGTCGCCCCGGCCGGCCTCCCCCGGTCAGTCCCACCAGAAGAACCAGTGGTGGGAGCCGACCAGCTGCTCGGCGTAGGCGGTGAGGGTGCCGGCGCCCTGGTGGATCTGGTCGGGGCACAAGGCGGCGTGCTCGACGGCCAGCGGGAGTGCCTCGGCGAGGGTCGCGGGCGGCACGGCCACGCTCAACTGCAGGGTGTCGAAGCCGACTTCGACCACCTGGGCGCCGAAGCGGCGCTCCCAGTCGGCGAGCACGGCGGCGATCTTCGCGATGTCGTTGTCGTGGTTGAGCGGGCCGCTCCACCCGCACGCCACCAGCGCCTCGGCCCCGCCGGCGGCCCGCACCAGGCCCAGCCGCACGTCCTTGACGGACTGCAGCGCGCCGGCCAGCCCCCGGGCCTCGGCGTCGGCGGCCCCGTCGGGGACGGTGGCGGCGGGTGCGAGGCCGGGCCAGGCGGCGCCGTAGGGGGCGAGGGCCTCGAACTCCTCATCCATGTCCTCGGGTTCGAGGTCCTCGCCGGGCTCCCACCACGCGCGCAGCACGGCCGCCGGGTCGTGCTCGGCGGGGTCGGAGGCGCGGTCCGGGTCCAACTCGCCGGACAGCCAGGGCCGGAAGTCCGGGTCCGCGTCGCTCAGCGGGCTGAGCAGCAGCGGCCACAGCCCGCTCTGCGCGTGGGCCCGGTGCAGTTGCTCCCAGAGGCCGGCGGGGGCGGGGGCGTCGCTGATCCACAGCGGGAGTGGCCGCCCGTCGTCCCCGACGACGGAACGGCCGGGCGGCAGGGATGCGGGCGGGACGACGTCGAAAGGCCAGGTCATGCGCCCACCGTAGGGGTGGGGACTGACAATCAGGCGGTGCGCTGTCCGTGGAGGAGGACGGGCAGCGTGCGGTTGGCGAGCGCCTCGGTGACGCGGGCGACCTGGGCGGGGGCCATGACGTCGGGCAGTTCGCGGACGGGGACGAAGCGGGCGCCGAGCAGGCCGCTGCGGTGTTGGGGCGGGACAGTGAGAGGGGTGTCGTCACGGACGGTGCCGCCGTCGAAGACGAGGTTGAGGCGCTCCAGGTAGCGGTCGGCGGGGGTGAAGTCGACGGCGAGGAGGTGGGTCAGGCGCAGGTTCAGGCCGGTCTCGGCGTGCAGGTGGCGGGCGGCGGCGCGGTGCGGGGGCTCGTTGGTGTTCGCGGCGCCGCCGGGCAGGATCAGCCCGTCCATGTAATCCGGGTTCACGAGCAGGACGTCGCCGCGCCGGTTGCGCACGAAAACGAGGCAGCCGAGCCGGGTCACGGGCGGCTTGGCCAGGAGGCGGGGGTCACGCATCGGGGGAGCTCACTTCCTGAGTACGGCAAGGAGAAGGAGGGAGAAGCCCACCCACCAGAGCAGGCGGGCGAGGAGTTCGGTCGTCATACGTCAGGCGCTCGTAGCGCAGACCCTTGCGGAGCAGGTCGACGATCCGCAGGAGTTCGAGAGTGCGGGCCGAGCCGAGCTGGACGAGGTAGCACCCGGTCAACCGCCCGTGCTCCCAGTCGACTTCGACCGACGGCAACTTAACTCCGCCGAGGGCGAGCACGGAGATCAGGTCCTCGACGACGGAGGCGGCCTCACACCGCTGCTCGGCGGTCACGCGGGAGAGGGTCGAGCCCATCACTGCTCCCCCGGCCGCTTGTGCACCTCGAAAACCTTCCAGGCGCCCCAGGCGTCGCCGAAGGAGCTGAAGGAGGCCAACTCGCCGGTGGCGGCACTGCGCAGCCACTCCCCGGTCATCTCGTTCCGCACCCGGTAGCACTGGGCCCCGGTGTCCCAACGGACCCCGTAGCCGTGCATGCGGGGCGCTTGATCCTGGGGCATGGGAATCACCTTCCGAAGTCAGGCATTCACTTTCTGTGTGGAAAGAGTTGCGGATGGATCCCCTCGTAGGGAAGCATCTGAAGTCACCAGTTCAGCATGGTTCAGTTGGGAAGCATCATGAACCGTAAGGATCTTGACCCGGCGTCATCGCCGTACGCGCCCCTCGGGATTCAGCTGCGCCGCTTCCGCGACGCTGTCGAGATGACCCAGTCCGAGCTCGGCAAGGCCATCTCCTACTCCGATGCCTACATCTCCAGCATCGAGCGTGGCGTCCGCCGGCCGAGCCGGCGGTTCGTGGAGCTCGTAGACGAGTACCTCAACACCGGCGGCACGCTTGCCCTGATGCTCGACCAACTTGAACACAGCATCCTGATAGAGGGATTCCCCGAGTACGCCGAGCGGGAAGCCGAAGCGACAGCGCTCCGGTTCTTCCAGATCGGAGTCATCTCAGGGCTTCTGCAGACGCCCGAGTATGCAGCTGCCTATGAACAGGCACCCGTCAGGCGCGGGACCGTTACGCAACAGCAGGCTGACGAGCGCATGCGGTTTCTACTGACCCGACAACAACGGCTCACTCAGCCCTCTCCGCCCTACATCCACGCCGTGCTCGACGAATGGTGTCTGCGGCGACCGATCGGTGGAACAGCTGTGATGGTTGGCCAGTTGGCCTACCTGGAGGAGCTAGCCGGTCGGCCGAACATGACCGTCCAGGTCACCCCGATCGGCCTCGGAGAGAACCGTCCATTCGCACACCCGGTGACGATCCTCACCATGCCGAATCGTTCGCTTCTCGGCTATTCGGAGAGCCACCAACGCGGCTTTCTGGAGCGCGACGCCGAAACCCTCGCGGGCTGGGCCAGGGAGTACGATCGGCTGCAAGCTGAGGCGCTGCCGCTGGCCGCGTCGCTTGAGCTGATCCGCGTAGTACGGAAGGAATTTGAAAGTGCACCTTGACCTATCCGGCGCTCGCTGGCGCAAGAGCACGTTCAGCGGTCAGGGCGGCGAATGCATCGAGGTGGCAGACGGCTTCCCCGGCATCGTCCCGGTTCGTGACTCCAAGGACCCCAACGGCCCGGCCCTCATCCTCTCCGTCGCCTCATGGCAGTCCTTCGTCACCGCCGTGCGCACGGGCGAGTTCGACGCCCGCTGACAGCAGCACCCGGTCCCGCCGCCCCGACCTCGGGGCGGCGGGACCTTCTCTACCCGTCCGACAAGTTCAACTCCCCCACTCCCATCCCGACCTCAGGGGTTGATGAACAGATGGTCCGGCCCAACCTCCTCCAGTCCAACGTCAAGACCGGACACGACCGGGAGGTGTTCGCCGTCTACCCGTACCGATCTGCCTGCCCTCAAGCGGTCTGGGCGCAGCTGATCGCCGAGGCCCGGTCCGAGGTCTTCCTCGCCGGGTACACCAGCTACTTCGTCTGGCTGGAGCAGCCCGCGCTGCTGCAGACCCTGCGGTGCAAGGCCGAGAACGGCTGCCGGATCCGCTTCCTCCTCGGGGATCCCGACTCCGACACGACACGCCAGCGCGAGCGGATCGAGGCCGTGGCCCTCACCGTGTCCACTCGGATCAGGGTCACACTGGAGAACCTGGCCAAGCTCTCCGACACCGAAGGTGTCAAGGCCCGCTTCAGCGCCCCGGAGGACGGCCCGAACCGCATCGGCCTCTCCGTCTTCCGCTTCGACGACCACGCCCTCGTCACCCCGCACCTGGCCCGTACCGTCGGTCACGACTCACCGCTGATGCACCTGCGGCGCAGCGAGGAGAGCGGCATGTTCGACCGCTTCGCCGAACACATCGAGGAACTCTGGTCCCGGGGCAGCGACATCCGCACCAGCCCGGCCCGCGCATAGGAAGTCGAACCCGCCGACTTCCCACTCCACCGCCCAACCAGGAGGGAACCGCCATGAACAGCAACACCCCGATCACCTGGCGCAAGAGCACATACAGCGGCAGTGGCGGCCAGTGCATCGAGGTCGCCGACGGCTTCACCGGCCTCATGCCCGTGCGCGACTCCAAGGACCCCTCCGGCCCGGCCCTCGTCTTCCCCGCCGACGCCTGGCAGTCCTTCGTCACCGCCGTCCGCACCGGCGAGTTCGACGCCCGCTGACACCAGCACCCGGCCCCGCCGCCCCGGCCTCGGGGCGGCGGGGCCTTCTCTACCCGTCCGACAAGTTCAACTCCCCGGGCCCCGAAGGCGTTCACAGCGGTGGCCACCGTCTCACCTCCGGCCGGCGACCGGGCCGGGGCTCCCTGGAGAGGTGAGGCATCGCTGCTGTTCCCCTGCTGGGCCATGCGATGTCGTCAACGGCGAGAAACGGCTCGCCGGCCACGGTCGCGGGGGTCGCCCCGGTGAACGCCATGACGTCCCGATGCAGGTGGGACTGGTCGGCGTAGCCGGTGTCGGCCGCGACTTGGGCCGCGCCCTCACCCGCGACCAGGCGGTGGGCGGCATGGTCGAAGCGGACCAGCTTCACGGCGCGCTTGGGCGGCAGGCCGAGCTGCGACCGGAACCGGGACCACAGCCGCTTACGGCTCCACCCGACCTCGGCCGCGAGTCCGTCGACCCGGCTCAGGCCACGGCTGACGACGATCCGGTGCCAGGCCCAGGCCACCTCCGGGTCCACCGGCGGCCCCGCCTCATGCCGGTGGGAGAGCAGCGCGTCCGTCAACGCGAAGCGGTCCTGCCACGACGAGGTCTCGCCGAGTTGCTCGCGGATCCGTGAGGCCTCCCGGCCCCACAGGTCGCCCAGCGACACGACGGCGCCGTCGAGGTCGCTCGGGGAGGCGCCCAGAATCGCGCGTGCGATCACCGGGGACAGGCGCACCTGCACACACTCGACGTTCTCTCCCCGCGCCCGGACCGCGCCGCCGGACCCGAGCCCGGGCCCGGCGACGATGCTTCCCCGCTGCTGCCGCCCTGCGGCGTAGTCGACGACGGGCGAACCGGCGCCGAACTCCAGGAGCAGCGTGACGGCCGGGTGCGGGACTATCCGAAGCGTTTCCAGGTCACGGGCACGGAACCCGGCCATGGTGACACCGGTCACCCGGCTGGGCCGCCGCGGGCACTCGACGTCCCACATGGTCGCACCACGCACGAAGCTGCGCATCGTCCCATGCTACGTGGGCCGGCCAAGCTGAACAGGGGAACATTCGTCCAATCCACCGGCGCGTACCGGCGGAGACAGTGGGCTCATGACTGTTTCTGACGGCGGTCCGTACGTGAACGGCCGCGCCGAGAGCGAGAGTTCGATCCTGTCACTGAACGACGGCGACGGCGACATCTACGTGTGCCAGGACGGCCCCCGCGACGCCCCCGCGCTCCTGCTCGTCCACGGGTCCGCGTCCTCGACCCGCTCGTGGAACCCGATGGTTCCGCTGCTGACCGGATCTCATCGCGTCATCCGGATCGACCTGCTCGGGCACGGCCGGTCGGCCAAACCGGCCGACCGCAGCTACGCGATCCCGGACCAGGCGCGTCGAGCCGGCGAGGCGCTGGACCGGCTCGGCGTCGAGCACGCCGTGGTCGTTGGTCATTCCAGCGGCGGCGTGGTCGCCATCGCCCTCGCCGAGCAGCGGCCCGAGCTGGTGACCGCGCTCGCGCTCGTCAACACCGGGCCCAGCCTGGACGCCTTCATCGCACCGGAGTCCGCCGCAACCGACCCCTCGCAGTGGCCGCCGACCGACGAGCAGCTCCGGTGGCTCGCGAGCACCGGTTTCAGCCGCCCGGGCTACCGGATCCCGGAAGAGCTCCTGGACGATGTACGCGGCATGACCCACCACACGTTCACCACCACGATGCGGGCCACCCGCTCCTACCTGGAGCAGCGGGCCCTGCCGGATCGGCTGGCGGTCCTGGGCAAGCCACTGCTGGTGATCTTCGGCGAGGACGACCGCAGATGGCGGTCCTCGTCCGCCTCCGACTACCGCGCCGTTCCGGGCTCGAAGGTCGAGTTGCTGCCCGGTCTCGGGCACTCGCCCCTGCTGGAGGATCCGCAGCGGACCGCCACCCCGCTGCTGGCCTTCACCTCGGTCCACGCCGTACGGGCGGACTGAATGACTGGGAAAGGTGCCATGCGGATTCTCGTCTCCGGCGCCGGCATCGCCGGTCCGGTCCTGGCCTACTGGCTCACCAGGCACGGCTTCTGCGTCACCGTCGTCGAGCGCGCGCCGGCTCTGCGCGAGAGCGGCGGCCACGCGGTCGACCTGTATCGGCCCGCGATGAACATCTCGGAGAAGATGGGCGTGCTCCCTCGCGTCGAGGAGCGGGCCACCGGCACGAACCGGATGACCGTCTACCAGGAGGGCTCACGGCGTCCCGTCCGGGCGGACCTCTCCAAGGTCTTCAGCGCCACCTACGACCGGCACGTGGAGATCATGCGCGACGACCTGAGCGAGATCTACTACGACGCCGCACGCGACGACGTCGAGTACGTCTTCGGCGACTCGATCACCGCGATCTCGCCCGACGGCGAGGTGTGGTTCGAAAACGCCGCGCCGCGCCGCTTCGACCTCGTCGTCGGTGCGGACGGGCTGCACTCCAACGTACGCCGCCTCGTCTTCGACGAGGAGTCCCGCTTCAACGCCTTCATCGGGGCCTACCTCGGGGTGCTGACCCTGCCGAACGTCTCCGGCCTCGACGGCGAGCTCCTCATGCACGTCGGCGTCGGCCGCACTGCCGGCATGTACGGCGCGCGGCACCTCGGCGACGCGCGCGCACTGTTCCTGTTCCGGAGCGAGCGCGAGCTCGACTACCACTACCGCGACGTGCCCCGGCAGAAGGAGCTGCTGCGCGGTGCGTTCGCCGGCATGCACGCCCACGTGGACCGCTGGCTGGACGAGCTCGACCGCACCCCGGCGTTCTACTTCGACTCCATCACCCAGCTCCGCATGGACACCTGGTCGCAGGGGAGGGTGACGCTCGTCGGCGACGCGGGCTACTGCCCCGGTCCGGCCGTCGGCGGCAGCACCAGCCTGGCCGTCGTCGGCGCGTACGTCCTCGCCGGAGAGCTGGCACGGGCGGACGGCGACCACGAACACGCCTTCCCGGCCTACGAGCGCGTGATGGCGCAGCACGTGCGCGGCAGCCGCGCGGTTGCGCTGAGCGTGGCGAAGACCCTGATCCCCACGTCCCGCCTCGGCGTGTGGGGACTGGCCCAGGGTGCGCGCCTGATCTCCGCCCTGCCCGCGGGCCCCAGCCGCGCCCTCGTCCGTCTCACCACCAAGAGCGCGCGCGTCTACAACTCCGTGACCGTCGACGACTACCCGCCGTCGCCCGCCGCATCAGGAGGCCGGGGCGGCCTCGCGGGCGACCAGTCGGGCATCCACCACCGTTCGGGACGCACGCAGTGATCAGACCTGGCTCCAAGACTCACTCCTGATCACTTCATTGGAACGGTTCGCCGAGTTCACCAAGTGCGGCTGCCGTCAGCGGCACTCGTCGTGGGTGCTGTCACTGCCGTCGTTCAGGGCCTCGTGCTCTTCCCTGCACTTCTTGACCTCCTGGATGAGGGTCTCCGGGCTGCCGCAGTTGGACTGGTAGTTGCTGTCACCGGAATAGGTCGCGGTGATGACGTGCGTACCGGCCGACAGCTTGGCGAGCGTCAGATGGGTGGTGCTGCAGTTGCCGCTGCCGGGGGTCAGCGGGGCGGTGCCCACGGTGGCGCCGTCGACGGCGAAGGTGACGGTGCCGGTCGGCCGGGGCGCGCCCGGTCCACCGGTGGCCGGGCAGACGACGTCCGTGACCGAAACCGGCCGGTCCCACCGGGAGGGGTTCCGGGAGGACGTGAGGTGGGTGGTGACCGTGCCGGGCAGGGTGTAGGTGATGGTGACCTGCCCGTTGCCGGTGTTCGCCCCCGTGGTGAAGGCGCTGCCGACCGGTCCGGCGCTGGAGCCGCCGCCACCACCGCCCGCTCCCGCGAACTCCGTGTTGGTGACGCCTCCGCCACCGCCGCCGCCACCACCGAAGACCCCACCACCGCCACCACCGCCGGCGGTGAGCCCGCTGCCCGGGCGTCCGCTCTCGCCGGGGCCGCCGACGCCGCCGGAGCCGAACGTGCCGGGGTCGCCGTTCCCGCCGTTGGAGTCGGCGCCGGTCCCTCCGGTACCCGCCGCGCCCGGCGTGGTGGGCGTCGCGCCATCGCCGCCACCGCCACCGGTGGTGCTGGCGCCAGAAGTACCGGCGGTGCCGTTCGCCCCCGACTGGCCGCCTGCGCCGCCAGGGCCGCCGGCCAGGACGGCGGTTGCGCCGCCGCCACCGCCGCCGGCGGCCGTCACCAGTCGGGAGAGCAGGTCGAAGGCTCCGGTGCGGACGTCCGAGGCGCCCCCGCCGCCACCGCCGTGGACGAAGTCCGACGAGCCGCCGGTGGCGCCGCCGTTGAAGCCGCCGGTGCCGGGAGCGCCTTGCGTCCCGTCCGTGCCCGCGCCGCCGACGTTGACCTGCAGGGTCTGGCCTGGTGTGACGGTCACGGTGCCGGTCACCTCGGCACCGTGGCCGCCGGCGCCGCCGGGGTTGGTGTCTCCGGCGCCCGCGCCTCCGGAGGCCCCCTTCGCGTCCACGGACACCTGTGTCACCCCGGTGGGCACGGTGAACGTCTGGGCCGCCCCGGTGTAGCTGAACGTGCACACCACCTGGTTGCCGGTCTGCACGCACGATCCCTGGGCGGCGGCGGGGCCTGCCAGGAACGGCAGGAGGGCCAGGGACATTCCCGTCATCAGGCTTCCCGCCGTCAGCGCGCGAAGGCGCGGCCGGGCATGACGTGTGATGGCAGAGCGGTAGGAAACGATCACGAGCGGTTTCTCCTCACGACTGCCGCACCGCCGACCGGCGGCATACCCTCGGCGGAAGCGCCGCCGTCGGGCCGCGTTGCGGCTCGACGATTCGATACGGGACCGGACCGCGGAGCCTTGCCGGCTCCGCTGGCCCCCATCGTCGCCACCGGTTTCCGAGCCGCCACGCCCACCACGCCGCCGGGCAACCCGGACGGCCGAGCAACCCATGGCCTGCGGCTTCGTCGCCCTGGCCTTCCGCTGCCACCCCGAGGACGGCACCGAACTGCTCTCCCCTGAGCCGACTTCCCGCTCCTCGTCCCTCCCGTCCGTTGCCCGGCAGTCCTCCCTCGCCGCCGTCCGCACCGGCGGGTTCGACACCAGCTGACAGGGGCAGCGGCGGGTGCATTCCGGTCGTCCGCGAGGGCGGGCGCGTCTTGGCGCTCAGGTCCTGTTGCGGGGCGTCCAGTCCAGTGCCGTGCCCTGTCGGCTGCAGATCCAGTGGCTGTTGCCGGCCGGGTGCCGGTGTCGCTCGCCGGTCGGGCGGGTCACCACGACGGCGCCCTTCTCGTAGGAGAGCCGGTCGCCCGCCGCGACGAACACCGGCTTGTCCAGTCCGACGCGGAAGTCGGAGTGGAGCAGGAACTCGCTGAGCAGCAGCATCCGGGGCACGGGGGTGACCCCGTCGAAGTTGACGTCCATGCGCGGAGCATCCCGGAGGGTCCGGAGGCGCCGCAACAGGTTTCGCCGCCGACGGGCGGTCAGGCCCAGGGCAGGGACGAGCGGGTGCGCCAGTAGGCGTCGGTGGGCTCGGCCATCGTGGCCAGGGCGGCGAGGTCCTCGGGGGTGAGGGACACCTCGGCCGCGGTCAGGTTGGAGGTGAGCTGGTCGAGGGTGGCGGCGCCGGACAGGACGATGTCGGCCCAGGGTTGGGCGGCGGCCGCGGCCAGGGCGAGGGCGTCGGCGGTGGTGGCGGTGCGGGTGGCGAGGGTGCGCAGCGGGGCGGTGTCGGGGCCGGTGGCGTTGCGGCCGGCCAGGCGGCCGTTGGCCATGGCCTCCTTGACCACGATCAGCCAGCCGGCCCGGCGGGCCTCGGCGAGGGCGGGGGCGGCGGAGGTCTCCAGCAGGTTCCAGGTGGCCTGGACGGCGGTGAACAGCGGGCGGCCGGCCACGGTGACGTCGAGGGCGCGGCGGACGGTGTCGGCCTGGGCGGGGCCGCTGGTGGACAGGCCCACCCGCACGCCCTCGGCGGCGAGGGCGGCCAGGCGCCCGTGCAGGGCGGGGTCGGTGAGGGCGGGGCTGTCGGGGGTGACCGAGTGGATGAGGTAGACGTCCAGGTGGGAGCCCAGCAGGGCGCGGGTCTCGTGGATCTGGCGGTCGAACACCTCCGTGGAGTGCTCCTTGACCTCGTGGGCCGTGACGCCGGTGGTGCGCCAGTCGGCGGTGTACGTGTAGCCCCACTTGCTGCCGACGGTCACCTCGGCCGCCGCCTCGGGGTGTTCGGTGAGCCACTGGGCGAGGAACTCCTCGGCGCGGCCGTAGGAGCGGGCGGTGTCGAGGTAGCGCACGCCGGCCGCGTAGGCGGCGTCGAGCAGGGCGTGGGTGCGCTCGCACAGCGCCTCGACGGTGCGCTCGGCGGGCAGGTCGGCCTCGCGTCCCAGGTTGATGTAGCCGGGCCGGCCGACGGCTGCGGTGCCCAGGCCCAGGCGCGCGGTGTGCGGGCGGGCGGCGGGGGCGGTGGTGGGCTCGGTCGGCACGGCGGGGTCTCCTCGGGCGGGCTCGGGGGTTGTGAACTGTTGCGGATTGAGTTCGTTTTGGTGTGCATAGGTGTCCATGTGTTTGTTTCCGATCACGGCTTGTTGGATCGATGAGACGGCTGTCGGTGGTGTGTGTGAGGGTGGTGGCATTGACGGGGAGGGGGGATGGCGTGACCGCGCCGAGGAGGAAGCTCCGGCGGATCGACGCGCCGTTCGTTTCCCTTGGCCCGTCGGGTGTGACGGTCCGTGACCGTCTCAGGGGCCTCACGCCTGAGGATGAGAGGGTTCTGCGGCTGGTCGGCGGGCAGCTGGGGGCTCTGGCGTCGAAGGATCTGAGGGCGCGGTGCGCGGACGGCCTGGAGCACGGTAAGGAGACGTGGGCCGCGCGCAAACGTGACCTGACCGTGGAGTCGTCGTCGCGCTGGGCCGGTTCGATCACGAAGGCGACGCATGACCAGTGGGCGCTGGCCCGGCGTGGGCAGGCCGCGCACCTGGATTCGTTGGACGCCGGCATCCGAATGCTGAGGCACCGCCTGTCGCTGCCGGTCGGGGAGAAGGGCACCAAGCGCACACCCGGTGGCTACCGTTCCAAGCGCGAGTGGTTCGTCAAGTCCCGTCGGCTCGCGGCACTGGAGGAACGGTACGCGGCTGCCCGGGCCGATGGTGAGGCCGGTGTCGTGCATGTGGTGCGCGGCGGCGGGAGGCTGCTGAACACCCGGCACAACCTGGCCGCCGCCGGTCTCACCGAAGCCGACTGGCGAAAGCGGTGGCAGAGCGCACGGTGGTTCCTCGCCGCTGACGGCGAGTCGGGCAAGCGCTTCGGCAACGAGACGATCCGGGTCGCCCCGGACGGCGAGGTGTCGATCAGGCTGCCCGCGCCGCTTGCCGATCTGGCGAACGCGAAGCACGGCCGGTACGTCCTTGCCGCGAAGGTGGCGTTCGCGCACCGGGGCGAGGAATGGCGAGACCGCATCGAGGGTGACCGGGCGGTGGCGTACCGGATCCACCTGAACGTGCAGCGGGGGCGGTGGTATCTGGACGCCTCCTGGACCCGGCCCGTGGTGCGGACGATGCCGCTGGAGGCGGCCCGCGCGGCAGGGATGGTCGGGGTGGACACCAACGCCGACCACTTCGCCGCCTGACACCTCGATGCGCACGGCAACCCGGTCGGCGAGCCCCACCGGTTCCCCTACGACCTGACCGGCACCGCCACCCATCGCGACGCCCAGATCCGCCACGCCATCACCCGACTGCTGCACTGGGCGAAGCGCTGCGGTGTGAGAGCGATCGGCCTGGAGAACCTGGACTTCACCGCCGAGACCACCCGCGAGAAACACGGCCGCCGCAAGCGGTTCCGGCAGCTCGTCTCCGGCATCCCCACCGGCCAGCTCCGCGCCCGGCTTGTCTCCATGGCCACGGAGCTGGACATGGTCGTCGTCGCCGTGGACCCCGCCTACACCTCCCAATGGGGCGCGCAGCACTGGCAGAAGCCGCTCGCGACGCCCACCCGCAAGACCACCCGGCACGATGCCGCGAGCATCGCGATCGGGCGACGCGCCCTCGGACACCCGATCCGGCGACGGACGGCACCGCCCCACGACGACCGGAGCGATCGTCGTGGGCATCGGACCGTCCAGGCCCCACCGGGCGCCCGGGGGCGTGAGGAAACCCGCCACCCCGTCACGGACCGTAGCCGCGAGCTGCGCGCCCGGACGGGGACCACGAGAACGCGGGCGACCAGTCGGGCATCCAACACCGTTCGGGATGCACGCAGCGATCAGACCTGGGTCCAAGACTCACTCCTGATCACTTAATTGGAACGGTGCTCGCCCTATGTTCTCCCGGGATGCCCCGGCCTTCAGGCCGGGGAGTTGGGGCCCCGGTGCGGGGCTCGGGTTCGAGCGGGCGGGGCCTCGCTTTCCCGGGGGTGCGGGTGATGCGTGCGAGGGATAGCCTCGAAAGAGGCCATGTTCAGGAAATTTTACAGAGGTCAGTCACCCAATTCGCGGTGATCGATTATTTCTACGCAGACCCGACGAACGCGGTGCGCCCCTCGCGCTTGGCAGGGTGCGCAAGGGGGCTCATTCCCTCTGTAGGTCTGTCCCGTGGGGCCTCTCCCGTTTTGCGCGCCGGAACTGCGCCGGCTTCAGGGTCCGTAGCTCGCAGTCCCTGTGGAGGTCGGGATGAGAGTTGTCGTTGATCTTTCCCGGTGTCAGGGGTACGCGCAGTGCGCGTTCCTGGCTCCGGACGCGTTCCGGATGCACGGCGAGGAAGCGCTGATGTACGACCCGAAGCCCGACGACGCCCAGCGCGACCAGGTGCTGCGCGCCGCGGCGGCATGCCCGGTCCAGGCGATTCTGGTCGACCAGCTGGAGGGACGGGACGTACCGGTTGAGGCGTCGGCGTCATGACCAGCGCTGACAACCTGCGGGCGTTCAAACGCGCCGGACGCATCGTGGTCGTCGGGGCGTCCCTGGCGGGACTGCGAGCCGCCGAGGCTTTGCGTGACGAGGGTTTCACCGGCTCATTGACCATGATCGGTGACGAGTCGGCCGAGCCCTACGACCGGCCTCCGCTGTCCAAGCAGGTACTGACCGGCTGGGTCTCGGCAGGGAACACCACTCTGCCGCGACGTCGTGACATCGACGCGGAGTGGCTGCTGGGCGTGCCCGCGAGCGGGCTGGACCTGGCGGCCAACCATGTACGGCTGGCCGACGGACGCGAGGTCCCCTTCGACCGGGTGCTGATCTCCACCGGGGTGCGGGCCCGGCCTTGGTTCGTCGAGTCCGAGGCGGCCCTGGACGGGGTGTTCGTCGTACGTACCCGCGAGCACGCCGAGAGCCTGCAGCGAGCCCTCGCCGCCGGGCCCTCCCGCGTACTGGTGATCGGGGCGGGATTCACCGGCTCCGAGATCGCCTCCGTCTGCCGGGAACGGGACATCCCGGTGACCGTGGCCGAACTCGCGCCGGCCCCGCTGGTCGGAGCGCTCGGTGCCATGATCGGCGAGGTCGCGGCGAACATGCAGCGCGCTCACGGCGTCGACCTGCGCTGCGGAGTCAAGGTCACCCGGCTCGAGGGCGACGCACAGGGGCACTTCCGCCGCGCGCACTTCGACGACGGCAGCACGATCGACGCCGACGTGGCGGTGGTGGCACTGGGGGGCATCCGCAACACCGAGTGGCTACGGGGCTCGGGACTGGCGGCAGGCCCGTGGGGAATCGCCTGCGACACGGGCTGCCGTGCCCTCACCCTCGACGGCCTGATCACCGACGACATCTTCGCCGCCGGAGACGTGGCCCGCTGCCCGAATCCGGTCTACGAGTACCGGCTCATCTCGCTGGAGCACTGGGCCAACGCCGTGGAGCAGGCCGGGGTCGCGGCGCACAACATGGTCAGTGGTCAGGCCGAGCGCTGGCCCCACCTGTCCCTCCCGGTGTTCTGGTCGATCCAGTTCGGCGTCAACATCAAGTCGGTCGGCGTGCCGACCTTCGCCGACGAGGTGGTCGTCGCCCAGGGGTCGGTGTCCGACCGCCGTTTCGTCGCCGCCTACGGCTATCGGGGCCGCGTCACCGCGGCCGTGAGCTTCGACAACGCGAAGTGGCTGGACCACTACCGGCAGCTGATCGAGACGGCCGCGCCCTTTCCGCCGCCCAGCCCCACGCCCGACCAGCCCGTCGACACGAAACCGGTGCCCGTCGACTTCCCCGGCCCCGACCTGCTCGCCCAGGGGGCCACCGTGGTCGTCACCGGCAACGACCCGGGCGAGCGGCGGGTCACGGCCGTGCAGCAGCACCACCGGTAGGAGGGAAAGTGTGATGACCACGACCGAGACGCCCGACACCCTGAGCCGGATCCTCGACTATTCCTCCCGGGCCGACCCGTACCCGCTGTACGCCGAACTGCGTGAGACACCGGTGGCCCGGCAGGAGGACGGCAACTACGTCGTCAGCACCTATCGCGAGATCACGGACCTCCTGCACAATCCGCACCTGAGTTCGGACGTCCGCAACCTGTCGCATCCGCTGGAGGCCGCCGAGGGACAGACCACGCCGGCGTTCATCAACCTCGACCCGCCCGAGCACGACCGCCTGCGACGCATGGCGATGCGCCACTTCGGCCCCCCGCACACCCCGGGGCTGGTGACGGGCATGGAAGGCGACCTGACCGCCACGGTCGGCGCTCTGATCGACGGCTTCGCGGGCAAGGAGCAGATCGACATCGTCGACGACTTCGCCTATCCGTTCCCCGTCGCGGTGATCTGCCACCTGCTCGGCGTGCCGCGCGAGGACGAACCGAGGTTCCACGTGTGGGTGGACGCCATCGTCAACTCGATCGACTACAACCCCAGGATCGACCCGAAGGAGAAACTGGAGAACGGCGTGCAGGCCCGCAAGGACCTGCAGCAGTACCTCGGCGGGCTGCTGGAACAGCGTCACGGCCGGCCGGGCGACGACCTGTTGACACGGCTGGCCAACGATGACGGGCCCGACGGGCGCATGACCGACGACGAAATCGTCGCCACCGCCCACCTGCTGCTGATCGCCGGCCACGAGACCACCGTCAACCTCATCACCAACGGCATGCTGACACTGCTCCGCCACCCACAGGTGCTGGGACGACTGCGCGACGACCCGGGCCTCGTCGTCCCGCTGGTCGAGGAACTCCTGCGCTACGAGCCTCCCGTGCACATCATTCCCTGGCGGGCGGCGTACAGCGACATCACCGTCGCCGACACCGTCATCCCCAAGGGCTCGCGGATCATACTCATGCTGGCCTCGGGCAGCCGCGACCCGAAGCGCTTCCACGATCCGGACCGTTTCGATCCCGATCGGCGTGACATCCAGCACCTGGGGTTCGGCAGCGGCATCCACCTGTGCTTCGGCGGCCCCCTGGCGCGACGGGAGACCCAGATCGCCCTGACCGAGCTGGTACGCCGCCTCGACCGCCCCAGGCTGGTCGCCGACCCGCCACCGTACCGGCGGAGCCCCGTTCTCCGCGGTCCGATCCATCTGCACGTCGAGCAGGGTTGACGGTGGAGGGGACAAGCGAGGGCATCAGCAAGGATGTCGGGAGTCGGAGGCGCAGCGTGCTCGGTCGCGGCGCCGTGACCGAGCGCGTGCCGGCCGTCCTGCCGGGGTGTCGAGGTCGTTCGGGTGATCCGGCGGAAGCGTCAAGTGTCGTCGATACGAGCTGATGTGAGTGGAGGTCAGCTCGTTCGGTCGCGACTGTGGGCCTGCCCGTCCAGGATGTCGGCCGACGCCACGCGGGTCAACTGGTGTTGATCGTGGGTATCTTTCGAACCACGCCAGCTGATGCCGTTCGGCTATCGTGACCTGGCCGGCCCTGCCCCGTCCGTCGGGATCGCGACGCGGAGGGCCCGGGGTGAGGAAGGTGGGGCATGGCGGAGTCGACGGGGGACGTCGTTCAGGTGCGGCCGGAGGATCCGGAGGACGTGTCCGGGGAGCCGGGCAGACCCGGGGAGTTGAGCGGACCCGGGGAGTTGAGCGGGCTCGCGGCCCGGATCGAGGCGCTGTTCCACACCGTCCGCCGCCCCGACCGCGACCAGTACACCAACGAGGAAGTGGCCCGGGCCTGCCGCGAGGCGACCGGGGAGTCCTTCTCCACCACCTACCTGTGGCAGCTGCGCACCGGGCGCCGGGACAACCCGACCAAGCGCCACCTGGAGGCGCTGGCCCAGTTCTTCCAGGTCCCGCCCGCCTACTTCTTCGACGAGCGGCAGGGCGCCGAGATCGCCAGGGAGCTGGCGCTGCTGGGCGCGCTGCGCGACGCGGGCGTGCGCAGCCTGGCGTTGCGGGCGGTGGGCCTGTCGCCGGAGGGCCTGGACACCGTCAGCGAGCTGGTCGACGTCATCGCCCGCCGGGACGCGGCGCGCAAACGCCCCTGAGGCCGGACGGGCCCCGGCCCGGGAACGGTGCGGGCGGAAGCTGGGAAGGAAGCTCGGCTTGTGGGATGACTTATGGGGTGGCCGGGGCCACCGGTCCACGCTGCGGCGCTGCCGGCGGATCGCCGAACGGCTGGAGCTGCCGCGCCCGTTCGACCCGGCGGTGCTGCTGGAGCGGCTGGCCGCGCGGCGCGGGCGGCCGCAGTTCGCGCTGTACCGGCGGTTGACTTCCGCCCCGCCCTAAAGGACTCCGTTGGGAAATTCGTAAACCGGGCTGGGTGATCAGGCTGCCAGGTCGAGTGCGGCGAGGTGTGAGGTGCGGGTCTTGCCGAGGGGTG
>NZ_JBEXKB010000063.1:0-49312 GCF_040609455.1 Kitasatospora sp. NPDC004669
CCCATGTCAGAACTTCTCCGGGAAGATCAGCGCCACGACGAGGTAGCCGACGAGCGCGACGGCCACGACCAGACCAGCGATGTTCTCGGCACTCACAGCTTCTCCACCCCCCGCGCGATCAAGGCGATGACGGCGAACACGGCGACCGTGACACCGACGTAGATGAGATCGGACATGGACTCCACCAGACTGGCTAGAGGACGTGCTCGCGAGCGGACAGGACGGCCTCGCGGCACCGGCTGAAACCGGCTGGAGCAGCAAACCAGCAGGCGGGAGCGCGCAGCGTTTCCCTTATGCCGTCCATACGGGTGATGCGGAAACCTTGACGCGGCCCTGATATCCACGTCATGCGCCCGAGACCTCAGGTTGTCCCAAACGTTTCGGTCCGTGCAGAAACGGCCGCCCCGGCCCTCGTCCACCGCTCGACGTCGGACATGCCTCGGCCCCCGAGACCCACTGTCCGCACAGCCGGACGGCGGGCCTCGGGGGCCGAGGGATGCACCTGGTGCCGGTGGCACGCGGCACCAGGTGGGTCTACGGGGTCAGCTCTGCCCGGCCTTGCGGCCGTGGTTCGCCTTCTTCTTACGCCGGGCCTTCTTCTTACGGGCACGCTTGGACATCGCGCTCCTTCTCTTGACCGTCGGGTTGAGGCATCGGATCGGGGCGGTTCAGACCGCCTGGCCGACCAGCTGGTCGGCGAGCTTGGCCAGCCGCTTCACCGAGCGCACCTCGTGGACGGCCGCCGCGGTCGGCGCGATGACGGCACCGTCGAAGTAGGCACCGTTGGTGACGACCGTCTCAGGCAGGCAGAGCCGGACGACCGCCGCCGCACCTTCCGCCGCCGGCGCGCCGACCCGCCCGTACAGCGGCAGCAGCGCGGTGTCGCACAGGCCCGGGTTGAGGCTGACGGCGGTGATGCCGGAGCCGCCCGGAGCCATCTCGGTGGTCGCCATGGTGAGCGCCAGCTGCGACTGCGCGTACGCGGCGACCCGCGAGTACCTCTTCACCCGGTGCGGGTCCGACCAGTTCATCGACGCGGTGCGGTGCAGCGAGGAGGAGACGTTGACGATCCGGGCGTCGCCGGCCGCCGAGAGCGGAGCCCGCAGCAGCTTCGCCAGCAGGTGCGCGGCCAGGAAGTTGACCTGCAGCGAGACCTCGTTGCCGTCGTCGGTCAGCGTGCAGCGCTCGGGCGCCATCACGGCGGCGTTGTTCACCAGCAGATCCAGCGCCGGGTAGTGCTTGACCACCGTGCCGGCCAGCACCGCGACCTCCGACAGCTTGGTGAAGTCGGCGGCCAGCTCGACGAGTTGGTCCCGCCGGGCGCCCACGTCGACCAGTCGGGCGACGGCCGCCTCGGCCTCGGCGGTGGTCCGGGCGTGCACCAGCACGGTGGCACCGTGCCCGGCCAGCAGCCGGGCGGTCTCCCAGCCGATGCCGGAGGAGGCACCGGTGACGAGGGCGGTACGGGCGGACAGAACAGCGTCGGACATGACCCATCCAAGGGTGGAAGGCGCCGACGGGGTGCGGAGGCAGCGCGGCACGAAGCCGCTCGCCTCCGGGGCCGTCGGCGCGAACAGGGTGTGATGCGATGAGAGCGCTCGCCCGTCCCCTGCCCTCGGAGCCGGTTGGGGCAGGGGACGGGCGGCGGTGATCGGCACGGGCACGACGAACGGAGCCGGGCCCGTGCACGCCGCCGGCGACCAGCGGGAAGGAGCTCGGTCCTACCGGACGGCAGTGGCGACCGCGACAGCGACGATCCGCGGCCGACTATGCGGCGGGCGGTCGTGGTGGCGTGTCGAGCGGTGCATGTCCCCCATCAAAGCCTGCCCGGATGTCCGGGGCAAGCTTGTTCACCCTCCCTGATGAACCCCTGACGCACAGTCGACGCATCGTTGATGCTCCTGCCCCGACAACCGTTGGTTTTCCGGCACTCGCCAATGTTTCGTCAGCAAGGACCCTTCCGCTGCCAGGCTTTCGTCAAAGAGCCGACGCACGGTCGTCGCGGTCCGCCGTACTGGACGGATGTCCGTTACAGCCCTTCCCGCCACCGCCTGGGACACCCCCGAGCGACCCGGCGCGAGCCTCCTTCCCGCCCACGTCGCGCGAAGCGCCCACGGCGGCTGGTGGACGGACGACACCGACGCACCCGGGGAACTGCTGGTGCACTGCGGGCCGGGAGGGGGTGCCGGGCCCCCGGGACAGCCCCCGGGAGCCCGGCGTCAGGCCCGTCCCCCCAGGGGATGTCCTGCGGGCCTGGGTCAGGAGATCGACCACCGCTGCAGCGGCGAGCCGGTGTCCGGCTGCTGCGTCACCTGGGCGCCGTCGGCACTTGAGTCGGTGGTGAGCAGGAGGCCGCTGCGGGCCGAGGTGACGGCGTACGAGCCGTCGGCCGTCAGCCGGACGTTCCAGTGCTGGTTGCTCCCGCCGCTGCACGGCCACTGGATCACCTGGGCGCCGGCGGCGGTGGAGCCGCCGGTGACATCGGCGCACATCGAGGAGCGGCCGTTGACCAGTTCGTACGAGCCGTCGGGCTGCGGGCGGAACTGCCAGAGCTGGTTGCTGCTCCCGGAGGTGGTCCAGGTGATGAGGTGGTTGCCGGCGGTGGTGCTGTTGTCGGCGTCGTCGAGGGCCTTGCCGCCCGTGGTCAGTGTGTGGTTCCCGCTGAACGCCGGGGTGACGCTCCAGGTGAGGGAGGTCGAGGCGCTCGCGGTGCCGGAGGAGGCGGTGACGGTCACGGTGGCGACCCCGGCGGCGGTCGGGGTTCCGGAGATCAGGCCCGAAGGGCTGACGGAGAGCCCGGCGGGCAGGCCGGTCGCCGAGAAGGTGAGCGGCTTGCCGGCGTTGTCGGTCGCGCTCAGCTGCACCGACGCGGCCTTGCCGACGGTGCCGGACTGGTCGCCGGGGCCGGTGAGCACGACCGTCTCGGGGGCCTTCCCGGCCGGGGTGAAGGCGAGGGTCTGCTCGTCGGCGGTGCGGCCGCCACCGACCGTGCTGCCGGTGGCGTCGGTCCAGGAGCGGGCGGGCGTGGTCTCGGTGAGCCGGTCCGCCGTGCCGGACAGGCTGATCACCAGGCTGCTGTAACGGTTCACCAGCTGGAACCCGCCCTTGCCTGCCGTGCTGGGGACGATGAACCACTGCTGGCCGACGGTGGCGTTCCCGCCGACGGCGTCAGTGACGGTCAGCCCTGCGCCCCAGGCCCGGCCGGCCGTCGCGGTGGAGTCGACGCCCAGCAGCTGCCCGGTGGCGGCGTTCGCGATCCGGTACGCGCCGTCGCCGTCGGCCAGGAAGCTCCAGGACTCGCGGGCGGAGCCGCTGGGCCACGCCGTGGAGGTGGTGGCGGAGCCGCCGTCGGCCTGGGCCAGCACGCGGCCGTCACCGTTCTGGATCCGGTAGGTCCTGGTCAGGTCGACCGGAGGGGCGGCCGGCGCGGAGGAGCCGATGGTGATGTCGGCGTACTCGCCGTCGGAGGTGGCGCAGGCGATGGAGCAGTACGAGCGGAAGGTCTTGCCGATGACCGTGCCGCCGGTCCGGCTGGCGGGGTCGAGCATCCAGCGGTACCAGGAGCCGGAGGTGTAGCCACTGCCGCTGTCGCCGAGCAGGGACCACTGCTGGGTGGCGAGGTCCTTGGTGGCGTAGAACTGCTGCGGTGCGGTGCCCGAGACCACCTCGGGTTCGCCGATGTACAGGCCCAGGTAGGCGTCGTAGGCGATGTTCATGATGAACAGCGGCGACTTGGCCGGGAGTTGGCCGGCCGCGACCTGCTGGTCCACCGAGCCGGGGGTGCTCGGGCGGTAGTCCTTCGCGGGCGGGGTGTACCCGGTCGGCGCGGCCGGGGTGACCGGCAGCATGTTGCTCTCCAGGCCACCCTCCCCCGGCTGTGCCCAGTTGCCGTCGTACCACTTCTGCCACGAGCCGGGCGCCATCTTCGCGGCGATGGGGGCGCGCGCGACGTGGGCCAGGCCGCCGTTGCCGCCGCCGACGCCGGCCTTCGGGATGATCCGGGAGCCGTAGTAGACGTAGAAGTAGCCCGAGGCAGTGTCGACGAACAGGCGGGGGTCCCCGTCGCCGTAGTCGTAGGTCTGGTTGGGGAAGGCGGCATCATCCCCACGGGTGGTGCTGTACGGCGAGGTGATGACGTGGTCCTTGATGGACCAGGTCTTCCCCTGGTCGGTGGAGACCGCGTAGTCGATCGCGTCGTAGTGCAGGCCGTCACCGAAGGGCTGGGGGGTGAACTCGTTGTGCACCAGCCCGTACCAGTCCCCGGTGTCCGGGTCGACCCAGGTCCCGACCAGGTCGCAGAAGTTCTGCTGCGAGTACCCGGAGCCCTGGGGCGCCCTGCTGGCCTCCAGGCCGGTGGGGCTGTTGTCGCACCGCCAGGTGGTGTCGTTGTTGCGGTCGTCGGGGTTGGAGGGGTCGACCGCGTCGCTGATCGCGGCCGAGCGGGTGGCGCTCTCGAAGTCCGTGCCGGTGTAGAAGCCCCACTGCCGGGAGTCGCTCGCGCCGTACAGCGAGTGCGACTGCTGGAAGTAGAACGTGCCGTCCTTGTCGGTGTAGACGCTCGCCGGGGTGTCATCCGGGTACGCGTACGAGCCGGTCTTCCCGATCGAGATCGTGTAGGTGGCGCCGGCGTGCTTGGCGGCCGCCGGGGTGGCGGCCAGCGTGCCGGTACCGAGGGCGGCCAGGGCGGCGGCGGTGAGAGCGCCGACCCATCTGGTACGTAGAGCTGACACTGCTACTCCTCTTCCGTGGCGGGGCGCGCCGTTGCGCCCCTGGTGTGGGGGGTGCGGAACGGGAGAGTGGTCGGTGGGAGGCGGCGGCTCAGCCGTCCGCCATCCGGAAGTCGTACTGCGGCGGGACGGGCGTGCCGGGGTGGACGGCGAGCCAGAGCGTGTCCAGGGAGAGTTCGCCCTCGCGCATGTTGTCGACCTGGATGCCCTCGGACAGCAGGCGCCGGACGCGCTCGTCGTCGCCCGAGGCGTGCGCCGCCTCCGCCTCGGCCAGCCTGATCCTGCCGTGCGCCCGGTCGGCCGCCGGCAGTGCCTCGATCAGCGCGAGTGCCTCGGCGGGGCGCTCGGCCCGGCGCAGCGCCTCCAGCGTCTCGATCGTCAACTCCAGCAGACCGGGCCGGAGTCGGTGGGCCGAGAGGGCGAGGTCGGCGGCCTGCTGCCGGTCCGGGGTCAGGAAGGCGAGCGCCCGCAGCGCCCAGGGGGAGGACTGCACGGCGATCGAACGCTGGAAGGCCTCACGGGCGGCCTCCTGGTCCCCGGCCGCCAGGCGCAGCAGCCCGAGCTGGTACAGCGCGTGCCAGTCCGCGGCCCCCGCCTCCAGCAGCGCCCGCCAGTGCACGCCCGTGACCGGCTCGGCCGGCGGGTCGCAGACCGGGAGCGTGCCGGTCTCGAGGAGTCGGCGCCAGGGTTCCTGGGCATCGGTGGGCACGCCGAAGGGCAGCAGCGGAGACGCTGCCAGGGCGCCCGTCTCGATCTCCAGGGCGGCCCAGCCACTGCCGGTGGCCAGAAGTTCCTCCGGTTCGCCGAACTCGGCGGCAAGCGCCTCCGCCAGGTCTACTTGCAACGGCGAGACCAGCGCGTTCAGTGCCTCGCCGACGGCTGCCCGGGCGGTCTCCCAACTCCCGTGCACGGCCACGGGGTCGGCCTGCAGCAGCCCGTACGCCTCGGTCCAGGACCAGGTGGCGCCGGCGGGCATCGGCAGGTGTTCCAACTGGGTGCGGGCCAGGCCGGCCTGGATCTCCAGGTAGGCGGAGTCCGGGCCGGAGAGCCACTCCTGCCAGTGCTTTCCGCCGGTGCCGGTACCCCAGCAGAACAGTTTGCGTCCGCGCAGCCGCGCGGTGGAGGTCTGGACGAGCCCGGTGCCGCGCTCGTCGAGCGCGGCGATCCAGGGGCGTTCGCCGCCGGGGAGGTCGAGGAAGTAGTCGGCGGCGCACGGGACCCGGCCGGGGTAGCTGTGGTCGGCGCCGTCGAGCTGCGGGAAGGGGACGCGTCGCAGGTCGCTGACGTAGTCGCAGTGAAAGGCGTGGTCGGCCGGGCCGAGGACGCGAACGTCCCGGTCCTGCGGCACGGCGATGTTGGACCACCAGTAGACCGGGGTCTCGGTCGGCGCGGGGTTGTGCACGGCGATGTGGACGTACAGCACCGGGGAGCCGGCGGGCAGCCAGGTGTCCATCCGCAGGACCAGGCGCCGCAGCCGTTCGAAGGCATACATCCTCAAGCCCGGGGTGCCGTCCGGCGCGGTCACCCGGGCGGCGTGCAGCGGCTCGCAGGTCAGCGGCCAGTGCCCGGTGGTGCCGAGGTTCCACTCCACCCCGCCGGCCAGCCAGGCGTCGCGCAGCGCGAGGTTGGCGGGCTGGAGGATCCGGTTGCGGTGCAGCAGCTCCCGCCCGCTGGGTCGGTGGACCAGCGACCACAGCCGCCCGCCGAGGGAGGGCAGAAAGGTCGCGGTCAGGGTCGCGTTCTCCAGCACCACGCAGGGGACTTCGCGCTCCGCGCGGTCGCGGTCGTACCCGCCCTGCCGGGTGTACGGCAGCAGGGTGTGCGGCACCCCGTAGGCCAGGTTGTGGCGCATCTCGTCATCGACCCCGACGCCGGCGGCGGTCTGTTGCGGCAGGCCGTGCAGGATCGGCAGGGTGCCGCCGACCGGGTTGGGGGTGCCTACGATGCGGAGCAGGTCGGTACGCAGTGTCGAGGTCATTTGCCGATCCCAACCGTCATGCCCTGGATGATCCGCGAGCCCATCCAGGAGAAGAGCGCGATCATCGGGGCGAGGATGATGCAGACTCCGGCGAACATCGTGCCGTAGTCCAGGCCGTTGAACTGCTGTGCTGCGACGAAGGAGGAGAGTGCCACCGGGAGGGTGATCTTCCCTTGGCTGTTCGTCAGTACGAGGGCGAACAGGGTCTCGTTCCAGGCGGTGATGAACTGCAGGAGGAAGGCGGTGATCAGCCCGCCCCGGGCGACCGGGAGCACCACCTGGACGAAGGTGCGCAGGGGGCCCGCGCCGTCCAGGACGGCCGCCTCCTCCAGCACGCCGGGGATGCCGCTGAAGAAACCGGTCAGCAGGAAGACCGTGAAGGGCATGGCCAGGCCGACGTAGACGAGCCCGAGGCCGAGGTCGCTGTCGGTCAGGTTCACCCGGGACAAGCCGACGAACAGCGGCACCACCAGGACCTGGCCGGGTACGCCGAGGCCCATGGCGAAGGTCATCGTCAGCGCCGAGGAGGTGCGTGAGCGGCGCCGGGCGAGTGCGTACGCGCAGGGGGCGGCGAGGGCGACCGCGACCACGGACGAGAGACCGGCGGTGACCACGCTGTTGAGAGCCGCCTGCGCGAAGCCGCCCTCGTCGAGCGCGGTGGTGTAGTTCTCGGTCCTGGCCCTGGTCGGCAGCCCGAAGGCGTGGTGCAGGATGTCGGGGCCGCCGCGCAGCGAGGTCAGCAGGATCCACAGGACCAGCAGCAGGTCGGCGGCGACGACGATCCAGACGGCGGCCGTCCCGATCCGGGTCGCGAGTCCCGTGGAACCGCGTCCGCTTCTGCTTCTGCTTCGCACGGGTGATGGCCTTTCTGATGGCGGTGTGGGGGCGGGGACGCGGCGGGTCAGTACTCGATCGGGTCGCGGCGCAGCAGGCGGCGCAGCACGACGGTGATCAGGGTGACCATGGCCAGGCTGACGATCGCGGCGGCGGTGGCCATGCCCAGCCGGGGGACGGTGCCCTGTGGGAAGGCCTCGGTGTACACGTACACGGCGGTGTTCCAACTGCTCACCGGCGGGTAGGCGTTGGTGCTGCCGCCGTAGAGCAGGATCAGCTCGAAGATCTTCACCGAGCTGACCGTCCACAGCACGGCGCAGACCGCGATCACGTCCCAGGCGCAGGGCAGGGTGATGTGCCGGAAGCGCTGGAACGGGCCGGCGCCATCGAGTTCGGCCGCCTCGTAGAGGTAGTCGGGGATCTGGTCGACCGCCGCCATGATGATCGAGGTGTAGTAGCCCGTCGCCGTCCAGACCAGGGCGCCCAGGACCATCGGGAGCAGGTTGTCCGTCGACAGCCACTTCGGCGGCGTGGTCACTCCGAACAGCTTCAGCGCCTGGTTGACCGGGCCGGTGGGCGAGAACAGGAAGCCGGCGGCGATGCCGAAGACCATGCCGTTGACCAGCGAGGGGAAGAACAGCACGGACCGCGCGAACAGCTTGGCCCGCATCTCGCGCAGCACCAGGGTCAGCGCGAAGCTGATCACGAAGGTGATCGTGCCGCCGATGACCATCAGTTCCAGCGTGTTGAACAGGGAGGTGCGGAACCTCGGGTCGCGGAACAGCAGGGTGTAGTTCTGCAGGCCGCGCCAGTCCATCGCGCCCATGCCGTCCCACTTGTACAGGCTGGTCCACAGCGCGTAGCCGACCGGGGCGACGAACAGCACCGCGTACACGATCAGCGCGGGCGCGGTGAACGGCCAGAACATTCGGCGGCGCTGGCGCTCCAGCGGGCCGACGCCGGTACGGGCAGCGCGCTCGGGCCTGCCCCGGACGGCGTCCGTCCGGGGCGGGTTGTCGATCGTCGTCGCCACCGTCAGCCCTGGGTCTGCCAGTAGGTGACCTGGTCGGCCTTGCACTTGGCGACGAACTGGGCGGCCGTGGTCTTGCCGTGCCAGAAGTCCAGGTAGTTCTCGTTCAGGACCTTGGGCAGCCAGCTGCCGCCCGCGCCGTCGAAGCCGAGGCGCACGGTCGGGGAGGCGAGGGCCTGCTGGGCACCGGCCAGCTCGGCGGGCGCCGGGATGTCGGTGCGCGGGGTGATGTTGAGCGCGGTGGTCGAGATCCCGGACAGGTGCTTCTTCTGCAGGAAGAAGGCGATGAACTTCTGCGCGGCGGCCGCGTTCCTGGCTCGCTTGGGGATCGCGAAGCCGATCAGGCCGGCGTCCGGGGCCTTCGCGGTGGGCGGCAGCATCGAGGCCGTCTTCCAGCCGGCCGGGACCTGCTTGGCCACCTCGGCGGTCACGTAGTTGCCGTCCATGTAGAAGGCGGCCTTTCCGGCCGTCCAGTTGGTCTCCTGGGCCGGGAACTTGGTCGCGTCGTAGCCGGGGATCAGGTGACCGCCCTTGACCAGCTGCTCCACCTGCTGCGCGGCGGTGAGAACCGCCGGGTTGTCCCAGCTCGCGCCGGACTTGTCGGCGGAGAGCTGGGCGACGTTCACGCCGGTGCCGTTGAGCAGGTAGTCGAAGTACAGCGCGTTGCTCCAGGGGTCCTCGCCCTCGGAGGCGATGCACGCCTTCCCGGCCGCCTTCAGAGCGTCGCAGACCTTGAGCAGTCCGGCCCAGTCGGTGGGCGGGGTCGGCATGGCCGCGGTGACGGCGGGGTCGGCCGCGTTGTAGAACATGGCGTTGGTGACGACCTCGTACGGGATGATGTAGTGGTTGGAGCCGGACGGGTCCTTCGGCAGCATGTCGAAGTACTTGGCCGGGATGACCTGGGAGACCGGGACGTTCTCCTCCGGCACCTGTAGCTGCAGTACGGGCGAGAGGTCCAGTGCCTGTCCGGCGGAGGCGGTGGCGCCGTAGACCTTGTCGTCGGATTCGTCCCACAGGTCCGGGGCCTGGTTGGCGGCGATCGCCGGGCTGATCTTCTTGGCGATGTCGCGGCCGGCCCAGGTGACGTTCACCTTGGCGCCGGTGGTGGCGGTGAAGTCGGCGATCGCGGCCTTCAGCACCTGGGCCTGCGGCTCGTCGGCGCGCCACATCGACCAGTAGGTGAAGCTGCCGCCGGACTTCGCGTCGTCCCCCGAACTGCTGCTGCAGGCGCTCACTGCGAGCGCGAGTGCCACGGCGGTGGCCGCGCCGACGACGCGGCTTGCGGACGTGGTCGTTCTGCCCATGGGTGGTTCCTCTCGGAGGCGCGAGACGCCGCGCGGACGGGTCGTCAGCCTGGCCAGGAGACGGGGGCATTGCTGGATGGCTGGGACGATACGGGCGGGTTGACCGGTAAATCAAGGGTCATGGCAGAATCCCCTGCCAGGTCGTTCCGCTATGGCGCCATCCTGGCGACGAATCATCAAGTCATAGGCAGAGCAAGGGTTTGGGCCAACCTTGACGGCCCTTCGTCGGTACCCTACGTTTCACCGAAAGCAAGTTGACCGGTAAAATCGAAGGATCCAGTCATGGTGACGATGCAGGACGTGGCCGAGCGCGCCGGGGTCACGAAGCAGACCGTCTCCAACGTCATCCGGGGCCGGGGAGCCATGAGCCCGGCGACTGCCGCCCGGGTGCGCGCCGCGATCGAGGAGCTGGGCTACACGCCCAACCTCGTCGCGCGTTCCCTGGCGACCGGCGCCACCAGGACGGTGGGCCTGTTCGTCCCCACCGTGACGGGCTCGTTCTACGCCGACATCGTCGAGGAGGTCGAGGACGTCCTCGACGAGAACGGCTACCACCTGCTGCTGTGCACCACACGCCTCGACGGCGAGCGCGCCAAGCGCCACCTGGCCGGCCTGACCAGCCGCTCGGTGGACGCCCTACTGATCGCCGGCGACCGGGACCTGATCGACCACCTACCGCTGCTGGCCGAGGCCTCCTTCCCGGTCGCCCTGTGCGCCTGGGAGACCGACGCCCCCGACCGCTTCCCGGTGGTCACCATCGACTACGAACGCGCCGGCTACCTGGCCGGGCGCCACCTGCGCGAACTCGGCCATGAGCGGGTCGCCGTGCTGGCCAGCCCCGACCACGGCCCGCGGGTGGCGGGCTTCCGGCGCGCCTTCGCCGCCGACGGCCGTACCGTCCCCGACACCGCCGTCCACTTCGCACCCGAGCCCACCCCCGCAGGCGGCTTCGCGGCGGCGAACGCGGCACTGGCCGCCGACCCCGGCGCCACCGCGCTCTTCGCCACCCACGACGTCCTCGCACTCGGCGCCCTGGAGGCCGCCCGGGCCGCCGGCCGCTCCGTCCCGCACGACCTGTCGATCGTCGGACACGACGACAACCCGGAGGTCGGAGTCTCCCGGCCGGCCCTCACCAGCGTCGCCATCCCCAAGCGGGAAATGGCCCGCGAGGCCATCGAGCTGCTGCTGCGCGCCCTCACCAAGTCTGGCGCGCCGGCCAACTCACTCCAACTGCTGCGCCCCGAGCTGATCGTCCGGGACAGCACCGGCCCGGCCGGCAGCCGCTGATCCTCCGCCTGGGCCACCAACTCCCCCAAAGGAAACCGCCCTTGACGTCGGTTCCTGCCCCCGGCGCCGAACGCCTCTGGTACCGCCGACCCGCCGGCTCCTTCCTGGGGGCCCTACCGCTGGGCAACGGGCACCTCGGCGCGCTGTTCCACGGCGGCGTGGGCGGGTCCGGCGCGGGCGAGACCGTGCACCTCAACGTCGACACCCTGTGGTCCGGCGGCCCCGGGCCGCGCGACCGCACCGATGCCGGCGCGCGCCTCGGGGAACTGCGCACCGCCGTCCTGGCCGACCACGACTACGCCCGCGCGGAGGCTCTGGCCACCCGCGTGCAGGGCCCGTACTCGGAGGCCTACCAGCCGCTCGCCACCCTCCAATTGGATCTCGGCGACGGACCGTTGGACGACTACGTACGTTCACTGGACCTCGACGAGGCCGTCCACCGGGTCTCGTACCGGACAGGCGGCGCGGAGATCCTGCGCGAGTCCTACGTCTCGGCCCCGGCCGACGTCCTGGTCACCAGGATCACCTCCTCCACACCCGGGCGGATCGACCTCACCGTCCGGTTCAGCACCGCGCACCCGGACGCGCACGGCGGCGGCGCCGGCCCCGACCGCCTGCTCCTCTCCGGCCGGGCCCCTGCGCACGTGGCCTTCGGCGAGCCGAACCCGGTGCGTTACCGCCCGGACGAGGGCATGGGCTTCGCGGCCGGGCTCCGGGTGGTGCCCACCGGCGGCCGGGTCGAGCGGACGACGGGCGCGGTGACGGTGCGCGGCGCCGATGAGGTGCTCCTGTTGGTCGCCGCCGCAACCGGCTACCGCGGCTACACCGAGCCCCCGGCCGGCCCTGACGACGGACCGGTGGAGCAGGTCGAACGGCGCCTGGACGAAGCCGCCGACCGACCGTACGGACAACTGCTCGCCGAGCACCTCGCCGACCACCGGCGGCTGTTCCGCGCCACCACGCTGCGACTCGGCAGCGACCGCCCGGACGACCTGCCCACCGACGAACGGCTCGCCGCCGTCCGGGCCGGCGGTGACGACCCCGCGCTGACGGCCCTCCAATTCGCCTACGGCCGCTACCTGCTGATCGCCTCCTCGCGCCCCGGCAGCCAGCCCGCCACCCTGCAGGGCATCTGGAACACCGAGGCGGCCCCGCCGTGGAACTCCAACTGGACGACCAACATCAACCTGCAGATGAACTACTGGCACGCCGAGACCACCGGTCTCGCCCCGTGCCACGAACCGCTCTTCGACCTGATCACCGATCTCGCCCGGACCGGCGCCCGGACCGCCGCCGCCTACTACGGCACCGGCGGCTGGACCGTCCACCACAACGTCGACCTGTGGCGCTCCGCCAACCCCGTCTCCGGCTCGCCCTCCTGGGCGAGCTGGCCGATGGCCGGCGCCTGGCTCTGCGCGCACCTGTGGGAGCACCACCTCTTCACCGGGGACCACGACTTCCTTTCCGCCCGCGCCTACCCGCTGATGCGCGGCGCCGCCCGCTTCCTGCTCGACTTCCTCACCGAGGACCGAGACGGCCACCTGGTCACCTGCCCGTCCACCTCCCCCGAGCACCACTTCCGACTGCCCGACGGCACCCTCGCCGCCGTCTCCGCCTCGGCCACCATGGACCACTGGCTGACCAGCGAACTCTTCGCCAACACCGCCTCCGCCGCCCGCGTGCTCGGCGTGGACGCCGACCTGGCCGACGCGCTGGACGCGGCCCGTGCCCGGCTCCGTCCCCCGCCGACCGGCGAGGACGGCCGCCTGCTCGAATGGTGGGAGGACCTCCCCGAGGAGGACCCCGGCCACCGACACCTGTCGCACCTCTACGGCCTCCACCCCGGCAGCGCCATCGACCCGCTCACCGACCCGGCCGCCACCGAGGCCGCCCGACTGGCCCTGGCCCGCCGCCTCGACCACGGCGGCGGATCGACCGGCTGGAGCCTGGCCTGGGTGGCCGCCCTGGCCGCCCGCCTCGGCGACGCCGACCTCGCCCACCGCAGCGTGCGCGGCCTGCTGGCCGACTACTCCGCCCCCAATCTCTTCGGCCTGCACCCGCCGGACCTGTTCCAGATCGACGGCAACTTCGGCGCCACCGCCGCCGTCGCCGAGATGCTGCTGCAGAGCCACAACGGCATCCTGCGGCTGCTGCCCGCCCTGCCCGAGGCCTGGCCGAGCGGCCACGTCGAGGGGCTGCGCGCCCGCGGGGGTCTCACCGTCGACCTCCGCTGGGACAGCGGCCTCCTGACCGAGGCGACCGTGCACAGCACCCGTTCGCAGGCCCTCGACCTCCTGCTTCCCACCGGCACGCCCGCGCCCACGGTGACCGACCCGACCGACCGGGTTGTCACCGCGACAGCCACCCCCACCCCGGCCGGGCTGCGTCTGACCACACAGCTCAACCGGGAAGGGGGCCACCGGATCCGCGTGCCCGACTGATCGGGCCCGGTACGTCAGTCCACGGCCACCCCGCCGGTCAGCGGCCACGCCAGCCGGCCCAGCAGGCCCGCGACCAGCGCCGTCTGGGTCACCACGGTGTCGGGGTAGATGAATTCGCCCTGGGCGTGGGCGCCGTCGCCGACCGCGCCCATGCCGCACAGCACCGGCCGCCCAAGGTCGATCTCGGCCCGCTCGGCGGCGTCGAGTCCGGCATCCGGCTCGCCGGTCCCGGGGTCCGAGCGACGGGCCAGGAACCGGTCGGCCACGACCGTGATCACCAGCGCCATCAGGACCGACGAGGCGACCCCGAAGAAGTAGTTCGCCACCTGGCTGGTTGGCATCCGGGGCCGGGCACGTCGCGTGGAACCGGTGGTGCTACGGCAGGGTCCAACGCTGGTTGGTGCCGCCGTTGCAGTCCCAGATCTCCAGCCGGGTGCCGTTGGCGGTGGCGAAGGCCGGGTCGTCGAGGCAGCGGCCGGACTGGGTGCTCTTCAGTGTGCCGTCCGGCTGGGGCGTCCACTGCTGGTTGGCGCCGCCGTTGCAGTCCCACAACTCGACGAGGGTGCCGTTGAGGGTGCCGCCGCCGGTCACGTCGAGGCACTTGCCGTTGTGGGTGAGGGTGCCGTTGGACCAGGTCCACACCTGGGCGCCGCCGCCGTTGCAGTCCCAGAGCTGGACGGCGGTGCCGTTGGCGCTGGAGTTGGCGTTGTCGTCGACGCACTTGCCGGGCAGGGCCGAGGTGACCGGGCCGGTGTGAGTGGTCGGCGTGCCGGGGGTGAGAGCGAAGTTGTCGAACTGGTCGGTCTGGTAGCCGGTCACGCCGAGGCCGGCCTGGCCGTTGGTGTAGCTGGCGTCGGTGGCGCTGCCGACCACGACGCCGTCGATGCTGGCGGTGAGGGTGGTGTTCTGCATCGACAGCGCGACGGTGTGCCAGCTGCCGGTGCCCGGCGCGGTGGTGGTGCCGCTGGCGAGGGTGGCGAAGTTCCAGCTGGTGTCGCTCTTGTCGATGGACCAGGCTCCGGTGTCGCTGACCCGCAGGTGGTAGGCGTTCAGGCCGTTGTTGTTGCGGCCCTGCTGGTTGACCCGGCCGAGGACTTCGACGCTGCTCGGCTGCTCGAACAGGGTGTCGGTGGTGACGGTGTAGTTGGACCAGTTGCCGTCGCCCATCATCGTGTACGGCGCGTTGTACTTCTCGTCGGTCCAGCGGATCGGCGAGGTCGGGGCCATCTGGCGCAGGCAGGTGCCGGTGCGGCCGCCGCCGCACGCGACGGTCCGGAAGGCGCCGTTCATGTCCGTGAAGTACTTCGGCGAGGTGGTCGTCGCGGGCGTCTCGAAGTCGTCCGCGTACGGGAGTTGGAGTGGGGCGGCGGCCGGCGGGGTGGCGGTGCCCTTGCCCTGGCCGGTGGTGGTGGTCACGGTGTAGACGTGCCCGGGCTGGAGGGTGAGCGTGTACGAGCCGCCCTGCGGCGTGATGTCCGGGGTGTGGACGAACCAGTCCGCGGGGTTGGTCGAGCCCAGGTCGGTGGACCAGACGTGGACCGCGCCGGTGGACAGGCCGCCGGTGACGGTGAAGCTCGCGGTCTGGGCGGCGGTGGCGTCCATGGTCTCGATGACGGTGCTGTAGTCGGTGTTGTTGGCCGACTTCAGCGTGACGTAGCTGCCGTTGGTGCGCGCGCCGCCGAGGTAGCCGCTCGCGGAGTCGATGTAGTGCCAGCCGGGCTGGGTGAACTGGGCGGTGTGCGCGGTGACCCAGGTGGTCTTGCCGATCGTGTAGTTGCCGGACCACGGCTCGTTGGCGATCGACATGCCGTCGGTGGAGAAGAACAGGTTGGGGTAGAGCGCGGCGATGACCGGCCAGTTGATGAAGGAGGTCATCTTGCCGTCGAGGTAGTCGCGGTTGATCCCGCGCGCGACCGCGCCGGCACCGTCGTTGGCGTCCTCGGAGCCGTTCTCGCTCGCCCACAGCGGCTTGCCGAGCGCCTTGGCGTTGGGGGTGCTGGGGCAGTTGGTGAAGGAGCTCATGTAGCCGCAGGGGTAGTGCACGCCGACGATGTCGACGGCGTTCCTGAACGCCGGGTCGGTCGCCATGGCGTCGGCCACGGCCCAGGTGTCGTCGGCGGCGACGACCTTGGTGGCGCCGTAACCGTGCGAGACCAGCGAGCTCTTGAGGTTCTCGTACCAGGCGGCGTTGAAGCTGCGCTCGTTCCACCCGCCGAGGTAGGAGACGTTCAGGTGGTGCTGGGCGGCGCAGCCCATCCAGGACATCAGGTAGTCGATGGTGTCCTGGGACCAGAAGTTGCCGCCGCTGTCGGTGTTGCCGATCCAGCCAGGGGCGCCCCAGGACAGGCCGTAGAACTTGATGTCCGGGTTGCGGGCCATGGCCTGCTCGGCGAGCCACCATTCGTAGCCCTGGTTGCAGTCGACGGTGCCCTTGGTGTGCTCGATGCTGGGCTCGGCGCCGTCGGTGGAGTTGGTGTCGCCGCCGATCTCCAGCTTCAGCACCTGCAGTGAGGCGCCGTAGCCGGGCTTGAACAGGTAGTCCAGCAGCTGGCTACGCTGAGGCTCCGGATAGTCGACCAGCAGCCGGGAGTTGCCGCCGCCGCCGGAGATCGCGCCGACCCCGTCGAAGGTCAGGCCCGGCTGAGTACCGTCGACGGTGACGGCGGTCTGGACGGTGGTGGCGGCCTGCACTGCCGGCGTCGTGGCCAGGCCGCCCAGTGCGCCCAACAGCAGGGCTGCGGCGCCGAGGGCGGTGCGGAGTTTCGAAGGCAGGTGTTTGCGGCCCAAGGTGGTCTCCGGGGGCTGGAAGGTGGGGGATGGTGTCCGGTTGCGCCGACCGGCCCGGTCGGACGGTCGGCGCGACGAAGGGGATCAGGACCGTGCCGGTCCCGTTACGAGACGGTCCACCGCTGGTTGGCACCGGTGCCACAGGTCCACTGGATCACCTGCGCGCCGTCCGCCGTCGAGGCACCCGTCACATCCAGACACTTGGAGCTGTTGGCCGACACGATCTGCACGGCGCTGCTGCCGGGCACCGGCACCAACGCCCACTGCTGGTTCGCCTTCCCCGCCCCACAAGTCCACTGGATCACCTGCGCGCCGTCCGTCGTCGAGGCACCCGTCACATCCAGACACTTGGAGCTGTTGGCCGACACGATCTGCACGGCGCTGCTGCCGGGCACCGGCACCAACGCCCACTGCTGGTTCGCCTTCCCCGCCCCACAAGTCCACTGGATCACCTGCGCGCCGTCCGTCGTCGAGGCACCCGTCACGTCCAGACACTTGGAGCTGTTGGCACTGACGACGGTCTGGGTGACCGGTGCGGCGAGCGGGGTGACGGTGGTGTTGGCGAAGTCGACGTGCTGGAAGCCGCCGACGCCCAGGCCGAGCTGCCCGGTGTGGTGGGCGGCGTCGGCGACCGAGGCGACCTGGTTGTGGTCGATCGACGCGGTGATGGTCTGCCCCTGCATGGCCAGCGTGAGGTTGTGCCAGGTGCCGGCGCCCGCGCCGGGGTAGCTGCCGCTGGCGAGCACGGTGACGGCGGCGGAGCGGTCCTCGGTGAACAGGCTCCAGGCGCCGGTGTCGTCGATCTTCAGGTGGCAGGCGCTGCGGTCGTGGTCGACGTGGTCGATGCGGCCGAGCAGTTCGGCCGAGGTGCTGGCCTGTTCGAGGTCGACGTCCGTACTCGCCTGGTAGTGGGTCCAGGACGGGTCGCCCAGGAAGGTGGCCGGGGTGTAGTTCATGTCGGTGTGCCAGGGGGTGGGGGCCTGGGTGATGACCTGGCGCAGGCACATCGGGGTGTTCGCCCCGGCCGGGCAGGGCGCGGTCTCGAAGGCGCCGGCCCAGTCGTGGAAGTAGCGGGCGGTGGCGCCGGCCTGGTAGCCGCTGAGGTCGGCCTGGTACGGCAGTGCCATGGTCGCGGCCGCCGGCGGGGTGGCGCTGCCCTTGCCCTGGCCGGTGGTGGTGCTCAGGGTGTAGACGTGGCCGGGCTGCAGGGTCAGCGCGTACGAACCGGCCTGCGGCGTGACGTCCTGGGTGTGGAGGAACCACTGCGACGGGTCGGTGGAGTTCATGTTGGTGTCCCACACGTGCACCGGGCCGGTGGACAGGCCTCCGGCGACCGTGAAGTTCACGGTCTGCGCGGCGGTGGCGTCGGTGGTCTCGACGACGGTGCTGTAGTCCTGGCCGGATTTGAGCGTGACGTAACTGCCGCTGTGCGGGTCGCCGTTGGTTCCGGTTCCGCTCAGGTAGCCGCCGGCACTGTCCAGGTACTGCCAGCCGGGCTGGGCGAACTGGGTGGTGTGCGCCATCACCCAGATGTCGCGGCCCACCGTGTAGTTGCCGGACCAGGGCTGGTCGGCGGCCATCAGCCCGGCGCCCGCGTAGGGCAGGTCCCCGGGCCAGGATCCGACCAGGGCCCACTTGATGTCCGCAGTGATCCTGGCGTCGATGTACTCGCGGTTGACGTTGCGGGCCAGCGCGCTCGGGTTGATGCTGTCGCTGTCGTTGTCGTCCTCGGCTTGCCAGAGCGGCTTGTTCAGGCTGGCGGCCGTGCTGCTGCCGGGGCAGCCGGCATAGGACGGGGACGAGTGCCAGCAGGTGCCGTGCACGCCGACGACGCCGACGGCCTTGTTGAAGGCGGCGTCGGCGACCATGTCGCCGGCCACCGACCAGTTCGCGTCGTCGTTGTCGGACGCGACCAGCGTGGTCCCGGTGTAGCCGTGACTGTCGAGGAAGGACCGCAGGTTCTCGAACCAGGTCTTGTTGTAGCCGCTCTCGTTCCAGCCGCCGAGAAAGCCGATGTTCAGGCCGTGGCCCTGGGCGCAACCCAGCCAGGACTGGATGTAGTTGATGTTGTCCTGGGACCAGACGCCGCCGTTCAGCCAACCGGGCGCGGCCCACTCCAGGCCGTAGAACTTGATGTTCGGATTGCGGGCCTTGGCCTGCTCCATGATCCACCACTCGTACCCCCGGTCGCAGTTGACGTCGGTGGGGGTGCGCATGTGGGAGGGCTCGGGGCCGTCGGTGGAGTTGGCGTCGCCGCCGATCTCCACCTTGAGCAGTTGGAGCGAGGCGCCGTAGCCGGGCTTGAACAGGTAGTCCAGCACCTGGCTGCGCTGGGGCTCGGGGTAGTCGACCAGCAGCCGCGAGGTCGCCCCGCCGCCGCTGATCGCCCCGAGGCCGTCGAAGGCCCGCCCCGGTGAGGAACCGTCGAGCGTCACCGACTGGGTGGCGGTCGTGGGCGCGGCGAGCGCTGCCGGTGCGCCCACGACGGCTGTCGCGACGCCCAGGGTGAGGGCCACCGCCGCGGCGAACCCTCTGCACAACGGATGGGGGGATCTACTCATGAACTGCTCCTGTCCTGCGGCTCTGGCGGCGTGGGGGTCCGGCAGGACTCGGGTCACGGGAGGATCGGCCGACCGGGTCGCCGAGCGCCGTGTCAGGTTCATGCCGGAATGCCAGGCAGGAGCGTAGACCCAACTTCCAACACCAATCAACAACTTGGCAAGAGATTCAACGTCATCGCCGGGCCGACACCCCCCACCAAACACGACCGGCCGCGCCCCGAGACCGCAGACCCACAGGCGCGGCGCCACCATCACACGAGCCGCGCAGTCGACCATTGACGCCGCCCCAGCTCTGCCGAAAGCTGTCCCGAGCGCCCACCTACCGACCAGTAGGCGCAGTCGAGCACCCCACCCGAACGCCCCTGACCAGGGTGGTCGTCGAGCCACCGACGGAGCGTCCAGATGAGCCCGCACGGCCCGCCGGCCGCCACCGCAGGCCCGTCCGCGCTCGGGCGCGGAAACCGTCCGCCCGACCACCATCCTGCTCGACCCTGCTCGACACGGGGGCAGGCGGGCATGGCGAGACGGCTTCGAAACCACCATGGAGGCAAACCTGAGCTTGACTCAGGCCTGAGCTGGGTGTTCCCTTTTGCCTCAGTGCGTTTGATTGCGGTGATTCCTGATCGATCCTGTTGCTACCGGCTGATCGGCCCCCACCCTCAGGAGCCCCACGATGCACCTCTCCCTCCGCGGCCGCCGACGGCACCTACGACGGCGGCTACCACACCGTGAACGCCCACCACGCGCACCTGGACCAAGCCGCCTCGCAGCACCCCGACCTGGCCACAGCGAGCAGCACCCGGACGGACGGGTTGGCGGGCTCGCCGTCGATCTCCCGGGCGTGCGGGTCGACCGCCCAGACTGCGCCCGCGAAACCGCCCCACCGGATCTTCCCGAGAACGGTCCGCCCGGCCGAGCCCGGCCGCCGGGACACTCCGGCCACCACGACCGAGGCCGGGCGCATCAACGCCCCCGGGCTCGCGGCGTCGGCGCGGCATCGCGCGAGGGCCGGCCGGCCCCGTCCCGGGGCGCCGAACGGCGTTGCGGCCCGGAGTCGCGGAGGGAGACGCTGGTGACGGGACCGTTCACCACTCGACCGCACGATGCGGAGTCCGCCATGCCGATCAGGATCCTGCTGGAGGGGCGCCCCGGCAGCGGGAAGACCACGGCGGTCCGCCGCCTTGCCGTGCTGCTGCGGGCCCGGGAGACCGCCGGCTTCACCACGGAGGAGATCCGTACGGGCGGTGCCCGGGTCGGCTTCGCCCTGGAGACGCTGTCGGGCGAGCGGGCCGTGCTCGCCCACGTCGACCTCCCGGGGCCGCCCCGGGTCGGGCGGTACGGCGTCGATCTGCGGGTCATGGAGCGCCTGGCCCTGCCCGCCCTGGCATGGTCGGCGCGCACCCTCCTGCTCATCGACGAACTCGGACGGATGGAGCTGGCCTACCGCCCGTTCGAGGACGCCGTACAGGCGCTGTTCGCCGCCGACGTCGACGTCGTGGCCACCGTGCAGGCGCAACACGGCCCGTTCACCGACACCCTCAAACGCCGCGCCGACGTCGAGGTGCTCCAGCTCACCCGGGCGAACCGGGACACCCTCCCCGGACAGCTGGCGGCACGCCTGGGGCACTGACCGGACCGTACGGGAGGAGGCATGACGATGGCGGGCCGCCGTGACCGCTGGAGCGCCGCACTGCTGAACGCCTCGACCCGCTGGACCGGGCGTGCCGAACGCTGCGCCCGCTGGACCCGCCGGGGCGTCGCGCGGTGCCGCCGCTGGGCGGCCGAGGGTGCCCAGCGGCCCGGCGAGCTGGCGCCCCCGTCCTGGTTCGCCATCGCCCTCCCGTTCGGCATCGCGTGGTACCGGACTCTCGGCGGCACGGCGCGGGCCTGGTGCCGGGTGAGCAGCGGGTCGTTCCGGGTCCTTGCCCGCGCGCTGGGCGGCCCGGCGCGGCGCGGCGGCTGAGCGGGGCGGCGAGCGGCCCGGCGGCACGGTACGCAGACTGGAGGCAGGCCAGTCGGCACGGAGGTCACGTCGTGGCACCAGATCCACCGGCGGGGTACCCCGACATGCCGGACCCGTGGACGCTCCGCTACCAGGGCTTCGACCCGGACGAGGAGGGGCTGCGGGAGGCGCTGTGCGCGGTCGGCAACGGGTACCTGGTCAGCCGGGGCGCCGCGCCGGAAGCGGTCGCCGACGGGGTCCACTACCCGGGAACGTACCTGGCCGGCTGCTACGACCGGGCGGAGTCGACGGTCGCGGGGCGGGTGGTCGCGAACGAGGACCTGGTCAACTGCCCGAACTGGCTGCCGCTGACCTTCCGGGCACCCGGTGGCGCGTGGTTCGCCGGACCGCCCGCCGAGCAGACCGTGGAGCTGGACCTGCGCCGGGGTGTGCTGACCCGCAGGGCGCTGGTGGTCGACGAGCGGGGGCGCCGGACCCGGCTGGTGCAGCGCCGCCTCGCCAGCCAGGCCCGGCCGCACCTCCTCGCCCTGGAGAGCACCTTCACCCCGGAGAACTGGTCCGGCCCGCTGGAGGTCCGCTCGGGTCTGGACGGCGATGTCGCCAACACGGGCGTCGCCCGCTACCGAGGGTTGACCGAGCGCCACCTCGTCCCGGCCGGTCAGGGGGTGGACGAGGCGGGGCTGCTCCGGCTGGAGGCCGACGCGGCCAACTCCCCGCTGCGGATCGCCCTGTGCGCCCGGGTGAGCGCGTCCGCGGCGCGGGTGGCGACCGAGTGCCGCGAGGGCTGGGCGGCCCACCTCCTCACCCTGGACGCCGAGCCGGCCCGACCCGTCACCGTGACGAAGACCGTCGCGGTGCACACCTCCCGTGACCGGGCGATCGAGACCCCGCTGCGCGCCTCCCGCCAACTCGCCGCCGATGCCGGGAGCTTCGATGAGCTGCTGGCCGAACACACCCTGCGCTGGTCCGAGTTGTGGCGCCGCTGCCGGATCGAGGCGGACTTCGACGGCTCCGGCCCGCTGCACCTGAACCTGTTCCACCTGCTCCAGACCTACTCCGAGCACTCCGTCGACCTGGACGTCGGCGTCCCGGCCCGCGGGCTGCACGGCGAGGCGTACCGGGGGCACGTCTTCTGGGACGAGCTGTTCGTGCTGAGGCTGCTCAACCTGCGCTTCCCCGAGCTGGCCCGCGCCGTGCTCCGCTACCGCCACCGCCGCCTCGACGCCGCCCGCCGCCAGGCCCACGAGCTCGGCCTGCGCGGGGCGGTGTACCCGTGGCAGAGCGCCGCCGACGGCCGGGAGGAGTCCCAGCAACTGCACCTCAACCCGCTGTCCGGCCGCTGGCTGCCCGACCACAGCCACCTGCAACGGCACGTCGGCTCGGCGGTCGCGTACAACATCTGGCAGTACTACCAGGCCAGCGGGGACCGGGAGTTCCTCGCCGCGGCCGGCGCCGAGTCGCTGCTGGAGATCGCCCGCTTCTGGTCCTCCGCCGCCTCCTACGACCGGGCCCACGGACACTGGTCGATCCGCGGTGTGCTCGGCCCCGACGAGTACCACGACGCCTACCCCGGGGCGGCCCGGCCCGGCCTGGACGACAACGCCTACACCAACGTGCTGGCCTCCTGGGTGCTGGCCCGCGCCCAGGACGCCCTGGACGCCCTGCCCGGCTACCGCCGCGACGAACTGCGAGAGCGTCTGGATCTCGACGACCTGGAGCTGGACCGCTGGCAGGAGGTCGGGCGGCACCTGCACATCCCCTTCCACGACGGTGTCCTGAGCCAGTTCGACGGCTACGAACGGCTCGCCGAGCTCGACTGGCGGGCCTACCGGCTCCGCTACCCCGACCTGCGCCGGCTCGACCGGATCCTGGAGGCCGAGGGCGACAGCGTCAACCGCTACAAGGCCTCCAAGCAAGCCGACGCGCTGATGCTCTGGTTCCTGTTCTCCGCCCGCGAGGTCCGCGACCTGCTGCGACGCCTGGGCCACCCGGCCGGCCACGAGCTGCTGCGCCGCACCGCCGACTACTACCTGCGGCGCACCGTGCACGGCTCGACGCTCAGTTCCGTGGTGCACGCCTGGGTGCTCACCCGCTCCGACCGCCGCGCCTCCTGGCGGTACTTCCGCGACGCCCTGGTGGCCGACCTTCGCGACACCCAGCACGGCACCACGGCGGAGGGCGTCCACCTCGGCGCCATGGCGGGCGCGGTGGACCTGCTGCAACGCTGCTACACCGGCCTGGAGGTCCGCGAGGACGCCCTCTGGCTCGACCCGCGTCTGCCCTCCGCCCTCGGCCGGCTGGAACTCGACCTGCGCTACCGGGGCCACTGGGGTGTCGCGATCGCCGTCGACCGCCGTACCGTCACGGTCAGCCTGCGCGAGGACCGCCAGGAGCCGGTCCGGATCCACCTGCGCGGCACCGAGGCGACGATCCGGCCCGGTGAGACCCGCCGCTTCCACCTGTGAGGCCGTCCGCCATCGCCCCGACCAGCGCGGCGGGGCCCGCCGCGGAGTCACCGCGGACGAGAGGCACCGCCCGACGGCAGCCCGGTACTCGGGCCGGCGGGCCCGGTACCCGGGGACCGTCCGGCCCCTGCCGGGCCCCGTCCGGGGTGGTGCCATGGAAGTAACGGACGACCGGGCGCACCCCGGCCCGGCACCGACCCAGGGAGGACGGCATGAAGGCCGCCGTGGGAGACCGCATCATCGTCCAGGGCACCCGGCCGGGCGCGGCGCGCAGGGACGGCGAGATCGTCGGCCTGCACCATCCGGACGGCAGCCCGCCGTACGACGTGCGCTGGTCCGACAGCGACCGGGTGACCGAGTACTTCCCCGGCCCGGACGCCCGGATCCACCACTACCACCACGCACCCGAAGACGCTGCGGCGACCCTACCGCCCCACCCGCACCTCTTCGCCGACTGACGGGTCACCGCCGTGACCGTCGCCGAGGCCGCCCGTCGGCCGCCGCGGTGACGGCGGATTCACCGGCATGCGGCTCGGCTCCGTCCCGCACGGCCTGCTGCACCGCGCCCACCGCCCGGTCATCACCGTGCCCGCCTCGCGACGTTGATCCGGTCCACGTTGATCCAGTCCACCCGACGGCCCGATCCGGGCCGAACGGCCCGTGCGCGGGCCGCGAGCACGGGGCGAGTCTGGGAGTGACGAAAGGTGGAGACCATGCACACCGTGATCGTGTACGAAAGCATGTACGGCAACACCCGGGAGATCGCCGAGGCGATCGCCGAGGGCGTCCACCAGGCCGACCCCGAGGCGGCCGTCGACTGCATGCCGGTGGCCGAGGTCGACGCCGCCCTCACCCGGTCCGCGGACCTGCTGGTGGTCGGCGGACCGACGCACCTGCGCGGCATGTCCTCCGGGCTCAGCCGCCGGATGGCCGCCGTGTCCGAGAGCCGCAAGGAGGGCCACGAGGACGCCGCCGCCGAAGCCCGGGAGACCGCCGAGGGGCCGGGTCTGCGGTCCTGGTTCCACGACCTGCCGAAGACCGAACCGGGTACCTATGCCGCCGCCTTCGACACCCGCGTCTCCATGCCCGGGGCCGGCGGCGCCGCCGAGGGCATCGCCCACCGTCTCTCCAGCCACCACTACGACGTGGTCGCCGAGCCCGAGGGCTTCATCGTGGAGAGCGCCGACGGCCCGCTGCGCACCGGCGAGCTCGACCGCGCCCGTGCCTGGGGCGCGGGCCTGGTCTGACCGGGGACCGCACCACGCGGCGCCCCGCCGCCGAGCCGCCGCGCCGTCGGGCGGGGCCGGACCCCGAGGGGTCCGGCCCCGCGAACGGTTGCGCCCCGCTCACCGTGCGGCGGCGTTCTCCCGCCCGCGTCGGACGTCGAACGCGAAGAACGGCCGGACCGCACGGCCGAGTTCCTCCGGCCCGGAGAATCCCCGTCGGACCATTTCGACCTGCGCGGACGTGCCGGGCCGGCGCCAGTGCCGGAGGAAGAGCTTCGCGCACACCGCCGGCGGCGGGACCACGAGCCGGTGGCGGGTCTCCTCCGCGGCCGCGTCCGCGCGGGCGACCAGGTGACACCACTCGTCCCAGCGTCCGGACTCGCGCAGCCGCGCCAGGACCGCCGGCCTCCAGTCGACCGACTGCCACACCGGCCACACCCGCACCATGAGGAGCCGGTTGCGGTCCGCGGCGGTGAGCCCGGCCGGTTCCGATTCGGTGAACCAGCGGGTGAGGGCTTCCGGCAGCGGCGAGCGGTCGTCGAGTCCCAGCCGGGCCCGCGCGTACGCGTCGGTCGTCGTGCCCTCGGCGCCGGCGAGGTCGTCCAGCACAGCGGTCAGGACGTCCTCGCGCAGTGCCGGGTAGTCGTCGTCGAACAGGCGGACCACGTCCAGCACGTCGAGGTCGGACATCCACCGGCCGGGCGCCTGCTCGCGCCGGGTCCGCCGGACCAGGGCCTGGGTGCGGCTGATGCCGGTGAAGGGCGGTTCGTCGTGACCGGGCCGGGGAGTCCCCCGGGGCCCGGCTCGGCCCGACGGGGACGCCCGCAGCCCGCTGCGCCCGTCGCGGCCGCGACGGCCCGCGTTGGCGGAGGGACACTGGTCGAGGGGCCGGAGGACGGGAGTGGACGCGATGCCTGACGGCGCGGGCGGCGGGTACCGCGCCCTGCTCGGCGAGCTGGCCGGTCTGGTACGGCTGGCGCGCACCGCGCTGGGCGGCGCGACGACCGCGCTGACCGGTGCGGAGGGCGACGGCGAGGGGATTCCGGGCGCCGAGAAGGCCCTGGCCGAGCTGCGGGCCCGGATCGAGGAGGACACCGCCGGGACGCTCGGCGGCCGGGCCGAGGTCGTCGTGGGCGTCCACGTCGGGTGCGAGGTGGAGGCCCTCGGACAGCTGGTGCAGCGGCTGCTGGAGGCGGCCTGGGCGCGCCAGGGGCGCGAGCCGTTCGACGATCGGCTGCTGGTCCCGCTGCGCGGGATCGCCGACGCGGCGCTGGACCTGGTCGGACGGGCGGCGGCCGCCCTGGAGTCCGGGGCACCGGAGGCCGTGGCGGACGTGCTCACCGAGCTGCACGAGGTCGCCCAGCGGCAGCGCCTGCTGTACGAACTGCTGCTGCGCGGGGAGGAGACGGACCCGGTCGACACCGCCGACCTGGTGCTGCTGTCCTGCTGCTACCGGCGGTGCGCCGACCACGCGGGGGCGATCGCCCGCCACGCGGAGCTGTTCGCGCGCGCCGCGGTCTGAAAGCCGTCCGGGCCTGAGAGCCGACAGTCGTCCGGGCCCGGGCCCGAGGCGCTACGGCAGGCCGGCGACGGCGGTCACGTCCTGCAGGAACCGCCGGGTGGGCTCGTGCCGCACCATGCCCCGGTCGGTCACCAGCATCGGCCCGAGCACCGGGTCGGCCGCAGGCTCCCCGCCCCGCAGCAGGCGCTCCAGCAGCGCGAGCGCGTTGTGGGCGTACGCGAGCGAGGCGGTCGCGGGCACTTGGGCGGCGAGCTCCCCGGCGCCGACGGCGATCACCCCGTCGCCGACCAGTGTGGTGGTGTCCGGCCGGACGCCCTCGATGGTGCCGCCCTCCGGGCCGGCTGCCAGGTCCACCAGCACCGAGCCGGGCCGCATCCGCGCGACCGCCGTCGTGTGGAGCAGCACCGGGGGGATCCGGCCGGGCAGGTCGAGGGCCGTCACCACCATGTCATGGTCGGCGACGGCCTCGGCGAGGCCGGCCACCCAGGCCGGGCGTTCACGGTCGACGGTCTCCCACAGCTCCGGGTCGTCCGCGACCGGGTGCAGCCGGGGCAGGTCCAGCAGCTCGGCGCCCAGCGCGGCGACCGCCGCGCGCTCGCGGTGGCGCAGCTCGACCGCTCTCACGGGTGCGCCCAGGCGGCGGGCCGTGTCGATCGCCTGCAGGCCCGCGTGGCCGGCGCCCACCACCAGCACCCGGACCGGGTCGAACAGCCCGTCCGCCGTGCCCCAGGGCGGCAGGCAGCGGTCCATTCGGGTGGCGGCCAGCAGGACCGCCCGGTAGCCGGCCAGCCTGCTCTGGGAGGCCTCGGCGTCCAGCGGGTAGGCGGCGGGCAGGTCCGGCGCCAGATCGAGGCCGATCGCCGTCACCGCGCGGTTGGCCCACTGCCGGACCAGGTACGGGATCCGGTGCGGGCGCACCAGCGCGGCCAGTACCTGGCCGGGGCGCAGTTCACGCACCGGGTCGACGTTCGGCGGGTGGATGCCGAGCAGGACGTCCGAGCGGCGGAGCAGCTCCGTCCGTCCGACCACGACGGCGCCCGCTGCGCGGTAGTCGGCGTCGTGGTGGCCGGCCAGGGCGCCGGCGCCGGGCTCGACCAGGGCGGTCGCGCCGAGTCGGCCGACGGCCGGTACCAGCCGGGGCACCAGGGCCACCCGGCGCTCGCCGGGCGCGGTCTCGCGGAGCACTCCTACCGTCGTGGTCCTCATCGCTGCCTCCGTTGTCCCCCGGGTCGGCCGGCATGCCCAGTATGTCCCGTTTGCCCGCTCACTTCGCCCGGTCGGATACTCGGTCCCAGGGCTCGGGGCCTCCCGCGCGCGGGGCGCCACGCGGCACGGCGGAGGGAGCCGGTCATGGCCTCCAAGGGCTGGCAGTTCTGGGTGGACCGGGGCGGGACCTTCACCGATGTGGTCGCGCTGGCCCCCGACGGCCGGCTGCTGACCCACAAGCTGCTCTCGCACGACCCGGCCCGCTACCGCGACCCCGCCGTGGCCGGGATCCGGGCCCTGCTCCCTGCGGGAGCGGGCATCGACTCGGTCCGGATGGGCACCACGGTGGCCACCAACGCCCTGCTGGAGCGCACCGGGGAGCCGACCGCGCTGTGCATCACCCGCGGTTTCGCGGACGCGCTGCGGATCGGCTACCAGAACCGTCCGCAGATCTTCGCCCGCGGGATCACGCTGCCCGAGCCGCTGTACGCCCGGGTGGTCGAGGTGGACGAGCGGATCGCCGCCGACGGCGAGGTGCTGCGCCCGCCCGACCTCGACCGGCTCGCCGAGGACCTGCGCGACTGCCTGCGCGAGGGCATCCGCTCGCTGGCGGTGGTCTGCCTGCACAGCTACCTGCACCCCGCGCACGAACGGGAGATCGGCCGCCTCGCCGGGCGACTCGGCTTCGACCAGGTGTCGTTGTCCAGCGAGGCGAGCCCGCTGATGAAGCTGGTGCCGCGCGGGGACACCGCCGTGGTGGAGGCCTACCTCGGCCCCGGCCTGCGCCGCTACGTCCGGCAGGTGACGGACGAACTGCCCGGTGTCCGGCTGATGTTCATGCAGTCCAACGGCGGCCTGGCCGAGGCCGGGCACTTCCGGGGCAAGGACGCGATCCTCTCCGGTCCGGCCGGCGGCATCGTCGGCATGGTGCGGATGTCGGAACTGGCCGGCCACGACCGGGTGATCGGCTTCGACATGGGCGGCACCTCCACCGACGTGTCGCACTTCGCCGGCGAGTACGAGCGGGTGGTGACCACCCAGGTCGCCGGGGTGCGGCTGCGGGCGCCGATGCTGGCCATCCACACCGTCGCGGCGGGTGGCGGCTCGGTGCTGCGCTTCGACGGCGAGCGCCTGCGGGTCGGGCCGGACTCGGCCGGCGCGGACCCCGGCCCCGCCTGCTACCGGAACGGCGGGCCGCTGACCGTCACCGACGCCAACCTGCTGCTCGGCCGGATCCAGGCCGGACACTTCCCGCACGTCTTCGGGCCGGACGGCGACCAACCGCTCGACACCGAGCTGACGAGACGCCAGTTCACGGAGCTGACCGAGGAGATCGGCGACCGGACGGCGGAGGAGGCGGCCGAGGGCTTCCTGCGGATCGCGGTGGGCAACATCGCCAACGCGATCAAACGCATCTCCGTCCAGCAGGGCCATGACGTCACCCGCTACGCCCTGACCACCTTCGGCGGCGCGGGCGGCCAGGTCGCCTGCCCGGTGGCCGAGGCGCTGGGCATCCGTACCGTGCTGGTCCCGCCGATGGCCGGGGTGCTCTCCGCCCTCGGCATCGGCCTGGCCGACACCGCCGTGCTGCGCGAGCACGCCGTCGAACAGCCGCTGACGGAGGGGGAGATGGCCGCCGTACGGGCGCTCGCCGAGGAACTGGCGGCGGCCGCCACCGCCGAGCTGCTCGACCAGGGCACCCCGCCGGAGCGGATCCGGCTGACCCACCGGGCCCGGCTGCGCTACCGGGGAACCGACACCACGATCGGTGTCCCGCTGGGCGAACCGGCCGACATGCGGGCCGAGTTCGAGCGGCGGCACCGGGCCACCTACTCCTTCCTGATGGACCGCCCGCTGGTGATCGAGGCCCTGGCCGTCGAAGGCACCGGCCTCACCGAGCAGCCGGAACTGGACACCCTCTCCCCCGCCCCCGAGCAGGCGCCGGAGCCCACCGACGTGCCGCTGTACACGGGCGGCCGATGGCGCCGGGTCCCGCTGCTGAGACGCGAGTCGATGCGACCGTCCGACACCGTGGCCGGCCCGGCCGTGATCGCCGAGGCCAATGCCACCACCGTCGTGGACGACGGCTGGCGGGCGGGAATGACGGACGCCGGGCACCTGCTGCTCGAACACACCGAGACGCGCACGGAGGAGGCCGTCACCACCGCCGCCGACCCCGTCCTGCTGGAGGTCTTCAACAACCTCTTCATGGCGATCGCCCGACAGATGGGCGCCCGACTGGAGTCCACCGCCCAGTCGGTCAACATCAAGGAGCGCCTGGACTTCTCCTGCGCGCTCTTCGACCCGGACGGCAACCTGGTCGCCAACGCCCCGCACATCCCGGTCCACCTCGGCTCGATGGGCACCACCGTCAAGGCGGTGATCCGCCGCCGCGGCCCGCAGCTGCGCCCGGGCGACACCTACGCGGTCAACGACCCGTACCACGGCGGCACCCACCTGCCCGACATCACCGTGGTGACCCCGGTGTTCGACCCGGGCGGCCGCGAGGTGCTGTTCTTCGTCGCCTCGCGCGGCCACCACGCCGAGATCGGCGGCATCACCCCCGGCTCGATGCCCGCCGCCAGCCGGGAGATCCACGAGGAGGGCGTGCTCTTCGACGACTGGCCGCTGGTGGTGGACGGGCGGCTGCGCGAGGAGGAGACCGTACGGCTGCTCACCGGGGCGCCGTACCCGTCCCGCGACCCGGACACCAACCTGGCCGACCTGCGCGCCCAGATCGCCGCCAACCGCAAGGGCGTCGACGAGGTCAACGCGATGATCGACCACTTCGGCCTCGACGTCGTCCAGGCCTACATGCGGCACGTCCAGGACAACGCCGAACAGGCGGTGCGCCGGGCCGTCGACGGCCTGAGCGACGGCGGCTACCGCTACGAGACCGACTCCGGCGCCGTGATCGCCGTCGAGGTCAGGGTGGACCGCGAGGACCGCAGCGCCACCGTCGACTTCACCGGTACCTCGCCCCAGCTCGGGAGCAACCTCAACGCCCCCTCCGCCGTGGTCACCGCCGCCGTCCTGTACGTCTTCCGCACCCTCGTCGCCGACGACATCCCGCTCAACGACGGCTGCCTGCGCCCGCTGCGGATCGTCGTCCCGCCCGGCTCGATGCTGGCGCCGGAGTACCCCGCCGCCGTCGCCGCCGGGAACGTGGAGACCTCACAGGCCATCACCGGCGCGCTCTACGCCGCACTCGGCGTCCAGGCCGAGGGCTCCGGCACGATGAACAACCTCAGCTTCGGCAACGAGCACCACCAGTACTACGAGACCATCGCCTCCGGCTCCGGCGCCGGCCCCGGCTTCCACGGTGCCGACGTCGTCCAGACCCACATGACCAACTCCCGGCTCACCGACCCCGAGGTCCTGGAGTGGCGCCTGCCCGTCCTGGTCGAGGAGTTCGCCGTCCGCCCCGGCAGCGGCGGCGAGGGCCGCTGGCACGGCGGCGACGGCGCGCTGCGCCGGCTGCGCTTCCGCGAACCGATGACGGTCAGCCTGCTCTCCAGCCACCGCCGGGTCCCCCCGTACGGCCTGGACGGCGGCTCCCCAGGCGACCTCGGCGCCAACCGGATCCTGCGCGCCGACGGCACCGTCGAGGACCTGCCCGGGTGCGGCAGCGCCGAGGTGGCGGCCGGAGACGCCCTGGAGATCCGCACCCCCGGCGGGGGCGGCTACGGCGGCTGACTCCGCCGCAGCCCCGACGTCAGGCCGTCGGCCAGGTGCGCAGCAGGGCGTCGAGGGCGTCCAGGATGCGCGACCAGGTGTCCTCGGCGGTGCGCGGGGTGTGCTGGAAGCTCCCCGCCCGCTCCAGGGTCACGTAGCCGTGGAAGGTGCTGCCGAGCAGGCGGACGGCGTCGGTCTCGTCGGGCTCCGCGAGGTCGTAGCCGCGCAGGATCGCGCGGGTCATCCGGGAGTGCCGGACGGCGGCGCTGTTGCGCGCGGCCTCGTAGTCGAGTTCGAGCTGCGCGGCGGCGTAGCGGCCGGGGTGTTCGCGGGCGTAGTCGCGGTAGGCGTTGGCGAAGGCGGCCAGGGCGTCCTTGCCGGCGCGTCCGGCGAGGGCGGCGGCGACCCGGTCGGCGAGTTCCTCCAGCGCGAGCAGGGCGATCCTGGTCTTGAGGTCCTGGGAGTTCCTGACGTGCGAGTACAGGCTCGCGTCCTTGACGCCGAAGCGGCGCGCCAGCGCCGAGACCGTGACCTTGTCGAAGCCGACCTCGTCGGCCAGCTCCGCCCCGGCCCGAGTGAGTCGTTCCGCGTTCAGCCCTACGCGTGCCATGTGCTTCCCTTCGATCGCCTGGGGCCATTATACGTTTGCCTAATACCTCTAGGTTATTTACTGTGCCTCCTATGAAGCCATTGACCGAGCAAGAGATCCGCACCGCTTTCGTGAACTGCAGCAAGGGCGAGGCGAAGCGCCTGCACGTCCCCCGCGACCTGGTCGAACAGCCCTGGGACGACCTGGACTTCCTCGGGTGGCGCGACCCGCAGGCCCCCGATCGCGCCTTCCTCGCGGTCGAGCTGGACGGCCGTACGGTGGCGGTCGCGCTGCGCTCCTCCAGCGCCGCCTCCTGGCAGGCCCGCCGCAGCATCTGTTCGCTCTGCGTGACCACCCACACCGGGGGCGTCTCGCTGCTGGTCGCGCCGCTGGCCGGGAAGGCCGGCAAACAGGGCAACTCCGTCGGCGCGTACATGTGCAGCGACCTCGCCTGCTCGCTCTACGTGCGCGGCAAGCGGGAGGTCGGCACCCGGCTCCACGAGTCGCTCACCGTCGAGGAGAAGATCCGGCGCACGGTGGCCAACCTCGCCGCCTTCGTCGCCAAGGTCACGACATGACCGGGGCCGGGGTCTCGCCCTGGGACCTCGCCGTCACCCTGGGCTGGTTCCTGGCGCCGCCGGGCGCCGAGCGCCGCCCCGCCGGGTCGTCATCGCCGGGCCTCCACCGCCCGGCGCACCTCGGCGGCGACGCGCGGCACCGCGTCGGCGACGGCCGGGCTCAGGCCCTCGCCGACGGAGAAGTCCGCGCCCTCGACCGCGAGGATCAGCAGCTCGCGCGGCAGCTTCCCCAGGGCGGCCGCCAGCGCGACACCGTGGCCGAGGCCCAGGCCGTGGGTGCCGGCCGCCGCCTCCTCGTCGGCGAGGGGATCGGCGAGCAGGTGGTCGGCGTCGACGGTGATCTGGTGGATCCGGCCCGGTTCGCCGGGGTGGCCGTGCACCGCGTCGACCACCACGGCGAGGTCGGCGTCCTCCCAGAGCTCCATCAGCCGGGTGGGCTCGCCGTCGCACAGAGTGAGCCGGTCGACGTCGGGCCCGTCGGCGGCGAGCCGCGCGAGGACGGCCACGGCGGCGCCGTCGTCGTGGCGGTACTCGTTGCCGACGCCGATGACCACGACGCGTTCGCCGCCCATGATCGTCACCTCCGGTCCATGGTGAGGGTGAGAAAGTGCGCCGCGCAGGAGATGCACGGGTCGTAGTTGCGGATCGCCCGCTCGCACGCGCGGGTCAACTCGGCGTCGTCCAGGTGCAGTCGGGGCTGGACGAAGGCCCGCAGGTCGGCCTCGATCGCACTCTGGTTCTGCGCCGTCGGCGGCACGATCACGGCCCGCCGGACGAGGCCGTCCGCGTCCAGGTCGTAGCGGTGGTAGAGCAGCCCGCGCGGGGCCTCGGTGGCGCCGTACCCGGTGCCCGCCCGGGGTGGGACGGGGACGGCCGGGGCGGGCGGCGGCTCGTAGCGCTCGATGATCCGCTGCGCCTCGGTGACGGCCCACAGCACCTCCGCCGCCCGGACCACGATGCTGCGGAAGGGGTTGTCGCAGCGCGGGCCGAGCCCGGCCTCGGCGGCCAGCACGCGGACCTCGGCGGGCAGGCGCCCGCTGCCGAGGTTCCAGCGGGCGAGCGGCCCGGTCAGGTGCGGCTGGCCGTCGAGGGTGGCGTGCAGCGCGGTGGAGTGCGGCACCTGACGCTCCCGGACGCGCCGCTCGAAGTCGTTCACGTCGAAGGGGCCGGCGATCGTGCCGGTGGGCGTACCGGAGTCGATGGCGTAGCCGTCGGGCTCGGTGAGCGCGAGGAGTTCGTGCCGGACGGTCAGCGGCGGGAAGTCGAACCCGGCCACCCAGCCGAGGGTGGACTCGGCGTCGGTCCGGGCCTGGCGCAACACCGCTGCCAGGTGGTCGAGTTCGGTTCGGGTCGGCAGCCGGTGGAAGCCGCCGAGCCGGACGTTCACCGGATGGATCGCGCGCCCGCCGAGGGTTTCGAGGATCTCGTTGCCGGCCTTCTTGAGCCGCAGTCCGCGCCGCACCGTGGCCGGGTCGGTGCGGGCCAGCGCCAGCGCGTCCGGCAGGTGCAGGAAGTCGGGGGCGTGCAGCAGGTAGATGTGCAGGGCGTGGCTCGCGATCCACTCCCCGCAGTACAACAGCCGTCGCAGCTGAGCGAGTCGGCCGCCCACTCGGACCCCGCAGGCGTTCTCCACCGCCTGGCAGGCGCTCATCTGGTACGCCACCGGGCAGATCCCGCAGATGCGCGAGGTGAGGTCGGGCGGTTCGGTGTACCGGCGGCCGCGCAGCAGCGCCTCGAAGTAGCGCGGGGGTTCGTAGATCTCCAGCCGGACGTCCTCGACCCCGCCGTCGCGGACGGCGATGTGCAGCGCGCCCTCGCCCTCGACGCGGGCCAACGCGCCGACGGTGAGCAGCCGCTCGGTGCGGTGGGTCATCCGGCCTCCTCGGTCGCCTGCCGGGCCGCCTCCGCGAAGTCGGGGGCCTCGGCGTTGAAGGTGCGGTAGAGCCGGGCGGCGTCCGCCTCCGTGACGCCGTCGCGGCGCAGCAGTGGCAGCAGGGCCCGGGTGTTGGGCCTTCCCCGGCCGTTGGGGCCGCCCAGGGGCCCGAAGCAGCCGTAGCAGCCGCGCCCGTACGCCGGGCAGATGGCGCCGCAGCCGGCCTGGGTGACCGGTCCGAGGCACGGGGTGCCGTGGGCGACGGTGACGCAGGTGGTGCCGCGCAGCTTGCACTCGAAGCAGACGCTGTGGGTGGGGATGTCGGGTCTGCGGTCGGCCAGGTAGGCGGTGATGACCTCCAGCAGCTGCCGCTTGTCGATCGGGCAGCCGCGAAGTTCCAGGTCGACCGGCACGTGGGCGGCGATCGGGGTGGACTGGTCGAGGCTGTCGACGTACTCGGGCCGGGCGTAGACGACGGCCTGGTACTCGGGCAGGGTCGCCAGGTTGCGCAGCGCCTGGACGCCGCCCGCGGTGGCGCAGGCGCCGATGGTCACCAGGTACCGGGACTGCTCGCGGACTCGCCGGACGCGCTCCAGGTCGGCGGCCGTGGCGATGGAGCCCTCGACCAGGGAGAGGTCGTAGGGCGGCGGCAGTTCGCGGCTGGAGGCCTCCAGGAAGTAGGCGATCTCCACCCGCCCGGCGAGCGCGAGGAGTTCGTCCTCGCAGTCGAGGAGGGTGAGCTGGCAGCCGTCGCAGGAGGAGAACTTCCAGACCGCCAGGCGCGGGGAACCGGCCATGGCGCTCACCGCTCGGGGGTGGACAGCAGGCCCTCGGCGTGGTCCCAGCCGAAGACCGGGCCGTCCCGGCAGACGAGGACCGGGCCGAGCTGGCAGTGGCCGCACCAGGCGGTGGCGCAGCGCATGTTGCGTTCCAGTGAGACCCGGATCCGCTCGGCGGCCACGCCCCGGCGCAGCAGTTCCCGGGCGGTGGCGCGCATCATCACCTCGGGGCCGCACAGGTAGGCGGCACAGTGCTCGGGCCGGAAGTCGGCTCGGTCCAGCAAACCGGTGACGAGCCCGACGGCGCCACGCCAGCCGGGCTCGGGGCGGTCCACCGTGGTCCGGACGTCCGCCCGGGAGCACCAGCGCGGCAGGTCGTGGAGGAACAGCTGATCGCCCGGGTCGCGGTACCCGGTGAGCACCGAGACCGTCCCGAACTCCCCTACCCGGTCGAGTACTTCCTCGATCAGCGGGCGCAACGGGGCCAGTCCGATGCCGCCGGAGACGATCAGTACGTCGCTGCCGGCGGGCGGGGTCTGCCAGACCGTGCCGTACGGGCCGCGGGAGCCGACCCAGTCGCCGCGCTCGGCCCGACAGAGCGCCTCGCTGACCTTTCCGACCGCGCGAACGGTGTGGCCGAGTACGGCGCCGTCGATCCGGCTGGTGGAGAGCGGGATCTCCCCGGTGCCGAAGGCGTACAGCATCGCGTACTGCCCCGGCCGGAACGGACGCAGCGGGGCGGCGCCGGCGGGCACGAGGTCGAGGGTGACGGTGTCGGCGGTCTCCCGGTGGCGGGCCAGCACCCGGTACGGGGCGGGGGTCATCGGGTGCATCACGGTGCTCCCTCGGGTGGTACGGCCTCGGATGCCGCGGCCTCGGCGCGCAGGGCGGCGACCTCCTCGGTGAGGTCGATGCCGACCGGGCACCAGGCGATGCAGCGGCCGCACCCGACGCACCCCGAGGAGCCGAACTGGTCGTGCCAGGTGCCGAGTTTGTGGGTGAGCCACTGCCGGTAGCGGCTGCGTGCGGAGCTGCGGACCGGGCCGGTGCCGTGCACGTGGGAGAAGTCGAGGTCGAAGCAGGAGTCCCAGCGGCGCCACCGCTCGGCGTGGTCGCCGGTGAGGTCGGTGGTCTCCTCGGTGGTGGTGCAGAAGCAGGTGGGGCAGACCATGGTGCAGTTTCCGCAGGTCAGGCAGCGGTTCGCGACCTGGTCCCAGCGCTCGGCGGTCATCGTGCCGGCCATCAGCGCGCGCAGGTCGGTGGGGTCCATGGTCCGGCCCATGCGCCCGGCGGCCTCGGCGACGGCGCGGCGGGCGTGCTCGCCGTCGGTGGGGCGGGTGGGGAGTGCGGCGAGGACGTCCTCGCCGTCGGGGCTACCGGCACGGACGGTGTAGCGCGGCCCTCCCCCGGCCTCCGGCCCGGGGGACCTCCACGGTTCCACCGTCTCGGTGAGCGCCAGGTCGTACGACGATCCCTGCGGCAGGCCCGGGCCGGTGCCCATCGAGGCGCAGAAGCAGACCGCGCTCGGCTCGGTGCACTCGGCCACGACGACGAACGCGCCGGCCCGCCGCGACCCGTACACCGGATCGGCGTACGCGCCGCCGGTCAGCACCCGGTCCTGGACGGCGATCGCGCGCAGGTCGCAGGGGCGCACGCCGAGGAAGGCGTAGCGGGGCGGCGGGTCGTCGTCCTCGCGGACGGTGACGGTGCCGTCCTCGGCCCGGGCCGCCTGCCAGAGCCGGGCCCGGGGCGGGTGCAGGAAGGTCTTCCAGGACTGCGGCCCGGCGGAGTGGGCGAACGCCGCCCGGTCCTGGCGCCGGTGAAGCCGGTAGGTGCCGGCCTCGGCCGCCATGCCCCACCCGTACGGCAGCTCCTCGGCCGAGGCCAGTTCGGCGAGCACGATCGCGCCGTCCCGCACGGTGGGCCCGATCACGGTGTACCCGCGCTGCCGCAGGGCCTCGACGAGCGCGGCGAGGCCCTGCTCGTCCAGTTCCACGAGCGGTGCGGTGGTGGTGTCCATGGGGCTGTCCTCGGGCCGGTCCCGGGCACCGCCCTGGGTGGGCGGCCCGCTACGTTCCACTGTCCGCCGCGTCCCGGGATTCCGCATGGGCCGCCCGGCCCCACCCCCGGGGCCCGTCGGGGTCCGCCCGCGGCCGTGGCCGCACCCGGACCGTCCGGGTCCGGCGCCCACGCGGCCTGTGCCAGGACCTTCAGTGGGAACTCGCCCGACTCGGCGACGGCCGTACCGACGACGAGCCGGGCGGTGCCGCATCCTGGCCACACACCACCGAGCCGAGAGGGAGACGCCCTTGCGCATCACCGACGCCCGCACCGGGCAACGCACCGAGATCCACCCACAGCGGGCCGGACTCCTGCACGTGACCGTCGACGTCGGTGAGCAGGGCCACCCGTTCGGCCTCGGGGATCTGCGAGCCCTGGTGGCCGGTGACGTACTGGCCCGCACCTCCGAGGCCCAGGGCCTGCAGGTGGTCGTCGAACTCGTCGTCCCGGACACCCCCGGCGAGGAGACCCGGACCCTGCTGAAGGCCGCCGACCGACTCGGTGTGCACCCGCCCGCCCGGCTCAGCACACGCCACGGCGGCGACGAAGGCCGGACGGCGGCCGACCTGTCGATCACCAGCCGCTCACCTTCCCGTCCCGGCCCGCCGGCCCCGTCGCTCCTGGTCACCGGTCCGGTGACGGCGCCCCGGCCCGCCCGTCCGGATTCCGGAGCCGAACCGCTTGCCTCGATCACCCTGGACGAGCACGACCCCCTCGCACTGCGCCTCACCTTCCTCGAACACGCCGTCACCGCCCCGATCCGGATCACCGCCGACGACCTGGCGGACGCCGCCGCGCGGCTGGCCCGCTGGCGTGCACTGGTGGCCGATCTCGCCTGCGAACCTTCCCGCCCGCCGGAAGCCGACATGGTCCAGGGCGGCTTCGACGGCCTGAACGAGGACCTGGACGCCCGGGTCGCGGTGCGCGCCCTGCACGCACTGGAGGCCCGGGCCGCCCTGCCGGACGGCGCCCGCTTCGAAACCTTCGTACGCCTGGACCAGATCCTCGCCCTCGAACTCGGCCGCGACATCGGCCGACCGCCGGGATGAACCGGCCGGGCGCGGCACCCGCACCCGACCGACGGCTGAACCTCCGCCGGCCAGGCCGGCCCGCCCCGGCAGGCCTGGCCGGTGCACTTGTGCCCGCAGCAGGGTCCTCGCCGTGATCGTGCCCGGCGTTCAGGCCGTGCACGGGGGAGATCGACCACAGCGCACCACAGCACATCAGAAGGCCGACCCGCAGAACCCCCGGGCCGGCCGGCCGCTGCGATATTCCGATTGGTCGCGTTCCGTTCAAGCTCCGCTTACCCCATCATGGAACGGTGTCCAGCGCGCCTACGCGCGTAGCACCGCCCCCTGTACCCCCACGGCACAAGGAGCTTGACCGATGCTCAGACGCACCCACGCCATCCGCCCGCTCGCCCTGGGCGCCGTCGTCCTGACCGTGCTCGCCGGCGCGAGCGCCGCACCCCACCGGGCCGTGGCGGCGACCGTGACGCCCACCGCCACCACCACGCAGCACCGCGTCCTGTTCGACAACAGCAAGGCGGAGACCGCCGGCAACGCGGACTGGATCATCAGCACCAGCCAGCCGGACCCGCTCGGCGAGAACGCCAACCCCCAGTCCGAGACCGACTGGACGGGTGCCATCTCCAGCTGGGGCGTCGCTCTCCAGAAGACCGGCCAGTACAGCCTCAAGACCCTGCCGAGCGGCTCCACCATCACCTACGGCACCGGCGGAGCGCTGGACCTCGCCAACTTCGACGAGTTCGTCCTGCCCGAGCCGAACATCCGGCTGAGCGACTCCGAGAAGACCGCGGTCATGACGTTCGTCCAGAACGGCGGCGGGCTGTTCCTGATCTCCGACCACACCGGCAGCGACCGCAACAACGACGGCTGGGACTCCCCCGCCATCATCAACGACCTGATGACCACCAACTCGGTCAACAGCAACGACCCGTTCGGGCTCTCGGTCGACCTGCTCAACATCCAGACCGACAACCCGACCGCCGTCAACGACGCCACCGACCCCGTCCTGCACGGCCCCTTCGGCACCGTCGCCGGCAGCATCATCCGCAACGGCACCACCTTCACCCTCAAGCCCGCCGACAACCCCTCCGTCAAGGGCATCGTCTACCGCACCGGTTACTCCGGCAGCACCGGCGCCTTCTTCGTCACCAGCAGCTTCGGCAAAGGCCGGGTCGCCCTCTGGGGCGACAGCTCGGCCATCGACGACGGCACGGGCGAACCCGGCAAGACCGTCTACAACGGCTGGAACGACCCGGCCGGCACCGACGCCGCGCTCGGCCTCAACGCCACCGCCTGGCTCGCCGCCGGCAGCGGCGGCAGCACCACCGGCAGCGTCACCCTCACCAACCCCGGTGCCCGGACGGCCACCGCCGGAACCACCACCAGCCTCCAGCTCTCCGCCACCGACACCGCCGGCGGAAGCCTGAGCTACGCCGCGTCAGGCCTGCCCACCGGCCTGAGCGTCAACGCCACGACCGGTCTGATCAGCGGTACCCCCACCACCGCCGGGACCTACTCCGTGACGGCCACCGCGACCGACTCCACCGGCCCGTCCTCCTCCGTCACCTTCACCTGGACCGTCCAGTCCACCGGCGGCGGCTGCACCGCGGCCCAGCTGCTCACCAACCCCGGCTTCGAGGCCGGTTCGACGGCCGGCTGGACGGAGACCAACACCAGCGGCACCAGCACCATCAACAGCAGCTCCAGCGAGCCGCCGCACTCCGGCACGTACGACGCCTGGCTGGACGGGTACGGCACCACCAACACCGACACGCTCGCCCAGACGGTGACCCTGCCGGCCGGCTGCAGCACCTACACCTTCAGCTTCTGGCTGCACATCGACACCGCCGCGAGCAACACCACCGCCTTCGACACGCTGAAGGTGACCGCGAACGGCACCACCCTGGCGACCTACTCCAACGTCAACGCGGCCGCCGGCTACCAGCAGCACAGCTTCAACCTGTCCGGCTACGCCGGCCAGACCGTGACCCTCAAGTTCACCGGCGCCGAGGACTACACCAAGCAGACCTCCTTCGTCCTCGACGACACCGCCGTCAACATCGCCTGAACCGAGGCCGGTTGCCCTCCCCGCACGGGGAGGGCAACCGGCGTGCCCGCTCGGTCAGGCGGCCGCTCCGTGCGGGAGGATCGCGGCGATGAGGTCCGGAGCCCGCCGGGGCCCCGTACCACCTCCGGACCGACGCACGGCAGGCCCTGTGACGCCGGGCCCTACGGCAGGTAGTACATCGGGTTGGGCAGCTTGAAGCCCTTGTCGGCGTGGCCGCCGGCCAGGTCGCTGTTCTGGTCACCGAAGTTGCCGACGATGTCGTAGCCGAGGCTCTCGATGTGGGCCCGCGTTCCCGACTTGTACTCGGTCACGGTGCAGTTCGCCCCGCACGGGAGGTAGGGCGCGGGTGCCGTCTTGTTCTTCATGAACAGGTGCTCGCCGTCCGCGACGGGGAATCCGACGGCGGCGAGGTTGGCGGCCGTGGCGGTGCGCTGCTCCTCGGGGCGGCCGGTGATGTAGAAGACCGTGTAGCCCTGCTGCTGGGCCCAGTTCGCCAGGTCGTTCATGCCGAAGACGGCCGGCATGGTCTTGGTGGCGATGTACTTGGCGTTGCTCGCCGGGTTGTAGACGAAGGTGGTCTCCAACTCGTAGTTGTAGGTGGACAGCGTGGTGTCGTCGACGTCGAGGACGATGGCCTTCTTGCCGGACTGGCCGTGCTTGAGGCGCTGGGCCAGGTACTTGCGGGCCTGGGTCTCGATGCCCTTGACCTGGGCGGCGTAGTTGCTGTCCGGGGAGGCCCAGTGCTCACCGTTGGCGTCGACGGTGTCGCCGTAGTACGCCTTGATCTTGGCCACCTCGTCCGTCATGTTGGTTATCTGACGGTCCGTCCTGGGCGCGGAGGCGTCCGCCGCGGCCAGTCCGCCGCCGGCCACCACCGCGCCGACGACGACGCCGACGGCGAGGGTGGGAATCTTCCGCGCACGGGACGTCAGGGTCTTTTCGAGCATGAGGGGATCGCTCCTTCTGCCGCAGGCCGGGAGGGCGTGACTCGCCCGTCGAACCGGCGTGGGGGACTGCTGATCCCCCGAACCGTAGGGGCGATCAACCCCACAGGTCAAGCACGGTCTACGCGCATGGTCTACGCGCGATGCCGTAGTGGTTGTGGGCACCCGTGTCGTCGGAGTGGGCCTGGGCGGCGGCCCGGAGTTGCGGGCTGATCCGCAGCGGGCCGCAACCGGCCTCGGCCCGCTCGGCGTTGACCATCCGCACGACCTACTGAGCGAACTGCGCGGCCGTGCCGCCCGCCGACGGGGCGCCCCCCGGCGGGCGTTTCGGCGTGGACCGTTGCGGGCCGCACGTCAGGTTCAGCGTGGCCGCCGCTGCACGACGTCGGCGAGCACCGTGGTCACCAGCTTGTTGACGGTTGCCGTGGTCGGTGGGTCGGAGTCGCGGTCCGCGAACAGGAGATGCCCGCCTCCGACCAAGGAGAGGGTGAGTGAGTCGATGTCGGCGTCGGCCGAGATGCGGCCCGTTGCGCGCTCGTCGGCCAGGTAGGCGGAGACCGCGGTCGCGACCTGGGCGAGGATCGCGATGCCGCCTCCGGGCCTGGCTTGCCGCAGCCGCGCGCGCAACTCGTCCCGGAACGTGATGAGCGGGATGATCGCCACCGGCACCGGCCCGAACAGCATGGTCAGCGCACCGGTGAGGTTATCGGCCACGGTGCCGGTGCCGACGGTCTCGCGCAGCGCGTGCGCCTGCGTCTCAAGCTGCGCGGCCCGGTCGAGCACGAGCTCGGTGAGGAAAGCGTCGAAGTCGGTGAAGTGCCGGTGCAGGACGCCCTTGGCGCAGGCCGCCTCGTCGGTGACGGCCCGGCTGGTCAGCCCGTTCGGGCCATCCCGCAGCAGCACGCGCTCGGCGGCGTCGAACAGCTGCTGCCGCGCGTCGCGAAGGTGTACCCCCGTCGGCACTTTCAGATCCTCTCGTACGCCAGGCCCCTGGCATCCATTGGCATATGGGCGCTTGCCCACTAAAGTGAACGCATGCCCACTTTACCGCGAGAGCAGCCCGAACCGGAGCAGCCGCATCAGGCTCGGCAGACAGCCGAATCGTTCGGCACGGACGCGCAACGCTACGACCAGGCCCGACCCGACTACCCCGATGACCTGGTGGCGCGTATCGCCGCCGGGAGCCCGGGGCCCGACGTGCTCGACGTCGGCTGCGGCACGGGCATCGCGGCCCGTCAGTTCCAGGCCGCGGGCTGCGCCGTGCTCGGTGTCGAGCCGGATGCACGGATGGCCGACCTCGCGCAGGCCCGCGGCCTGCGGGTCGAGGTGGCGACCTTCGAAGCCTGGGAGCCGGCCGGCCGAGTGTTCGACGCATTGATCGCCGCCCAGTCGTGGCACTGGGTGGACCCGGTCGCCGGCGCCGCGAAGGCGGCCCAGGTGCTGCGTCCGAACGGACGCCTGGCGATCTTCGGGCATGTATTCGAACCTCCTGCCGAGGTGGCCGAGCCGTTCGCGGCTGCTTACCGGCAGGTGGCGCCCGACTCCCCGTTCAGCGGTCAGCCGGCTCGACGTCCACTGGAGATGTACCAAGCGGGGTACGCGAAGATCGCCGACAAGATCCGCGAGACCGGGCAGTTCGACGACCCGGAACAGTGGCGGTTCGACTGGGAGCGGTCCTACACGCGCGACCAGTGGCTGGACCTGCTCCCCACCACCGGCGGCCTCACCCGACTTCGTCCCGATCAGCCGGCCGAGATACTGGGCGCGGTCGGCCATGCCATCGACGCTCTGGGTGGCCGCTTCACGATGCACTACACCACTCTGGCGACCACCGCGGTACGCGTCGGCACCCCTTGATCCGCTGCCGCACGGTCGCGCGGCCCCGCGCATGCCCTGCGAGTTCGCAGGCACCCGACAGACCGCGGTCGCCGGCGGCGTGGCCGGGCGCCGCGCGGCCAGGCGCCTGGAGTCACCCGCGCCGCCCGAGCAGCGACGCCTTGCCGTCGATCCCGTAGCACGACAGCTCCGCCAGCCGCCGCGGCGGTATCGCTCCTGTAGCGGAGGAGTGCACTCCGGGTCCCGGGTGGCGGCCGGGCGTGGCGCCATCGCCGCCGGCGGCGAGCGTCCAGGGCGGCCGGGGCCTACCGGACGACGGACGTGCCGCCTCGCCGGTGCCGGAGGATCATGAAGACGGCGAACGAACCGGTACCCGCGCCTCCCTCGATCGTCCGGGTCCGCCGGATTCGCCGAGCCGGACAGCCCGCCGTCAGCCGTACCTCCTGGAGGTCCCCGTGAACACCACTCCCGCGTCTGGTCCCGTAGCTCCGATCGTGGTCGGTACGGACTGCTCGGAGTCCGCCCGCAGGGCTGTGCTCTTCGCTCTCCGCGAGGCGCAGCTGCGCGGGGTCGGCGTGCGGGCCGTCTGCGCCTACGGCGGCGGACACACCGAGCCGCCCGGCACGGCCCTGACGGGCTGGCGCACGAGCGGCGAGCCGTCGCCGCATCTGCAGGACGCCGTCGCCCGCGATGTGACCGACTCGATCGAGGAACTGCGGCAGCAGGTCGGCGAGCCGTACGTGGAGGTCGAGGTGCGCTGTGACCGCGGCCGGCCCGCCCAGGTCCTGCTGGACGCGAGCCAGGACGCCAGCCTGCTGGTGGTGGGCACCCGCGGCGCCGGCCTCTGGGGACGGCTCACGCTCGGCTCGACCAGCACCGAGATCGTCCACCACGCCCACGTCCCCGTCGTCGTCGTGCCGCCCCCGCCCGAGGGTGCCGCCGGGTGAGCCCTGTGCCCCGCGAACCGGCGCGGGCCGCGGAGCAATCCACCGGATTCGACCCACCGGTGGCTTCGTCCGGCACGTCTCCGGCGTCGACCCGACGACCGGATCGCCACCCGCGGACGGATCGAGGCGAGCGTCGGACCCGGCGGTCCCGCCGAAGCGGCGGCACGCGGGCCGGGCCGAACGTGGCGGGCCGCCCCGGCGGTCCCGTCAGCCGTCGGCCGGGTCGAGGACGTCCTCCACCGGGCGGCGCGGGCTGGTGGCTCCGGACGGGCCGTAGCCGAGACGCAGGACGAGCTGGACGTGGGCGGGGCCCTCGGCGGGGTCGCGCAGGCGCCAGCGGGTGTCGGGGATCTCGACGGCCTGGTGCAGGACGGAGGCGCGCAGGCCGTGGACGGTGGCGAGCAGCCAGGCGCGCTGCATCGCCTGTCCGGTGCGCAACCAGTCGGCCTGGCCGTCGAAGTGGGTCTCAAGGACGGCGAGTTGGGGCAGGGCCTCGAAACGGCCGGCCGGGGTGGTGTGGCGCGGCGGGTGGCCGGCGAAGCCGCGCATCGGGACCCGGGCGTCGCGGTCGTGAGAGCCGAGGGCGGCGAGCGGAATGCCGTCGTAGGAGGGTTCGAGGCGCAGCCAGCGGCGGGTCTCGGCCTCACGGGTGACATCGGCAGCGATCCGGGCCTCGGCCTCTGAGGTGAGGGTGAGCACCCGGCGCACCCCGTACTCCTCCAGCACGGTCAGGGTGACGCCTTCGTCCTGGGCCGCTGTGATGAGGTCGGCGACCAGCGCCTCGGGGACGTCCCGGTTGGTGAACGGGTGGCGGCTGGAGTGGCGCTGGGCGATGGCCGGGTAGAGGTCGGCGCCGAAGGGGCGCGGTGAGCCGGCCTGCGCGGAGAGGTCGAGCACCGCGCGCGGCTGCGCGTCTTCCCCTGCGGGGAGCAGTCGGACTGCGGCCTCGCGGCCGAGATGGGCGGCGGCCACTCTCAGGTTGAAGACGGCGGCGCCGATCGAGATGTGCATCGCCCTGCCGTCGGGGTCGGCTGCCGGGACGGCTCGGCCCGGGTCCGCGTGCACCTCCAGGCCGAGCAGGTCGGGGGTGGGGCGGAAGCGCCAGGGCTGGCTGTTGTGCAGCGAGGGTGCCAGGCCTCCGGCTTCGGCCAGCAGACGCAGGTCGGCGGCGGTGAGGGCGGTTCCGGTGGTCATCGAGATTCACTCCCTGCTGCCTGTTCACTGCCTGCCACCGGCGGGGAGCGCCGGCGATTCAAGGATCCGCCGCCTCGGCGGTGCCCGGCGAGGGCCCAACGACCCGGGTTCACCGGCCGGGCGGCCTGCCGTGTCGAGGACACCGGTTCCCGGGTCTCTCCGCGGGCCCCCGAGCGCCCGCGCCGGCCCCGCCGGCTCCCGTCGGCCCGCGCCGGCACGGGCGATGGGGACCGCTGGAGGGCCGAACGGCCCTGCCGCCGCGCGCCCGGCGGCGGTCTGCTGGTGGTGGAGGCCCGGCTCACCCGGCCGGGCCCTGAACACCGGAGGCACGGCCGTGCTGACCGACGACTCCCGCACCACCACCCAGCAGCTGATGCACACCGCCGCCGGGCGGACCCTCGCGGTGTCCCGCTACGCCCCGGAAGTCCTGCCGGACAGCGGTCGCATCGTGCTCGACACGGCCCTCGAACCGTACGACGCCAACCAGGTCTGGATCTCGCTCGCTCCGGCCGAGGCCCGGCTGCTGGCCGGGATGCTGCTGCGCCAGGCCGCCGCCCTGGAGCGGCCTCAGGCTCCGCGGCCCGGACGGATCGAGGTCGATCCGGTGGCGGGAGACCTGTACGCCATCGGCATCCGGTCGCACGCCCTGACCGTGGACCAGCCCGTCGACGCGGGCGGCGGCGACGCCGCACCGACCCCGGTCGAGCTGTGCGCCTCCGCCCTGGCCTCCTGCACCGCCCACTACGCCGGCGGCTACCTCGACCGGCACGGCCTCAACCGCGAGGGCCTCCACGTCACCGCCGACTACATCATGGCGCAGGACCGACCGGCCCGGATCGCCTCGGTCTCCATCGAGGTCACCGCTCCCGGCCTGCCGCCCGAGCGGGAAGCCGGCCTGCTCGCGGTCATCCGCCACTGCACGGTGAAGAACACGCTGGACAACCCGCCGGACGTCAGGGTCTCCCTGAACGGCACCCCAACGGGCGGCGCGTCATGAAGGCCGGAGACCTGATGACCACACCGCCGGTCACCGTCGGTCTCGGCACGACGGCCTTCGAGGCCGCTCTGGTCATGGAGCGGGAGGCCGTCGGCTGCGTCCTCGTCATCGACCGGGGCCGCCTGCTCGGCATCCTCACGGACCGCGACCTCACCGTCCGCGGGCTCGCCCACGGCCCCCACCCCGCGCAACCGGTCACGGACCTGATGACCACCCCGGTCACCACCGTGGAGGCCGACGACGACCTCGACACGGCGTACCGCGTCTTCCGCAGCGCCGACGTGCGCCGCCTGCCCGTCCTCGACCAGGGCCGCCCCGTCGGCATGCTCACCGTCGACGACCTGCTGCGCGACGTCGTCCAGCGACTCTTCGACCTGCTCGTCCCGGTCTCGCGCAGCGCCCTGCGCGAGACCGCGCCCTGACCACACCCCGGAAACCGCACGACCTGTCCCACGGGAGGACACCATGGCCGGCGACCTGCTCAGAAGATTCCCCTTCGGCTACCGGTGGCCGTCCCTGCCGGACCTCTTCGAGGACTTCCCCGTCGACCTGCGGATGCCGGTCGGCGAGCACATGATCCGCATCGAGGAGTCCGAGGCCGACGGCGTCTACCAGCTCAAGGCCGAACTCCCCGGCGTCGACCCCGACAAGGACATCACCATCAGCGTCGACGACGGTGTGCTGACCGTCCAGGCCCAGCGCAGCGAGGAGAAGAGGGACAAGCAGCGCTCCGAGTTCCGCTACGGCTCCTTCACCCGCAGCGTCCGTCTGCCCGCCGGCGTCCGCGACGAGGACGTCACCGCCGCGTACGACCAGGGCGTCCTGACCGTCCGCGCACCCATCGGCGAAGCCAAGAAACCCGCCCGCACCATCGAGATCACCAAAGGCGGCTGACCACCGTCACCGCAGGGCCCGGGGCCGCCGCCCCGGGCCCGCCGATCCGGGAGGACCGGAAATGACCACGCACACCAGGACACCGATGCGCACCAAGCGGTGGACCCTGCGCCTCGACCTCTTCGAGGAGGGCGACACCACCAAGGTCCACGCCGTCCTCGACACCGGCGACACACGACTGGAGACCCGCACCGACGCCCGCCGCAACCCCCACGACCCGCCCGTCCCCGAGATCGGCGACGAGTACGCCGCCGCCCGCGCCCTGATCGACCTCGGCCACCAACTCCTCCGCGCCGGCCGCACCGACTCCGCCGCCAACGAGCCCTCCACGACGACCTGAGACCGGCGGTCCGCCACGAACCCCTCACCCGTCGATCGTTCGGCACAACCGACTGCGGCGGCGACCTGCACGGATGATGTATCGACGCCCGCAAGGCCGGCCGGCTGGGCCAGCGCGTTCTGCCGCCTAGGAGGCCACCAGGGCGTCTGCGAGGCAGGCTGAATGTATGGTGTCGTTCTTCCGCTCACCCTCTCGACCAGGAGTGGGCGGTCAAAGCAGGGGCCTGCTCGCGCTGGCGCAGTGCGTGCCGTTCGTCATCGCGCTGGCCGTGCTGATCATCGAACTCACCCCTGCCCACTTCATCTATACCGGCCCCTTTCTCACTGCGGTGCCGGCGCTGGCGGCGGTAACGATGGACCCCAAGCGCACGGCCCTGGCGGTGGCTCTCGCACTGGCGGTCAGCGTGACCACGGCCACCTACAACCAGGCATGGGGCACCCTGCAGGTCTATACCAACTTCCTCGCTCTGGCTCTGGTCTCTGCAGCCGGTTTCATCACCAGTAGCGTCGTGCGTGCCTACCGGAGGAGCGAGTTCGATCAAATCCGCCGGATCGCCGTGTGCGCGCAGGAGGTCATTCTGCGGCCGGTCCCCGAGCGCCTGGGCCCGGTGCGGGCGGCCAGCCTGTGTCTCGCGGCCGGGACCGGGGCGCAGGTCGGCGGTGATCTGTACGAGGCCGTGCAGACGCGGTATGGCGTCCGGATGATCGTGGGGGACGTCCGAGGCAAGGGGCTCAATGCCATGCGCGCGGTCGCCGTGGCGCTGGGCGCGTTCCGGGTGGTCGTGCACTACGAGGACGACCTCGTGGGGGTCATGAATCACTGCGCGGCCGCGCTGCGCCGCGAGGCCGCCGTGCCGGGCGCCTTCCCCGAGGAAACCCTGATGGAGGGATTCACCACCGCACTCATCGCCCAGGTGTCGAACGACGAACCCGTCGTGCAGGTGGTCAACCGCGGCCATCCGCCCCCGCTGGTACTCCACGAGGGCCGAACCCAGGCTTTGATGCCCACCTCGCCGCGTCCGCCCCTGGGCCTGGAGGACCTGGTCACCGGCCCTCCCGAGACGCCGGAGGGCTATCCGTTCGTACCGGGCGACCGTCTGCTTCTCTACACCGACGGCGTGATCGAAGCCCGCGACCCCGGCAACGGCTTCTTCCCTCTGCCGGAGACCATGGAGTCGATCAGCTTCAACACCACCCCTCAGGAGTTCCTTGAGCAACTGCACCAGGCATTGATCCGCCATACCGAAGACCACTTGGCGGACGATGTGGCGATGATCCTCGTCGACCGGCTCGACGAAGGGGCCGCCATGCCGGTCAGCTGAGACCTTGGCGCGGCTGCCGGCGGCCGGCACTCCGCCTCAGACTCGCGCTCGGCCTGACGCCGGTCGTAGTGCGCCCTGTCCATCGGGCCGGGCTACAGCAGCATCGCCTCGAACTGGAACTCGGGTGCGGTCAGCGGTTGCTCGGACCAGATGACCTTTCCACGGGCCGTGTACCTGGTCCCCCACCGCTCGGCCAGCTGGGCCACCAGGAACAGGCCCCGGCCGCCCTCGTCCATGGTGGCGGCGTAGCGCAGGTGGGGGGCGGTGCTGCTGCCGTCGGAGACCTCGCAGACCAGGCTGGTGTCGCGCAGCATGCGGACGCGGATGGGCTCGGCGCCGTAGCGGATGGCGTTGGTGATCAGTTCGCTGAGGATCAGTTCGGTGGTGAAGCTCAGGTCCTCCAGGCCCCAGGCGCTCAGCTGGGCGACGCATTCGTTGCGAACTCGGGAGACGGCGGCGAAGTCGTCGGGTACGTCCCAGGTGGCCACCTGGTCGGGCTCGAACAGGCGGGTGCGGGCGATGAGGAGGGCGATGTCGTCGCTCGGGTGTGGTGGGACCAGCGCGTCGAACACCGCCCGGCAGGTGTCCTCCGGTGATCCGTCGGCTGGGGCGCCGGCCAGGCAGGCACGCAGCGCGGCGAGCCCACTCTCCAGGTCACGCTCGCGGTTCCGGACGAGCCCGTCGGTGTAGAGCACCAGCGCGCTGCCGGGCTCCGGCTGCAGCTCGGCGGTTTCGAAGGGCAGGCCGCCCACGCCGAGTGGCGGGCCGGTGGGCAGGTCGACGTACTCCACGGTGCCGTCGCTGTGTACCAGGGCGGGCGGTGGGTGGCCCGCCCGTGCCATGGTGCAGTGTCCGGA
>NZ_JBEXKB010000064.1:0-47031 GCF_040609455.1 Kitasatospora sp. NPDC004669
GCATGGCCTGTAGGTCCATGGACTGACCATCACCCCAACGGCCATGGTCAGTCAGCTACTTGGCCGAATAGGTCGAGAATCATGACCGAGCCCTGTCCACTCGCGCTGACACCGGGCCGACCGCGGACGGTGGAAGCCAGTCGGCGAGTATGGGCGCATGACTGCGGAACCGGCGCTGCCCCGCGAGGTGAAGGCCCTCGACACGCCCGCGCTGCTCCGGCTGGAGGAGCGGGCCCTCGACCTCGGCCTCAGCCAGCGGCTGGACCCGGGGTGGGTGCGCGCGAACGCCGCGCCCGACGGCCGGCACTACCTGCGCCCGGCCCTCTGGCACGGCCTCACCCACCGCCCCGAACTGCCGGGGCAGCTGCGCTGCGCGGTGCTGCTGGCCGTGCGCACGGGGGAGCATGTGCGGAGTCTGCTGGACGTCCTGCCCGAGGACTTCGCCGCGCTGCCGCGGGCCGTCCCGGGTGAGGAGGGCCTGCGGCGGGCGCCGGCGGGCGGCCTCCGGTCGGTCAGGGAGTGGCAACTGACGGAGGGCTGACGGGCGTCGGCGCTCGTCCGCAGTGGGCCGCGACGGTGTCGGCGAAGGCGCGGGCCAGCGGGCCCAGGGTGTCCCAGTCGCGCAGCGCCCAGCCGACGGTGAGGCCGGGCAGGTCGGGCAGCGGCAGCAGCCGCAGGCCCGGGTGGCCGGGGCCCTGCCACTCGGGGAGTGCGGGCACGACGGCCTGGCCGAGGCCGAGTTCGGCCAGCAGGATCGCGGTGTCCCAGTCCGTGACGCTGGTGTCGAAGACCGGGCGGATGCCCGACTTGCCCAGCCAGTCGTCCAGTTGGGAACGGGACACCGAGTTCTGCGGCAGCCCGATGAGCCGGGCGTCCTGGAGGTCGGCGGGCTCGACGCGGTCCCGGGCGGCGAGCGGGTCGTTGGCCGCGACGGCGAGGACCCAGGGCAGGTCGACCACCGGCCGCTGGTCGATGCCGCGCACGGGGCTGCCGAGGGTGATCCAGGCCAGGTCGACGTGGCCGGCGGTGAGCGCCTCCAGGCAGTTGCGGCTGGAGACCCCGGTCTGGAACTCCAGGCTGACCTGCGGGAAGCGCTGCCGGAAGTCCACCACGGCCGCGGACATGAAATGCCGGATACTGGTGGCGCCGGTGGTGATCCGTACCGATCCGCCCTCCCCGCGCGCGAGTTCGGCGAGGGTGCGCAGGGCGTGGTCGATTCCGCCCAGGCCGGTGGCCACGGCGGTCTGCAGGTGGTGTCCGGCCTTGGTGGGCACCACGCCACGCGGGTGCCGCTCGATCAGGGTGAGGCCGAGCTCGCGTTCCAGACGCTTCACGTGCTGGCTGACGGCGGACTGGCTGCAGTCCAGGTCGCGGGCGACGGCGCTGAGGGAGCCGGCCCGGCAGACGGCGGCGAAGACGCGGAGGTCGTCAAGGGTCACGGGGATCCAAGGTAGTGCTTGGAAGTGTCCCAGCAAACCGGTGGATTGACTTGGATGTTCGGCAGGATCGATCATCGATCGCAGGGCCCGCGAGAAGGGCGGCAACCCGCCCGCTGCCTTCGCGGTGTTCCGGACGCCGGGGCGGGGGTACGGCGGGTGCCGACCCGTAGGACCCGGCCGGACCGGCTACGACAGCCACAACGGCTGCAACAGTGACATCAGGCGTGGAGGGGGAGCGGGATGCGGTACGCCGACGATCCGGGTGCGCAGTGCGAGGTGTTCGTCCGGGCCGCGGTGGAGCGGGTCTGGGAGCCGGTGACCGACATCGCTCTGCCGGCCCGGCTCAGCCCGGAACTCCACCAGGTCGCCTGGCTGGACGGCGCGGACGGTCCCGCGGTCGGCGCGCGTTTCGAGGGACACAACCGGCGGGTGAACATGCGCGACTGGCGGACGGTCTCCGAGGTGATCGAACTGGCGGAGTGCCGCGCCTTCGCCTGGGCCGTCATGGACGTGGACGGACGCTACGGTGGCCCGGTGTCGGACGTCGCGGGCTCGCTGGCCCGGTGGCGCTTCGACCTGACCCCCGAGGACGGTGGCACCCGGGTGCGCCAGTCGGTGGTCATCGGCCCCGGCCGCAGCGGGGTCACCCTGGCCATCGAGGCCCGCCCGGAGATCGAGGAGCAGATCGTCGCCTTTCGGCTGGAGGAGCTGCGCGGTGGGATGGCGGCGACCCTGGCCGGCGTCAAGTCGCTGGCCGAGGAAGAGCGTTAGGCCGACATGGAGACGATGGACTTCGAACAGCTGGTGACGGCGGTCCGGGCCTCGGCGGAGCGGCTCGGCGAGAGCGTGGGGGCGCTGACCGACTGGGAGGCCCGGGAGCCGTCGCTGCTGCCCGGGTGGAGCCGGGGCCACGTCCTCACCCACGTCGCCCGCAGCGCCGACGCCTATCGGTGGATGCTCGCCGTGGCCCGTACCGGCACCCCGCCCGGGCCGCGCGCCGACTCCGCCGAGTTGGAGCGGCAGTTGCGCGAGGGCGCGGGGCGGGGCGCCGATGCGCTGGTCACGGACCTGCGGGGCAGCCTGGACGGGCTGCTCGCGGACGCGGCGGCGCTTCCCGCCGAGCGTCGGGCGGTGCTGGTCACCGCCCTGGCGGGGTGGCGACACCCGGTCTGGTACCTCCTGTGGCGCGCCCGGCGGGAGCTTGAGGTGCACCATGTGGATCTGAACATCGGCTACTCGCCGAGGAGTTGGCCGGACGACTTCGTCCGGCGGGCGCTGGACGAGAGCGTCGCGGCGCTGGCCGCCCGGCGGGTCGCGCTCGCCCGGATCGGCGCCGAGGACCTCGGCCGCACCTGGCCCCTCGGCGAGCAGGGCCCGGTCGTGCGCGCCCCGGGGCACACGCTGCTCGCCTGGCTCGCCGGGCGCGCCCCGGCTGCGGACCTGCGTTCGGACGGTCCGCTGCCGGAGCTGCCGCGGTGGCCGCTGCCGCCCGTGCCCGGCTGGGGCTGAGGCTCAGCCCGGCTGGCCGGCCTGGCACTCCTGGCCCGCCTGGCCCTCCGCCGCCCGCAGTGCGGCCGCGATGTCCGGGAAGCCCCGCCGCTCGGCGTGGGCGCGGGCCGTGGTGCCGTCGGCGTCCCGGGCCCCGACGCTCGCGCCCGCCGCCAGGGTCGCGCGGACGGCGTCGAGGTCGCCGCGCTCGGCGGCGTCCAGCAGGGGCCGGTCGGCGGGGGACAGCGGACGGTCGGTCATGGCGGGGCTCCTCCACGGGGTCGGTGCGCAGGTGCGGTCGTTACCAGCCTGCGGCCTCCGGACGGTTGGTCGGGTGGTCGCCCGCGAGGTGCGTCTCACGGCGTGACGCTGTCCGCCCGCTGTTCCTGGGCCCTGTTCTCCGGCGCAGGCGCGTCCGGCTCCGGCCGCGCGGGCGGCAGGTCCAGCGCCTCGACCTGACGGGCGGTGATGAGCCGGACGGCGACGGCGAACAGGACGGAGTGGAGCAGGTTGAGCCCTGTGGCGGTCAGGCCGGCTGCGCTCCCCAGGACATGGGCCTGTGTGAGCACGCCCAGGACTGTGGTGGCGAGGCTGGCGCCCCACCACAGGTGGATGAGCACCGGGGCTCCCCGGACGCCGCTCCCGCGCCAGAGCCCCAGCATGAGCGGCCAGCGCAGCACGATGCTCAGCCCCGGGACGAGCCAGCCCGCCGTCGCGAGGCCCGACCCGAACGGCTGGCTGCCGGGAGCCAACAGCTCGGCGTTCGCCCGGGAGCGGCGCAGCCAGACCGCGCCGACGGCGAAGCTGGCGACGGTGAACAGGACGAAGAGCAGCCCCATGAGGCCCACCAGCGGCTTCGTGCCACTGTCGAGGGACAGCACCCGGCCCGCGGCGAAGCAGAGGCCGGACAGCACGCCGGTCCACTGGAGCCAGAGCGCCACCTTGCGGGAGTCCTTCACGCAGCCACCGCCCGGGGCTGGACGAGGCCGGCCGGGAGGTAGCCGGAGGTTATGCCGAGTTCCCAGCCGTGGACCTGGACGGCCAGGGCGGCGAGGGCGATCGGGACGACCGGGAGCAGCGCGCGGGGCGGCGCGTCCGCGGGGGTGGTGTCGCGGTGGTGGACGAGTCGGGTGGTGAGGGCCTGTTCAAAGGTCTGCCGGTCGTTCGTCAGCAGGGCTCGCAGCAGGTGCTGGTCGGGGCTCAGCTCGCCTACGGCGTCCAGGGCCTGGGCGGCGGCCGCGCGCTCCTCGGCGTCCGGCTTGCGCAGCGCGGGGGCGCCGGCCGGGACGGGCGCGAGGTGCGGGAGGTCCGGGACGTTGGCGTACCGGCAGAGCGCGTCCATGGCGGCGAGGCTCGCCGGGTGGGAGACGGAGGTCAGGTCGGAGTACGGCAGGCCCTTGCGCACCGAGGGCGCGTAGCTCTCGGCGAGGACGATGTAGCACCGGTACGACCCGTCCCAGAACAGTCCGCTGATCACACACATCGCGAAGACGTCGACCCAGGTGTCGGCCGTGGGGGCGAAGTCCGCCGTGTCATCGAAGCGGAGCTCCTCGCTGTCCAGCGTCCGGCCGATGAGTGGGAAGTCGACGGTGAAGTCGCCCTCCGGGTAGGTGCCGAGGTCCAGGACGCCGAAGGAGCACTCGGCCGCCGTCCTCAGGACGAGACGGGCGTCGGCGCCGGTGAGCGCGGGGTCGGCGCCCGTGGTGAGCGCGCCGAGGTGGTCGAGGAGTTCGTCGGCCATCCGGCGGATGGTGGCGATCTCCAGCCCGTCCTCGTGGAGGGAGTTCCAGAGCGCGACGAAGCGGCCGCGCGTGCCTCCTGGATCGAGGGCGTGCACGAGCCGCTCGGGGGCCACCTCGTGACGCGCCACATCGACCACTGGATGCCACCTCTCCGTCGCGCTGACGTTGCATTGACGGAAAGGCACGCTACCAGCGACTACTGACATCGATCGGGCCACCGGTTCGCCTGCGGACAACTCCCTCAGGCGACGGAGTCGAGCGCGTGCCGGACGGCGGCGTCGCCGATCGCGCGGGTGGGCCTCGGGTGAACGGCGGCACTCCCCAGGTGAGTTCGTCGTCCCCGTCGTCGTCCGCCCGGCCGCAGGGGGCTGCCTGTCGGTGGTGTCGGCTAGGGTGCGGACCGGCTGCGCCTGTCCATCGCGGGCCGGCGTGAGGGGAGGGGCGTCATGGGTGACGGTGCACACGGCGGTGAGGGCCAGGGCGGTGACGGCATCCAGTGGCTGGCGGACGCCGGTACGCAGGTCGACGGTGTGGTGTTCGCCCGGGGGATCCCGCCCGCGGAGCTCGCCCGCCGGATGGGGGCCGACCCGGCGGGCGTGACCGGACCGATCAGCGGAACGGAGATCTGGGGCCTGGACATCGAGGGCTACCGCCCCGGCGACGACGGTGACGGCGTGATCCGGGTCGGCGCGGCGGCCGGCTGGTGCTTCGCGATCGAGTACGGCGACTCGACCGGCGGCGAGCTGCTCACCGAGATAGCCCGACACGGTGCGGAGGTGGTGCACTTCCGCCCGATGCCCGAGCAGCCGCCGGCCCTGCTCGACTACGCCCGGGACGGCGCGGTGCTGTGCGGGTTCGGCCTCGGTGAGGAGCGCTGGCGCTGGGGGCAGGAGCCGGACCTGCTGCTGCCGGAGTTGGTCGCCGCCAAGGTTCTGGAGGCAGACGGGGTCACCCCCTGCGCCCCCGGCGGAGAGCCGTACCAGGTCGTCCGCCGCCGGGCCCTCGGCGCGGTCGGGCGGCGGTTCGGGCTGCGCCTGCCCCGGGCGGTGCTGGGCGAGCTGCGGCTGCCGGCGTACGCGGTGCGCGGCACGCCGGGGCTGAAGCCGCGCTGAGCTCCCGGACCGGTTTCCGCCCGCGAACGGGAAACGCCGCCGCCGGGGCGTGTCGTGGCCGCGGGGGCGGATGTGATGTCGATCGCGGTCGGATCCGGCCAAGTTGCCGAGGATGCCGCCTGCGGACGGTAGTGTGCGCGATCATGGATGCCGCTGAATTCGACCGTCGAGCCCGCGGTACGTACGTGGACTGGATACCGTCCGACCTGGTCGCCCGACTCATTGAGCTCGGCCACCTCGACCGGGTGCAACAGGGAGCGTCGTTCGGCGACTGGCACTGCGCCCGGGCGTGGGTGGAGCAGTTGGCCGGCGAGGGCCGGCAGGACGACGCCCTGGCCGTGCTCGCGCCGTACATCGAGGCGGGGTCCTGGAACGCGGCCCGCGTGCACGCCGAGTTGCTGGAACGGTGGGGGTACGCGGAGGAGGCGATCGCGTTCGTCCAGGTGCTCTCGGAGGCCGGGGTCGGGAAGGGCTCGGCGTTCGCGTACCTCACCCGGCTGCTGGCGCGGCACGGGCAGGGCGAGGCGGCGTACGAGCTGCTCCGGCCGTACGTCAAGGAGTCGCAGTTCGCGGCGGCGCTGGTCGACGTGACCGAGGGGCTCGGTCGGGACGAGGAGGTCGCGGAGCTGCTCGCGGCCAGGATCGCTGCACCGGCCGGGGGCCGGCCGCACGTGGAGCTCGGGATTCCGGAGCCCGAGAACGTCGTCGGCCTGCTGGCCGTGGTCCGCGAGCGACAGGGCCGTGTGGACGAGGCGGTCGCCCTGCTGCGCACCCGGAAGGTCACCTCGGTCAACGGCCGTGACCAGCTGGCCGACCTGTTGGCCCGGCGCGAGCGCATCGAGGACCTGAGAGCGTACGCGGCGGAGGACCCGCTCGGGGGCGCCGCGACCGCCCTGGCCGAACTGCTGGAGCTGCGCGGGGACATCGAGGGCGCGGTCGACGTCTACCGGGCGGCCGCGGCGGAGTCGCCGAACCCGGCGGTGCTGCTCGCGCTACTCCTGGCCCGGCACGGGCGGGGGGACGAGGCGATCGGGGTGCTGCGCGCCCTGCCGTGGGCGAAGGGCGGCAGCGAGGACTGGGTCGTGGACATCCTGTGCACGCTGTACGTCGACCAGCGGCGTGCCGAGGAGGGGTTGACGTACCTGGACGGCGTCCTCGCTCGATTCGACTCCCCGTCGTGGGAGTACGTCCGGCTCCGGCCCCGCCTGCTCGCGGCCTGCGGCCGCCTGGAGCAGGCGATCGAGGAGCTGCGGGCCGGTGTCGATGACCCCTTCGTGGCCGAGGAGTTGGCGACGCTGCTGGCCGACGCGGGTCGTCCGGAGGAAGCCGTTGCGGCCCTCGGCTCGGCGGACCGCTCGCTGCGGGCCTCACTGCTCGTCACGCTCGGGCGGATCGACGAGGCCATGGCCCTCTTCCATCCGACCGCCTGACCCACCTCAGGCCGCGCCGGCGGCCGTGCGCAGCCGCGCCGCCGAGCGGGACAGCCGGAACGCCGCGAGCGGGCTCGGGCAGAAGCCCAGCGCGCAGGCGGTGAGCAGCGCGCCCGGGGTGAGCCTCCCGGCAGTGGCCGTGATGACCACGGCGAACAGCGGCACGAGCGGCACCGGGGAGAGCAGCAGCGCGGTCGCCAGCTGCTTCTCCCGCCGCGTCCACTGCGGGGACTTCGCCACCCGGACCGCCGCGATGACGGCCGACGCCAGCCCGAGCGCCGACCCGATGGCGGGGACCAGGGCCAGTGGCAGGGCGAGCACCGCGAAGGCGAGGGTGAGGGTGGTCCAGCCCGCCGTCTCCGGTGCGGGCAGGGTCCGGCCCTCCTCGGCGAGGGCGGCGTCGGCGATCTGCCGGGGCGTGCCCAGCTGCTCCAGTACGGTGCGGACGGCGTCGTCGCCGGCAGGGCCCTCGGCGAGCGAGACCTCGATGTGCTCGCGCAGGTCGGCGAGGAGCTCCCGGCGGCGCTCGGCCGGGAGCGTGGCGGTGTAGCGCGCGACCGCGTCGAGGTGGGCGCGGACCAGGGGGTGCTCGATGGGGTTGTTCACGGGTGGTCTCCCGGGGCGAGGACGTGGTCGACGGTTTCGCGGAAGGCCGGCCAGAGCGCGGTGAACTCCGCCAGAGCGCCGCGGCCCGCGTCCGTGAGGGTGTAGTAGCGGCGGGACGGGCCGCTGGCCGAGTCGCGCAGGAAGGTGTCGGCGAGCCCGGCGCGGCGCAGCCGGGACAGCAGCGGGTAGATGGTGCCCTGGCTGGTCGCCAGCATCGGGTGCCGGCCGAGTTCCTGGAGCAGTTCGACTCCGTAGCGCGGCCCGTCCCGGAGCAGTGCGAGGACGCAGTACTCCAGGACGCCCTTGCGCAGCTGGGTCGCCACCGGCCCGTCGGGCGCGCCGCCCTCGGGTTCGGGGTTGGTGATGCCAGGTACCATGCAATGCAAGATATCAGGTGAAGCAAGGTATGCGCACCGAACACGACGGCGGTGTCACTCCTCCCGCCGCGGCGGCCGCCGGCCGGCCAGGTGGCCACCCGGTGGGCCGGTTGAACCCTCACCCGGTCGGCCGGTGACAGCCCGTACGGCGCACGCCCCCCGTCCGGGGCTTCCAGCGGGCGCTGCCGCGCCCTGGCCCCTAGGGTCTGTGATGCGCCGACGGTGCCGCGCGCCGGGGCGTACGCCGCCCTGCCGCGCGCCGGTGCGGTCGGCATGCCCGAGACCGCGCCGCGCGGCAGACCCCGAGAGGTGGACCGCTCCATGCACACCGTCGTCCGCGGCGCCGGCACGCTCGGCTTGGCTGCAGTGCTGCTCGCCCCCGCCGCCGGCTGCCAGGGCGACAGCCGCTCCGCCGCCGAGCCCGCGCCGACCTCACCGGTCGCCGGCGCCGCCGTCGCCGGCCTGGCCGCCCAGCAGCTCGACTGGCGCGCCTGCCCGGCCCCGAGCACCGCCCAGGGCGGCGGCAGCGCGCCCGCGAGCGACTGGCAGTGCGCCACCCTCAAGGCCCCGCTGGACTTCAACAAGCCGGACGGCGGGACCATCGACCTCGCGCTGATCCGCGTGAAGGCCAAGGACGAGCAGCACCGGATCGGCTCGCTGTTCTTCAACTTCGGTGGCCCCGGCGCCTCCGGGGTGGCCACCCTGCCCGCCCTGGCCGAGACCTACTCCTCCCTCAACGCCCGCTACGACCTGGTGAGTTTCGATCCGCGCGGGGTCGGTGACAGTGCCGGGGTGAAGTGCCTGGGCGACCGGGCGATGGACGCCAGCGTGGCCGTCGACAGCACCCCGCAGACCCCGGCCGCGGTCAAGGCCCTGGATGACAACACCGCCCAGTTCGCTGCCGCCTGCGAGCACAACTCCGGGCCGGTGCTGCCGTACGTCGACACCGAGAGCGCCGCCCGGGACCTCGACCTGATGCGGCAGGTGCTCGGCGATCAGAAGCTCTTCTACTTCGGCATCAGCTATGGCACCGAACTCGGCGGCGTCTACGCGCACCTGTTCCCGAAGGAGGTCGGCCGGCTCGTCCTGGACTCGGTGGTCGACCCGACCCAGGACCCGCAGCAGTCCGCGCTCGGCCAGGCCCAGGGCTTCCAACTCGCCCTCGACGACTTCATGAAGGCCTGCGCCGGCCAGGCGGGTGCCGCCTGCCCGACCGGCAGCGGCGGCGCCGAGGGCACGGCGAAGATCACCGAACTGCTGCAGAGGCTCGAACAGTCGCCGCTTCCCACCGACAGCGGGCGCAAGCTCACCGAGAGCCTGGCCGTCACCGGCATCGCCAGCGCCCTGTACAGCCAGCTGACCTGGCCCGCACTGGCCTCCGGGCTCACCGAGGCGATGCAGCACGGCACCGGCGACACGCTGCTCCAACTGGCCGACGCGCTGCTCGGGCGCGACCCGCAGGGGCACTACAACAACCTGAACGCGGCCAACCGGGCGATCTCCTGTGTGGACGACCGGCAGCGCTACTCCGACCAGGACGTCCAGCAGCAGTTGCCGCGGTTCCGCACCGCCTCCCCGGTGTTCGGCGCCTTCACCGCCTGGGGCCTGACCGGCTGCACCGGCTGGCCCGTCCCTGGCAAGGCCGACCACCCGGAGGTCGCCGCCGAGGGCGCCGCCCCGATCCTGGTGGTCGGCACCACCGGCGACCCGGCCACCCCGGTCGAGGGCGCCCGCACGATGGCGCGGCAGCTGGGGTCGGGCGTCGGCGTCACGGTGACGCTGAACGGCGAGGGCCACGGCGGCTACAACACCGGCAACCCCTGCCTGAAGCGGACCGTGGACGCCTACCTGCTGGACGGCACGGTGCCGGCGGACGGGACCACCTGCAGCTGAGAAGTGGCCCATGGTGGCGGGTGGTGATTGGCTCTGGGGAGCGGTCCAATCGATCCCTAGGATCGTCCACGTGAACAAGAACGCCACCAAGGTCGACTTCTACTTCGATCCCGTCTGCCCCTTCGCCTGGATCACCTCCCGGTGGATCCTGGAGGTCGAGAAGCAGCGCGAGCTGGACCTCAACTTCCGGGTGATGAGCCTGTCCGTCCTCAACGAGGGCCGCACCGACCTGCCCGAGCGCTACCAGCGCCTGATGACCACCGGTTGGGGTCCCGTCCGGGTCTGCATCGCGGCCGCCGAGAGGCACGGCGAGCACGTCCTGCGCGACCTCTACACCGAGCTCGGCACCCGCCTGCACGACCAGGACCGGGCCGCCGACGACACCCTCATCCGCGAGGCCCTGGTCGCGGCCGGCCTGCCCGAGGAGCTCGCCGAGGCGGCCGACAGCACCGCGTACGACATCGCGCTGCGCAAGAGCCACCACGAGGGCATGGACCCGGTCGGCGAGGAGGTCGGCACCCCGACCATCCACGTGGACGGGGTCGCCTTCTTCGGCCCGGTGCTGAGTGCGATCCCGCGCGGGGAGGACGCCGTACGGGTCTTCGAGGGGGTCCGGCTGCTGGCCGGGTACCCGAAGTTCTTCGAGCTCAAGCGGACCCGGACGGGGTCGCTGGACTTCTCCTGAGTCGCCGGTTGATCCTGATCCGCCCCGACCGGGGGACGGCCGATGACGGTCGCGGTCGGGGCATCGGGCTTTCCGGACGGGGGCCGGTCGGCGGCGGGTCGGCTTCCGGTCTGGCGCAGGTCCCTGAGGGCCGCGGCGAGCGGCCGGGCGAGCAGGACCAGCAGGATTCCGGCGGTCAGTGCCGTGGCCGTGGGGCCGACCGTCCAGGTGGCCAGCAGGGTGGACCCGGCGAGGACCCCGGCGGCGGTGAGGGTGCCGAGGCCCAGCTTGAGCCGGACCGGGGACGGCGTGGCCGGCGCAGCCCGTCCCGCCGGGCCCGCCACCGTACGGCAGGTCTGCAGCGCGCCGACGGCCGGCACGGCCCACCAGCAGGCGAAGGCAGTGAGGCCGTAGCCGCCGGCCGCGACCGCCGAGCCCAGCGCCGAGTGCGCGAGCGCCACCAGGCCCGCGCCCGCAAGGGCGGGGGCGGCGAGGCGGCGGACGGCGGTGGCGACCAGAGCGCGGAACGCGGTGAGGTCGCGGCGGGGAAGCGGGGCGACCAGCGTCAGCCCGACCAGCGGCAGGGTCTGGGCGAGGTGCGCCGCCCAGTCGCCGCCAGGCGCGGCGACCCGGCGGGCGCCCTGCTCGGCGGCCAGTGCGCCGACGAACCCGGTCGCCAGCGCGACGGCGAGGGCCGGCGCCGCGGCCCGGTCGCGCCGTTGGGTGCGGTCGTCGGCGGGCCAGATCGCCGGGTGCAGCCACAGGTCCGCGATCGCGGTCAGTAGCCGGGGCCAGGCGCGCCAACCGGCCCCCGTACCTCCTCCGCCAGGTCCTCGCCCCAGCGCTCGCGCATCGGCGCGGGGTAGAGCCGGAAGAGGTCGACGGGTCGGCGGGAGCGTTCGCGGCTCACGCGGGGTTCACCCTGAGGCCGGCCAGTCCGGCGGCGGCCACCTTCGCCATCGACCGCAGCTCCTGCTCCAGCAGTCGCCGGCCCTGCGGGGTCAGCCGTACCGGCCGTTGGCGGGGCTGCGACTCGGTGTCGTCGGCGGGCTCGATCAGCTGCTTGGCCTCCAGGCGGGTCAGCGCGCCGTAGAGGCTGCCGGGGCCGAGCTTCTTGCCGATCAGCCGCTCGATCGCGGCGTTCACGGCGTAGCCGTGCAGCGGGCCCTCGGCCAGCGCGCAGAGCACCAGCGTCTGGGCGTCGTACGCCTGCATGGGCGCTCACTCCCTCGGATGCGGTCGTTCCCGCTCACGATACTACGCGCCGAGTACTACGCGACAGGTACTACGTGGCGTGTACTATGCCGTCACGGTCGCGAAGGAGACGCCTGCGACCGAACGCGCCCTGGGGGTGGGGAAGTTGACGCGAGGATGGGGATGGCTGCCGATCGCGACGGCACTGGCCGTGGTGGGACTGGTGGGACTGGTGGGACTGGTGGCCGTACGGATGCCGGTCGGGGTGATGGGCACGCTCGTCCGGGTCCTCCCGGCGGAGCACGAGTTGGCGCGGCACGTGGCCCCGGGGGTGCCGTGGCTGTCGCACCTGCTGGTGCGCGGCGGGAAGGGTGGTGAGCGGCGATGAGCGGAACACAACGGCGCGCGCTGTGGGGCGCCTTGGCGCTGGCGGTCGGCTTCACCGCCTTCGCGTACGTCACCACGCAGGCCCGAATGCTGCGCGCGGTGATTCCTTGGCAGGCCGATCCGTACGACGCGGTGGTGTCCTTCACGCTCTTCCTGGTCCCCGCGCTCGCCGCCCTGACGGTCGTACGGGCCTGGCTCTGCCGCGGCGGCGGGCCGCAACCCGGTTACCGGGTGGACCAGTTGCTGCGCGCGGCCCGGCTCGGCGCCGCGCTGGTCGCGGCGACCGTCGCCACCGACGCGACCGCCGCGGTCCTGCGGGCGGAGCGCGAGCTGTGGGACGGGCGGACGACCTGGCTGATCGCCGCGCTGCTGCCGCTGGGTACGGGCGCCGGGTGGTGCCTGACGCTGCTGCGGCGGGCGGTCCGGGAGCTGCCGCCCGAGGAACGGCGGCGGCCTGGCGGCGACTGGTTGGACGACCTCGCGCTGCTCGCCGCGCCACTGGCCGACCTCGGGGCCGTCACCCGCTTCCTGCGCCGGCACACCGTGGCCGCCGCGGCGGGGTTGAGCCTGTCGGCCGGGGCGCTGGTGGTCAGTGGGCAGGCGGCCGGCGAGGGCTGGCCCGGCTGGCAGCTGGCCGTGGTCGAACTCGCCGTCTTCGTCAGCGGGTTCTTCGCCTTCTGCCTGCTCAGTGACGTCCTCCTCCGCATCGCCGTGACCCGGCCGAGGCCCGGCGCGGGGAGGGCCGCCGCCTTCGCCGCCGCACTGGCCGTGCCGGTGAGCGGCGGTCTGCGGGACGCCGTGTGGTCGCTGGCCGGGCTGCCGGGCGAGGTCGACTCGCCGGCCCGGCTGCTGGCGCTGATGGCGGTGTGCGCGCTGCTCGCGGGCGCCGTGACCCTGGTCGCCGTACGGGTGCGGGAGGCGCGATGAGCGACCGGGTCGAGCGGGTCGACGAGCACGACCGGGTGGTCGGCGTCGTCGACCGCGCCGAGGCGATCCGCCGTGGCTGGCTGCACCGGGTGGCGACCACCGTCTGCCGGGACGCGGCCGGCCGGGTGCTGGTCTACCGCCGCCCCGACACGGTGAGCCGCTTCGCCGGGCACCATGACGTGATGCTGGGCGGCGCCGTACAGGTCGGGGAGTCGTACCACGCGGCGGCGGAGCGCGAGCTGCGGGAGGAGCTGGGGCTGGCCGTCCCGGTGCGGCACCGGTTCACCTTCCGCTGCCGGGGCGTGATCGCCCCGTATTGGCTGGGCGTCCACGAGGCGGTGCTGCCGCCGGGCCCACTGACCGTCGATCCGGCCGAGATCGCCTGGCACGGCTGGCTGACCCTGCCCGAGCTGGCCGAGGCCGTGCGGCGGTGGCCGTTCGTGCCGGACGGACAGCTGGCGTTCGGTCGGTACCTGCTCGGTCTCCCGTCCGGGCCCGGAGCGTCCGACCATGGAGAGGTAGGCCCCGAACAGGGGCCAGAACAGAGACCAGAACAGAGACCCGAACAGGGACCCGAGCAGGGACCCGAGCCATGGGTCGAACAGGGCCCCGGCCAAGGGCCCGACCAAGCCCCCGAGCAGGGCTCAGGCTAGAACCCGGCGGTGGCCCGAGAGGCGGTGAGCGTGGATGATCCTACGAACGCGTCTGCGCACCGCCCACCACCGTGCGACCCCGCCCGGTTCGGGCCCCACCCCCGGCGGCCCCGGCAAAGGCCCGGGCCAATGGCAACGGCCAGGCCCCGGCCCCGGAGGCCCCCCACCCAAGCCCCCCGCCCCCTCATGGCGCCGCTGGCTGCTGCCGCTCGCCGTCCTCGCCACCCTGCTCGTGCTCGTCCTCTTCTCCAAGTCGACCCCGACCGGCACCAGCTACGGCTACACCGACTTCCTGAACCGGGTCGGTGCCGGTCAGGTGCAGACGGTGGACGTCAACGACACCGGCGGCGTGAGCGGCACGCTCAAGGACGGCACCCGCTTCACCAGTCAGATCCCCACCGCCCTGGACACCTCCCAGCTCAGCCACGCGCTCTCCGACCAGCACGTGAACGTCACCGCCAGCCGCTCCAACAGCGGCGGCTCGCTCTGGTCCACCCTGCTGCTGTTCCTGCCGCTGCTGATCTTCGGCGGGCTGTTCCTCTGGTCGGGCCGGATGGCCGCCCGGTCGCTCGGCGGCGGGCTGAGCGCGATCGGCCGCTCCCGGGCGAAGATCATCGAGGCCGAGCGGCCCGACACCGGCTTCGCCGACGTGGCCGGGTACGAGGGGGTGAAGCAGGAGGTCAGCGAGGTGGTCGACTTCCTGCGCAGCCCGGAGCGGTACGCCGCCGCCGGGGCCAAGGGGCCGCGCGGGGTGATCATGGTCGGCCCGCCGGGCACCGGCAAGACGCTGCTCGCCCGGGCGGTCGCCGGGGAGGCCTCGGTGCCGTTCCTCTCGGTGACCGGCTCCGGATTCGTGGAGATGTTCGTCGGCGTCGGGGCCTCCCGGGTCCGCGACCTGTTCGAGGAGGCCCGCAAACGCGCGCCGTCCATCATCTTCATCGACGAGATCGACGCGGTCGGCGGCCGCCGCGCGGGCGGCTCCCGGATCGGCGGCAACGACGAGCGCGAGCAGACCCTCAACCAGCTGCTCTCCGAGATGGACGGCTTCGACCAGAGCACCGGCATCGTCGTCATCGCCGCCACCAACCGGCCGGACGCCCTCGACCCGGCCCTGCTGCGCCCCGGCCGCTTCGACCGGCAGGTCACCGTGCCGCTGCCCAACCAGGCCGAGCGGGCGGCCATCCTCGCCGTGCACATCCGGGGCAAGACCCTCGCCCCGGAAGCCGACCTGGACCGGATCGCCCGCGGCACCCCCGGGTTCTCCGGCGCCGATCTCGCCAACCTGATCAACGAGGCCGCCATCAACGCCGTCCGCGCCGAGCGCGCCACCATCACCGCCGCCGACCTCGACGACGCCCGCGACCGGGTGCTGCTCGGGCGCCGGGAGTCCTCCAACGCGCTGCTGCCCGAGGAGCGGCACGCCGTCGCCGTGCACGAGTCCGGGCACGCGCTGATGGCCGCGCTGTGCGAACACGCCGACCCGGTCGCCAAGGTGACCATCCTCCCGGCAGGGGTCGCGCTCGGCGCCACCGAGCAACTCCCCGAGGCGGAGCGGCACCTGTACAGCGAGAGCTACCTGAACGACCTGCTCACCGTCCAACTCGGCGGACGGGCAGCCGAGTTGACGGTCTTCGGTGAGGGCTCGACCGGCGCCGCCAACGACCTCGCCAACGCCACCTCGGTGGCCACCCGGATGGTCCGCGAGTTCGGCCTCTCCCCGGACCTCGGCCCGGTCGGCTACTCCAGCGGCTCCCCGCAGTACCTCGGCGAACACCCCGAGGACCTGCTGCGTCGCCCGTACTCCGAGCAGACCCAGCGCGCGGTCGACGAGGCGGTGGCAGCGCTGCTGCGCCGCGCCGAGCGCCGGGCCGTCGAGCTGCTGGGCGAACACCGGCACCACCTGGACGAGCTGGCGGCGATCCTGGTCGCCCAGGAGACCGTGGACGGCGGCGTGGTGCTGGAGATCCTGCGGCACCCCGCGCCTGTGACCGAGACCGGGGCGGAGGCTTAGGGCTTGGGCGGGCGCTCGAAGAAGGTTCGACGGCCGGCTCTGGGCGGCCGCCTTCGAGGACGGCGTCCACTGCTACGCCTCCGACGGCTCCCTCATCGGCCGTATCCTCGTCCCCGAGCCCGTCTCCGACATCACCTTCGGTGGCCCGAAGAACAACCGTCTGTTCATCACCGCCACCACCTCGCCGTACTCGCCGGTGACGACGATGACGGGCACCCACCGTGTGACCTTCCCGAAGGAGTCGGCATGACCGAGACCCCGCCCGCGGACCTCCAGCGGCAGATCGCCCTCGCCCTCGGCGTGGCGCCCGTCCCCGATCCCGCGAAGGAGGCCGAGCGGCGGGTGGCCTTCCTGGCCGAGCAGCTGCGGGTCGCCGGCGCCCGCACCCTGGTGCTGGGCATCAGCGGCGGCGTCGACTCCACCACCACCGGGCGGCTCTGCCAGCTCGCCGTCGAGCGGCTGCGCGCCGAGGGGTACCGGGCCGGCTTCACGGCGATGCGGCTGCCCTACGGCGTCCAGGCGGACGAGGCGGACGCCCAGCGCGCGCTCGACTTCATCCGCGCCGACGAGGTGCTGACCGTCGACATCAAGCCCGCGACGGACGCCGCCTTCGACGCCCTCCTCGCCGCCGGGCTGACCTTCACCGACCACGCCCACGAGGACTTCGTGCGCGGCAACGTCAAGGCCCGCCAGCGGATGGTGGTCCAGTACGCGGCCGCCGGCGCCAACGGCGGCCTGGTCGTCGGCACCGACCACGCGGCCGAGGCCGCCGTCGGCTTCTTCACCAAGTACGGCGACGGCGCGGCCGACGTGATGCCGCTCTCCGGCCTGACCAAGCGGCAGGTGCGCTCGATCGCCGAGGTGCTGGGCGCGCCCGTCGAGCTGGTCGGCAAGGTCCCCACGGCGGACCTGGAGAACCTCGCCCCCGGCCGCCCCGACGAGGACGCCCTCGGTGTCGAGTACGACGCCCTGGACGACTTCCTGGAGGGACTGCCGGTCAGCGAGCAGGTCTTCGCGACGGTCCTCGGGCACTACCGCCGCACCGAGCACAAGCGCGGCCTGCCGATCATCCCGGGCCAGGTGTGAGCGAGCGGGACGCACGCGCGGCCGGGACCGTCCTCGGATCGGCGGTGGGCGACGCCCTCGGCCGCCCCTACGGGTTCGGCCCGGCCGGCGCCCTCGCCGCCCGCTTCCCGCCCGGCCCGGTGGCCCTGGTCGCGGGCGGCGGCCCGGTGCTGCGGGCGCCCGAACCGCTGCGGACGGCAGCTCAGTTGACGGCCGGGCGACCTGACGGCGCTACGGCCTGACGGTCACCGGAGGAGGTGGCCCCAATGGGCGGCCACCGCGACGATCAACGCCAGCGGCAGCAGCAGGTGCGAGGCCAGCGCAGTGATCATCGCGCAGAACCAGCGGCGGTGCGGCGTGGACCGCTGGCCCGCTATGGCGACGCCGAGCAGGGACGCGAAGACCACGACCCCGACCAGGACGGCGGTCTGGGCCACCGCCGCCCGGTGCTCCGCCGCGGTCTGCTCGCCCGCCCAGCGCCAGATCCGGGTCAGCAGGAAGCCGTCGAGCGCTCCGGTCAGGACGCCGAACACCGCGGCGCCGACCGTGTCCCCGGTCTCCGTGCCCAGGCCCCTGATCTCCGTGTCCGCCATCGTGCCGCCCCCCTTGATCGTCCGTGCGTACGGCTCGCTACCGTACCGAGTGAGCGGTTCGACGCCGAAGGGGGAAACGGCATGGGTGAAGTGACGGTGCGTCCGGTGGGGTGGGTGGTCGGCGGACGGGACGATGTCCGGGACGACGGGTGGGGGAGCGTGGGGGCGGTGATCCGGCTGGACGGCGGGCGGTTCGGGGAGGAGGCGCTGTACGGGCTGGCGGACTTCTCGCACCTGGAGGTGGTGTACCACTTCGACCGCGTCCCGGCCGGGAAGGTCGAGACCGGCGCCCGCCACCCGCGCGGCAACACCGACTGGCCGCTGGTCGGCATCTTCGCCCAGCGCGGCAAGAACCGCCCCAACCGGCTCGGGGTCTCCCGCTGCGCGCTGGTCCGGGTGGACGGGCTGGAGCTGCACGTCACCGGCTTGGACGCGGTGGCCGGTACGCCGGTGCTCGACATCAAGCCGTACCTGGCGGAGTTCGGCCCGCGCGGGGAGGTCCGTCAGCCCGCGTGGTCGACGGAGCTGATGCGCGCCTACTACGACTGCGAGGACTGACCGTGGCCCAGGACCGACTCGCGGTGGTGTCCGGCGGCGGGACCGGGATCGGGCGGGCGATCGCCGCCCGGCTGGCCGGGGACGGTGGCCGGGTGGTGATCCTCGGCCGCCGGGCGGCCGTGCTGGAGCAGGCCCGGGAGGAGATCGAGCGCAGCGCCGGAGCGGGCACGGTCGTGCCGCTGGCCGGCGATCTGTCCGACCCGGCGGCGGTCGGGACGGTGGCCGCCCGGATCGCCGAACTCGGGCCGGTGGACGTGCTGGTGAACAACGCGGGCGCGATCATCACCCCGCCCGAGGACGACAGCCTGGCCGCCCTGGCCGCGTCCTGGCGGCGGGACCTGGACACCAACCTGCTCACCGCGGTGCTGCTGACCACCGCCCTGCAGGGCGCGCTGCGCCGCCCCGGCGGCCGGCTGGTGGTGATCAGCTCGGCGGCCGCCCAGCGCGGCGGCGCGGGCCCGCACTCGGCCGGCTCGTACGCGGCCGCGAAGGCCGCCCTGCACGGCTGGGCCTTCGGCCTGGCACGGCAGTTGGGCCCGGACGGCATCACGGTGAACGTGCTGGCGCCCGGCTACGTCGAGGACACCGAGATCTTCGGCGCCGACTGGGACGAGGGTTTTCACGCCCGGAAGATCGCCGACACCCTGGTCGGCCGGGCCGGCACCCCCGGCGACGTGGCCGAGGCGGTCGCCTACGTCGCCTCCCCGGCGGCCGGCTACCTCACCGGCCAGGTGATCGGCCTGAACGGCGGGGCCGTGCTGGGCCGTTGAGCGTGGGGTTCGGCTCTCGCCCGCGCGTTCAGCGAACGTCTACCGACTCTCCCTACGGTGGCTCCGACCGGCGCAGCACGCCCAGTCGGATCCACCGCGTACGATCACAGGAGCATCCGTTGTCCAGGATCATCACCACCGCCATCCCTGCCCACGGGCACGTCAGCCCGCTGCTGGCGATCTCCGCCGACCTCGCCGCCCGCGGGCACGAGGTGGTGTTCCTCGGCGGTGCGCGGTTCGCCGGGGCGGCCGAGCGGGCCGGGGCGCGGTTCGTCGCGCTGCCCGCCGAGGCCGACTTCGACGACCGCGACCTTGACGCCCGCTTCCCGGGCCGGGCGAGTCTGCCGCCCGGGCCGGAGCGGATCGCCTTCGACGTCCAGCACGTCTTCCTCGACCCGATCCCGCACCAGTACCGGGCGCTGCTCGCGCTGTTGGAGGAGTTCCCGGCCCGGGCCGTGATCGCGGACGCCTTCTTCCAGGGCGCGCTGCCGCTGGCGCTGAGCCGCCCGAGGGCGGAGCGCCCGGCGCTGATCGGCATCGGCCCCACCCCGTCGATGCTGCCGAGCGTGGACACCGCGCCCTTCGGGCTGGCGCTGCCGCCACTGCCGGGCGAGGAGGGCCGGGCCCGCAACCGGGCGCTGCAGGAGGAGATGGACCGGCGCGGCGAGTCGCTGCAGCGCTACACCGCGAAGGCGTTCGCGGGGGTGGGCGTCCGGGTGCCGGAGGGCCCGCGCGGGCAGGCGATGGTGACGGTGCCGGACGAGTTCCTGCAGCTGACCGTGCCGGGCTTCGAGTACCCGCGCAGCGACGCGCCCGCCTCGTACCGGCTGATCGGCGCGCTGCCGGGGATCGTCGGCAACGAGCAGGCGCTGCCCGAGTGGTGGGACGAGGTGACCGGCGAGCGGCCGGTCGTGGTGGTCACCCAGGGCACGCTGGCCAACACCGACCTCGGCGAGCTGGTCGCCCCGACCGTCCGCGCCCTGGCCGACCGGGACGATGTGCTGGTGGTGGCCGCCACCGCCCGCCCGGACGGGCCGCAGCGGCTGGCCGATCTGCTGGGCGGCAGCCTGCCGGGCAACGTCCGCGCCGCCGGGTACGTCCCGTTCGACCGGCTGCTGCCGCACACCGCCGTGCTGGTCAGCAACGGCGGCTACGGCGGGGTGCAGACCGCGCTGCGGTACGGGGTGCCGCTGGTGGTGGCCGGGGCGAGCGAGGACAAGCCGGAGGTGGCGGCCCGGGTGGAGTGGGCCGGCGTCGGGCTCGACCTGCGGACCGGCCGCCCGGCGCCGGAGGAGGTGCGCCGGGCGGTCGACCGGGTGCTCGGCGAGGGCCGGTTCCGCGAGCGGGCCCGCGCGCTGGGCGCGGAGTTCGCGGAGTACCGGCCGTTCGACACCATCGCCGAGCTGGTGGAGTCGCTGTAGCCCCGGAAGACGCCGGGGAAACGATTCGTCAGTCGTCGTCCGCGTCCGCCTCCGGGGTGGGCGCGGCGGCGGGCTTGAGGCCGAGCTTGGCCTCAGCGGTGGTCCAGTCGGCGGCGATCGCGGTCTGGGCCGCGGCCAGGGTGACCTGTCCCTTGCAGATCGCGGTGTGCAGGTGGGTCTCCACCGAATCCTTGGGGTTGTTCGGCCCCTTGCCCGGGACGTGGCCGGGGGAGGGCGGCTGGATCCAGAGGTTGCGCGGGTCGTTGGGGTCGCCGCCGAGCTGCAGGCTGATCAGGTGGTCGTACTCGGCGTCGCCCATCGGGCCGCTGTAACCGTAGGACTTGGCGTTCTCGGCCTTCTCCTTGCCGGTGATGTTCGCCGGCGGACGGATGGTCGAGGTGTAGCCGCCCGGCTTGCAGATGGTGTCGTTGATGTTGCCCTGGTTGACCGCCGGGCTGATCGCGCCCGGGGTGCAGTTCGGGTCGGGCAGCGGCTGCTTGTCCGCCGTGTAGCGGTAGTGGCAGCTGCCGGCCGCGGGCTGCGGCTGGACGTCGTACGAGGGCTTCGGGCCGGGCCCGGTCACGATCGCGGCCGGGGCGGGCTGGGCGGCGCCGCCGCCCGCCGGAGCGGAGCTGTGGGCGCTCTCCTTGCCGTGGCCGCTGTCCTTGGCGGTGTGGCCGCCGCCGGACGAGCAGCCTGCGGCTGCGGCGAGCAGGACGGCCGCGGCTATGGCGAGGGCGCCTCGGGCAGGAGCCGGCACGGAATTCCTCCAGGTCGTTGCGGGGTGACGCGCGGCCGGCCGGCGATGGTGCCGGAGGCCGCGCCAGCGGACACTACCGTGTCGAGGGGGCCGAAGGGGTGACGCCACGTCCGGGCGCGGGAGGACTGGTGCGGGCATGCAGAATCGTTTCTGCATCCTTGACGCGACAGCCGGGGGTTCGACGGCCCCGACGGCCGGTTCCACATCTGTCGGAGTCGTGAAGGAGCGGTGTTCAGGCAGGGTTCGAACGATCCGCCCGCCGAGTTCGCGGCCGTGCCGCAGCCTGACGTCGATCGCGGCGAAGTCGCGGTACGAACAGTCGGAGGGGAGTCATGAACGGACTTGCGCGGAAGGCACGTTGGCCGGGTGCATCGACCGCGGCGGGGGCACTGCCGCTCACCGGGGCGGGGGCCGCGGCAGCCGCCCCGACCGCCCCGAACGCGACGGTACGGCAAAGCGCCGCCCAGGGCACCGTCGCGCTCGGCGGCCACGTCGAGTCGACGACGGTCACCCCGGACGGCGCCCGGGCGTACGCGGTGGTCGGCTTGGCCGACAGTCGCGGCGGGATGGTCCGGGTGCTGCGCAGTGTCGGCACCGGCGCCGCCGCCGCCAATCCAGGCCCATCTCGTCGGCCAGCCGCTCGGTGTACAGGCCCCACCCCTCGACGTGGGCGGTCAGCTGGCCGCTCGGCTTCTGTCGGAACTACGGCAGGTGGTGCAGGGTCTGGGTGACCGCGAGCTGCAGGTGGTGGCCGGGCACGCTCTCGTGGAAGGCGATCGCCTCGTACTCGTAGGTCAACTTGACCCGGCCCTACAAGGATCGGGCTTGTGGGTAGGGCGCGGCTGGCTGTCGCGTGGCCTCCCGCGTCTGAGAGCTGCCGTCAGGCGGGCTCCGGGACGCATGACTGACGCCCCGCTGTCCACGCGGCAGCGCCGCGAGCGGCGATGTTGCGGGAGCTGTTGTGGTCCGCGTGCATCATGACGCCGCAGGCGCGGCATGCGAACTCTGCTTGGTTCGGCCGGTTCTTCCGGTCGATGTGTCCGCACACGGAGCATTGCCGGCTGGTGTACGCCGGGTCGACGTACACCAGCGGTACTCCGGCCCGCTTGGCCTTGTACGCGATGTACTGGCCGAGCTGGTGGAAGCTCCACGAGTGCACTGAGGTCCGCCGGTCCTTGCGGAGCCGTACCCTCTCGCGGATGCCGATCAGGTCTTCCAGAGCGATGCCGCGTGAGGTGCGTTCAGCGGTGGTGACGATGGACTTGGAGATGCGGTGGTTGACGTCCGCCGCGTGGCGGGCTTCCTTTCGGGCACGCTTCTTGAGCAGCCGCTTCGCGGACTTGGTTCCCTTGGCCTGCAGCTTGCGGCACAGGTCGGCTTGGCGCTTGCGGCGTCGGTTCAGGCCGCGCCCGGCGTGCCGGGTGCCGTCGCTGGTGGCGGCGATGTTGACGATTCCGAGATCCACGCCGAGGAACCCGGCAGGATTCTCGTTGAGCGGCTTCTCGGGCACGTCGCACGTGGCGATCAGGTAGAACGCGCCGTCACGCCGGATCAGGTCGCTCTCACCCCGTCGGTTCTCGCGCAGGATCTCGAGCGCGTCCGGGGAGTACGCGAACCGCACGTCCTTGAGACGCCCGGCGGTGGTCCAGATGCTCACCGTCCGGGCGTCGTACTGCCAGCTCAGGCACCGGTCGTCGAAGGGCTGGGCCGCCTCGGGCCGGAAGGCGATCGGCTTCGACTCCGCCTTGGTCCGGCGCTTGCCGCCGGGCCTTGAGAGGTTCCCGGCGCGGATGTTCGCCTTCAGCGTGGTGTAGGCGTCCCGGACTCTCTTGATCGTGTGCTGGGCGGCCTGAGCCCCCAGTCCACGGGCCTTCAACTCGGCGTAGGTGTGCTTGCGTAGCTCGTACTCACACGGGACACCGCGCTCGTAGGCGACGCTGGACACCCAGTTCGCCGCGTCGTTGACCGTGCGCAGGGTGTACTCCAGCGCCGACGCCTGATCAGGCGTCGGCAGGAGCTTCACCTGCGTCACGATCTTCACGAGCGCGATCGTGCAGTTGCTCTGTGTCATTGCGGGGCCAAACCCCGATATCCGCAGGGGAGGGATCGTCGTCTACGCTCTCCATGCGCATTTGGCCTTCATGTCTACGCACCGGCGCAATCCATTCACCGACGAGATCCCGCGACGCTGTGAAGAGATCATGCGAGCCGTCCGCGCCGAATTTGGGAGCGAGTTGGTGGAGTTCAATAGCGAGCGATTGCGCCGAAGCGGAATTCAGGATTCAGCCGGACCGGGCGCGATGCTCAGCGGTAGGACTCCGGCGCGGCCGGCCTGCCCGCGTCCTGCACCTCCACCAGGTAGCGCCAGCAGTCCGGACGGCTGCCGTCCCGGTCGGTGAAGCCGTACACCCGCGCCAGCTGACCGCTGGAGAGCGACTGGCCGTTCCAGCGGGCGACCTCGGGGTCGGCGGCCAGCGCGGCGACCGCCCGGCCGACGAAGTACGGGGTCTCCGAGATGCCGAAGTGCGGCTCCCGGGCCACGGCGTCGCGCCAGTTCTCCTCGGTCACGCCGAAGTGCTCCAGCATGAGCTCGGAGCGCATCCACCCGGGGGTCAGCGCGACCGCGGTGGCGCCGCGCGAGCCCAGCTCGTGGCCCAGGGAGAAGGCCATCCGCAGGACGGAGGACTTGGCCAGGTCGTAGAAGAAGGAGTTGCGGTAGTTGGCGCGGTTGTACTCCTCCGTGCCGTCCGTCATCTCCACCAACAGGCCGCCCGGGTTCTTGAGCAGCAGCGGCAGCGCGTAGTGGCTGGTGATCGCGTGCGTCTCCACCGCGAGGCGCAGCAGCCGCAGGCCGTCGTCCAGGCTGTGTTCCCACACCGGGGTGTTCCAGCCGAACAGCTTCTCGCCGCCCCAGATGTCGTTCACCAGGACGTCCAGCCGGCCCTGCTCGGCCTCGATCCGCTCCACCAGGGCGGCCACCCGGGCCGGGACCAGGTGGTCGGTCGGCACCGCGATGCCCCGGCCGCCCGCCGCGGTGACCAGCTCGGCGGTGTCCTCGATCGTCTCGGGCCGGTCGTACTCCGAGCGCTGCTCCCGGGTGGTGCGCCCGGTCACGTACACCGTCGCGCCCGCCGCGCCGAGCTCGACCGCGATGCCCCGCCCGGCGCCCCGGGTCGCTCCCGCGACCAGGGCGATCCGACCGTCCAGTGCCCCTGCCATCCGCCTGCCCTTCCGTTCGAACGTACTCATGGCTGTGCCGACGCCCGTCCGTGGACGAACGTCGGCACCATCCAAGCGCAGGGGTACGACAGTCGGCGCCGCAGCGTGCGAGCCGGCAGGTCAGCGGGCCTGGGACGCCCTAGGACTCCTTGGCGGCCTTCGCGGCGGCGTCCTTCTCGTGCTTCGCCTTGATCCGGGCGGTCTCCTTGCGGACGTCCACCTGGTTGGCGCGCTCGTGCTGGAGCCAGAGCGGGTTCTCGGCCTTGACCGCCTCGATCTGCTCGGTGGTGAGCGCCTCGGTCACACCGCCGCGGGCCAGGCCCGAGATGGAGATGCCGAGCTTGGCGGCGACCACCGGACGCGGGTGCGGACCGTTCTTGCGCAGGTCCTGGAGCCACTGCGGCGGCTCGGCCTGCAGCGCGTTGAGCTCCTCGCGGGAGACCACGCCCTCCTGGAAGTCGGTCGGCGCCGCGGCGAGGTAGATCCCCAGCTTCTTGGCCGCCGTGGCCGGCTTCATGGTCTGGCTGGTCTTCTGCTTGAGCGATGTCATGGAGACAAGGGTAAGGGAGTGCGCGGGCGCTTCCGGTCACGGTCGGTAGCCTTGCCCTGTGACAGACATGCAGGTGAACCCGTCCTTCCGGCTCGCGTACGTCCCCGGTGTGACCCCCGGCAAATGGGCCAGGGTCTGGGGCGAGCGGCTCCCGGACGTCCCGCTCGACCTCGTCGCGGTCCCCGTCGAGGACGGCGAGCGGACCGTGCGGGAGGGTGCGGTGGACGCCGGGCTGATCCGGCTGCCGGTCGACAAGGACGTGCTCAGCGCGATCCCGCTGTACACCGAGACCACCGTCGTCGTCTTCCCCAAGGACCACTGGCTCGCCGCCGCCGAGGAGGTCGCCCTCGGCGACCTCGCCGACGACGTGGTCTTCCACCCGCTCGACGACACCCTCGGCTGGGCCGCCGACGCCCTCCCCGGCCGGCCGGCGATCGAGCGCCCGGCGACCACGGCGGACGCCGTCGAGCTGGTCGCGGCCAACGTCGGCGTGCTGCTGGTCCCGCAGTCGCTGGCCCGGCTGCACCACCGCCGCGACCTCACCTACCGGCCGGTGGCGGAGGCGCCGCAGTCCCAGGTGGCGCTGTCCTGGCTGCAGGAGCGGACGACGGACCTGGTGGAGGAGTTCATCGGGATCGTCCGCGGCCGTACGGTCAACAGCTCGCGCGGCCGGGGAGCCGGGCAGGCCGCGGCCGCTCCGGCCGCGCAGCCGAAGAAGGCGGCGGCGCCGCGCAAGCCGCAGCAGCAGAAGGGCGGCGGACAGCGGGCCGGCGGCCAGAAGAGCACGGGCCAGAAGAGCGCGGGGCGGGGCGGGGCGGCCGCAGCCCGGCGGGGCAAGCCGAAGCGGCGCTCGTAGCGGGCGCGTGGCGTAGCGTCGGCCCCGTTCCGGACAGTCGCGGTGGGAGGAGCGGGGCCGTGTGGCATGACCTGGTGGTCGTCCAGATTCCGATCGTGGAGAAGATCCTCCGCACGATCGCCGTCTACGTACTGATCCTGATCCTGTTCCGGTTCGCCGGGAAGCGCGGACTGGCCGGACTGAACACCTTCGACATGGTGGTCGTCTTCCTGCTCTCCAACGTGGTGCAGAACGCGATCATCGGCAACGACAACAGCCTGCTCGGCGGCGCCATCGGCGCGGTCACCCTGATCGCCGTCAACTCCGCCGTCACCCGCTGGCTCGCCCGTGACCCGCGCGCCGCCCGCCTCCTGGAGGGCACGCCCACCACGGTCGTCCGCGACGGCAAGCTCGTCCCCGGCGCCCTGCACAGCCTGGCGCTGCGCCCGTCCGAGCTGGAACACGCCATCCGGGTCCAGAACGGCGACAACATCAGCGACGTGGCCCGCGCCCGCCTGGAGCCGGACGGGCAGCTGCTGGTCACCCTCCGGGCGGCCGAACAGAGCGCCACCAGGGGCGACGTCGAGGAACTGCGCGATCGGCTGGAGGCGATCGAGCGGCTGCTGACCGGCATGGCGGCCGGCGGCCGGCCGCCGCGCTGACGGCGGGCGGGGGCGGCGCCCCGCTCCTGCCCGCTACTGGCCCGCGTTCCGCTCCCGGGTCTTGCGCCGCATCTCCTCCAACATGGCCAGGGTCTCGGGGTGAACCGTGGGCTCCGCCTCGTCCAGGTCGTCGTCGAAGTCGTCCAGCTCGTCGTCGTCATCCGCTTCCTGCGGATTCAGCCGGGCCTGCGTGAGCAGTTCGTCGTAGCGGGGGTTCCCCGGCTCGATCTTGTGCCATCCGTCGGAGTCGGCGGCGCTCGCGACCTTGGCGAGGCCCGCGAGGGCGACGGAGACGCCTTCGGCGCGTTCGGCGGCGTTGGCGACGACGCGGCCGCCGGCGCCGAGGCCGCCGCCGGCGCCGCCCATGATGCCGCCGGTCTCGGCGGAGTCGAGGGCTTCCTTGGCGCTGTAGCCGCCGTCGTCGAAGAGTTCGACGCGGATGGGCTGGGCGACGGCGAGGTCGACGGTGATGGCCTCGACGGCGCCGAAGGCGGCGCCGACCAGGACGGTGGCGGCGATGGTGGCGATGGTCTCGGAGACGGCGACGCCGAGGCCGGCGGCGGTGGCGACGATGCCCGCGGCGGCGCCCGCGGCGACGCCCTCGGAGATGCCGGCGGTGAAGAAGGCGAGGGCGGTGCCGGCCACCAGGGTGGCGCCGACGATCGCGGCTTCCTCTTCGAGTTTCTTGATCGCCTTGTCGACCTCGGTGGCGAAGTCGCGCAGCGCCTTGGCGAGGGCGCGGCAGGCGTCGGCGGTTTCGGGGAGCCAGCCCTTGCCCTTGCCGGCGCTGTCCTTGCCGCCGTAGTACTGGCCCCAGAACTTGCCGAAGGCGTCGATGGCGGGGCCGTGGTTGTTGGCGACGATGGCGGCGGCGGCCTGGTTGGTGGGCACGGTGACGTTGTCGATGGCGGTGGCCATCGCCTCCCAGGCGTCCGCGACCTTGCGCAGCTTGTCCGGATCGGCGTCGGGCCACCACATGCCGGTGAGCTTCTGGACGGCCTTCGCCGCCGTGGACTCACCCATCGACCGCCCCCGTCCGGGAGCGGTCGCGGTCGTTCAGGTTCCCCGGCGGGAACCCGTACCGCGTGCCGCTCGCTTTCGGTCCGTCATCTGCCGTGGTGCTTTCCCCGTACGTGCTGGTTGCGCTGATCGCTCTGGTGATCAGATCGAGGAACGGAGTGACGAGGTTTCAGTGCCGAACTGTGACGTCGGTCACGTCCGTGAGGGCGGGCCTGCGCGGTGGCGAGCGGTGACGGCCGTGACGGCGGCGAGGGCGAAACCGAGGGCGGCGGCGAGGAGGTGGCCGACGGTGGTGAACTCCGGGAGCGGGCCGACCCACTCGGCGCCGCCGCCGAGCGGCCAGGCGAGGACGAAGGCGGCCCAGGGGAGCCGGGCCCAGCGGGGCAGGGCGAGGATGACGAAGGCGAGGGCGGCCTGCGCGCCGTAGCTGATGCCGTAGTCGGAGGCCTCCCGCACGCTCTCGGGGTACCAGCCCTGGTGCAGGGCGAGCAGGATGACCAGGGCGGTGATCAGGGTGGCGCCGATGTGCCCGGCGAGGAACACGGCGGCGGCGCGCAGTGTCCCGTAGCGGTGCTCGGCCCAGGCGAGGCTGACGACGATGCCGAGGCCGAGGGTGATCAGGGTGCCGCCGAAGCCGGTCGAGGTGATGTCGGTGAGCGTGCCGTCGTAGAGAAGGGCGCTGCCGAACAGTGCCCTGAGCGGATGGTCGTGCAGGTTGTCCAGGTTGGTGCTGATGTAGTCCCGCAGGTCGTCGGCCCCCGTGTCGGAGAGCCCGTACTCGACCCAGGCGTGCCCGAGCAGGAGCAGGCCGACGTAGACGAACGTCAGCGGCGAGCGGCGCGGGTAGGTCCGGACGGCGCGCAGCAGCCCGGTCAGGAGCCCCAGCGGGGATCGAGCGTTCATGGCGTGATGGTGTCCCGGTCGAACGGCAGGTCCGGCCGGCACACCTGTGGCCGGCCCCGCCGGGACAGTACCGAACCCCGATCACCCTCCGACCCGCGCGGGCCGACTCACCGTACCCGGCGGGTCAGCGTCGCCTGGAAGGGGCGAGGCGACATCGAGGAGCTCCGCTGCGGCCGGACCGGCTGCCGGGGCGTCGGGGTGACGGTCCAGCGGCCGGCGATGGTGGCCAGGGCGAGGGCGGCTTCGGTGGTGCCGAAGGTGTCGCCGATGCAGCGGCGGGCGCCGAGGCCGAACGGGGTGTAGGTGCCGGGGGCGGGGCGGGCGGTGGTGAGCCAGCGGTCGGGGTCGAAGCGGTCGGGGCAGGGGAAGAGGTCGGCGCGGCGGTGCAGCAGGTAGGGGCTGTAGAGGACGGTGGTGCCGGCCGGGAGGGGGTGGCCGCCGAGTTCGGTGTCGGCGGTGACGGTGCGGCTGAGGATCCAGGCGGGCGGGTAGAGGCGCAGGGTCTCGCTGATGATTCTGGAGGTGAGCGGCAAGGCGGGCAGGTCCTCGTGGCGCGCGGGGCGGCCGTCGAGGACGGTGTCGAGTTCGGCGTTCAGGCGGTCGCGGACGGCGGGGTTGGCGGCGAGCAGGGTCCAGGTCCAGGAGAGGGTGGCGGCGGTGGTCTCCATGCCGGCGAGCAGGAAGGTGACGACCTGGTCGTGGATCTCGCCGTCGGACAGGCCCCGGCCGTGCTCGTCGCGGGTGGTGAGCAGCGTGGAGAGCAGGTCCCGGTGGTCGGTGCCGGCGGCGCGGTAGTCGGCGATCAGGCGGCGGGTGATCTCCTTGAGGCCCCGCTGGGCGCGCTGGAAGCGGCGGTTGCCGGGGGTGGGGATCCGGTCGGCGCCGGGCAGCGGCATCATCATCCGCCGGGCGACGCCCCGGGTGACGACGTTCATGAACTCGTGCACGGGCAGGGAGCCGGCCCGTTCGTGGGCGGCGAAGAGGCAGCGGGCGGTGACGGCGGTGGTGAGGCGGTACATCGCGGCGGGCACGTCGACCACGTCGCCGTCGCGCCAGCGGGCGGTGGTGCCGGCGATCTCCTCGGCCATCATGGCGGCGTAGCCGGGGAGCCGGTCGCGGTGGAACGCGGGCTGCAGCATGCGGCGTTGGCGCCGGTGGTCGGCGGCGGGGCAGGTGGCGAGGCCGTTGCCGAAGGCCTCGCGGACCTTGTCGATGATGATCCCCCCCTTGTCGTAGGTGCGGTCCTCGGTGAGCAGTCGGCGCACCAGGTCGGGGTGGCAGGCGACGTAGGCGTCGAGCGGGCCGAGCCGGACCTTGACCAGGTCGCCGTGGGCGGCGAGGCCGGCCACGAAGTCGAAGGGGCGGCGGACGAAGGCAGGGGCGTGGCCGAGCAGGGGGAGGGCACCGGGAGCGGTGGCCGAGGTGTACTGGGCGGTCGGGCGGTAATGGGTGGTCAAGGGCGTCACCTCGGGTGGGGGATGGCCGGATCGGTGGGTGTTCGGGATCTTTCCCGGAGATCGTCGGTCAAACGGTTCGAGACCGGCGGGTGGGGTGAACGCGGGGGCGCATGCCGAACGTCCGTGCGCCGCCGAATGGTTGACGGCTCGCGCGCGGCCGCCCGGCGTGGGGGTACCCGGGGGCGGGGCGGCGCGCCTACACTGCGAAGCTCGGCGGGATTACCGGCCAGTACTACTAGTCGGTATTGCCAGTCAGTATTACCAGTCCGTAGGAGCAGGGCAGCAGCCGGGCGGCAGAAGGCCCGGCGGGGAATGGGGAGTTGGGATGACCGACGAGCGGGCCCACGCGTTCACCGACGACGCCCTCGGCGCGCATGACGCGGTGGCGCTGGCCGCCCTGGTGCGGGCCGGTGAGGTCAACCCCCGGGAGCTGGTCGCGGCGGCCGTCGCCCGCGCCGGGCGGATCGACGGCGCGCTGCTGCCCGTCGCCCACGCCTCGTACGACCGGCCGCGGATCAGCCGGGAGGGCATCGGCGGCCCGCTCTGGGGCGTGCCGACCTACCTCAAGGACAACGTGGACCTGCGCGGACTGCCGACCGCCATGGGCAGCGAGGCCTTCCGTGCCCGCCCGGCCCGCCGCAACGCGCGCTTCACCGACCAGTTCCTGGCCACCGGCCTGGCCGTGCTCGGCAAGACCCGGCTGCCCGAGTTCGGCCTGAACGCCTCCACCGAGTTCGCCACCGCTCAGCCGGTGCGCAACCCCTGGAAGCCCTCACACTCGTCGGGCGCCTCCTCGGGCGGCTCGGCGGCCCTGGTGGCCTCCGGCGTGGTGCCGATCGCGCACGCCAACGACGGCGGCGGGTCGATCCGGATCCCGGCGGCCTGCTGCGGCCTGGTCGGGCTCAAACCCACCCGGGGCCGGCTGGTGGTCAACGCGCAGGGCGGCAAGCTGCCGATCGACCTGGTCACCGACGGGGTGCTGACCCGCTCGGTGCGCGACACCGCCGCGTTCTTCGCCGCCGCCGAGCGCCACCACCACAACCCCAGGCTGCCCCCGCTCGGCCTGGTCGAGGGGCCGGGCGCGCGCCGGCTGCGGATCGGGCTGGTGGTGGACTCGCCGATCGCCAAGACCGACGAGGCGACCTGCCGCGCGGTCGAGGAGACCGCGGCCCGGCTGGAGGCGATGGGTCACCGGGTCGAGCCGGCCACCCTGCCGTTCGGCGAGGAGTTCTCCCGGGACTTCCTCTCGTACTGGGGCTACATCGCCTGGGTGATCGCGCTCACCGGCCGGGTGATGTTCGACCCGAGCTTCCGCAGTGACCGGCTGGACGGCCTGACCAGCGGCCTGCGCCGCCGTTTCCAGACCGAGTTCCCGCGCACCCCGGGCGTGCTGCGCCGGCTGCGTCAGGCCGAGGCGGTGTACGCGGGGATCTTCCGCGACCACGATGCGATCCTCTCCCCGGTGCTCGCCCACACCGCCCCGCCGATCGGCCACCTGAGCCCGAACGTGGCCTTCGACGAGCTGATCGAGCGGCTGCTGCGCTACGTCGCCTTCACCCCGGTCAACAACGTGACCGGCGGTCCGGGCATCGCGCTGCCGACCGGGGAGGCGCCGGGCGGCCTGCCGATCGGGGTGCACCTGTCGGCCGCGCACGGGCAGGAGCGGCTGCTGCTGGAGCTGGCCTTCGCGCTGGAGGCGGACCGGCCCTGGCGGCGCATCCAGGACTGACCGCGACCGGGGGTCACGAGGTCCGGGGGTCACGGCGACCAGGAGTCATGGCGACCGGGGGTCACGGAGCCGCGATCGACCGGGCCGCGTGCACCTCGTGGTGCAGCCGGGCCAGCGCGCAGTGCGGCGCCGGCGCGGCCAGGTCGCCCGCGGGTAGCGGCACGCCGGAGCGCAGCGCCTCGGCCAGGTCGGTCAGCTCCCTCGTGACGGCCTCGACCTCGGCCGGGGTGGGGACGGGCGCGCCGTGCTCGACCCGGACCCGGGTGGCGGTGGTGGTGTCCACGATCCGCTCCACCGCGATCACCAGCGGCCACCAGGCCTCCGCCCGGGCGCCGACCGGTGGCGGCTCGGTGAGCGCGCGCTGGAACTCGCCGCGTACGGCGGACAGGTCCCGGTAGAGCCGCCGCCGGTAGCGGGCCCGGGCCGGCCCGTCGCGGCCGGGTGCGGTGGTGAAGGCCATCGACACGTACGAGGCGGTGTCCTGGACCGCGTCGGCCAGCCGGTCGCCGATCCGGGTGTGCCAGGACTCCGGCCACAGCAGGTAGCCGGCCAGCAGCGAGATGCCGCAGCCGATCAGTGAGTCGTAGAGCCGGGGCAGCACCAGGTGGAAGCCCTGGTGGTTGAGCAGGTCGGAGAGCAGCAGGATCACCGGGGTGATGGCGGCGGTCTGGAAGGCGTACCCCTTGGCCGACAGCGCCGGGATCAGCGAGGCCAGCGCCGCCATCACCGGGACGTCCCACCAGCCGTGCGGCACTTCGGCCAGCACCGGCATGGCGAGCAGCAGCCCGGCGGCCGTCCCGAGCGCACGCAGCACCGCGCGGGAGAACACCGAGCCGAAGTCGGGCTTCATCACGAAGGTCACGGTGAGCGTCACCCAGTACGAGCGGGGCACCGCGATCACCGACACCAGCACCTGCGCCAGGCCGATGCACAGTGCCAGCCGCAGGCCGTACCGCCAGGACGCGCCGGACAGCAGCAGCGCCCGGACCGCCCGGCGGGCCCGGACCTCCAGGCCGGCGGGGCGGCCGAGCCGGTCGTCGGCGGCGTACGGGTCCGGTTCGGCCTCGTGTACCACGACGGCGGCGTGCCGGATCGCCTCGGCCAGCGCGCGGGTGGAGGGGCCGCGTGGTTCGGGCAGGTCGGGCGGGGGAGCGGGGCCGGTGCGGCCCAGTTCGACGGCCTCGGCCAGCGTGCGGACGGCGGCCGGGTAGCCGGGCGGCAGCGGGCCGAACTCGGGCGGGCGCAGCCACACCGCCGAGGTGCCCTCGACCACCGGGATCACCGCGTTGAGCTGGGCGAGCAGGCGGACCAGGGTGGGGGAGCGGCCGTGCTGGCGGGCGCGGCGGGCCAGCAGCAGGTCGTAGGAGTGGTTGAGCGACTGGGTGAGTTCGCGCCGCTTGGCGTCGTACGTGGGTGAGCCGGTGGCCTCCAGCAGTTCGGCGACCGTCCGGTAGGTGTCCGCGACGACCGCGCGCTCGGGCGTGCCGCGGCGCAGTGGCCAGGCGAGCAGGGTGAGGGCGAGCACCACAAGGCCGCCGAGCAGCAGCAGGGCGGGCGGCAGCCACCAGGGGGAGGGCAGTGGCAGGCCGGCCCCGATCACGGCGTCGAGCAGCAGGAGCAGTCCGGAGAGGGAGGCGACCGCGCCGATCGAGGAGATCATGCCGGAGACCAGTGCGACGACGGTCAGCGCCGCGACGGCCGTCCAGCCGGAGCCGTACACCTGGGTGCCGAGCAGCACCCCGAGGGCGCCGACCAGCTGCGGCACGGCGATGTTGAACACCCGCATCCGGTAGGCGTCGGCGGTGTCCCCGATGACGCCGGACAGCGCGCCGATCGACACCAGCGCGCCGTAACCGGGCTGCCCGGCGGCGGTGCCCACGGCGAGCGGGGCGGCGAGCGCCACCGAGGCGCGGGCCACCGCGGCCCAGGGGATCGGCGCGTCCCGGGGCCGCAGGCCCTCGGTCAGCCAGCCGGGCGGGGCGGGCCGGGTGCGTGCCAGCCGAGTGCGTGCCACAGTCCCAAGCTACGGCGGGCGGGCGGGCGGTGCGTGCCCGGTGTACCGGTTCGGCGGGCCCGGCACAACGGTTCGTGCGGCGCCGCGGTTCACCACTTCCGGTTATGTCAATTCACCAAACTTGCCCGCCCTTATGTCGGTCTCCGAAACATAAAGCGGCCCCCGAGAAGCGCCGTGAGCTGCGCTGATCTCCCAATCGGTGACCCGCGGGAAAGGGTTGACACCGCCAGTTGGTCTAGTCCAATGTATGGGGAGCGCAGTTCTGCAGGGCTGACGCGGGGTGAGCTGCCTTGCTGAGCGGGAGGGTTGGCCCTCTGGGGCGGCGCCGTTGCGCTCTCGCGGGCCGAGGCGAGAAGGGGCACATGCGGACGGACACCCGATCCGCGCACCGAATCTCCCTCTGCGCCACCCGTATCCGCTGGCCGCAGCCCGCCACTGTCGTGATGGACCCCCGGCAACCGTGCGTCAGGGGCAAGCCCGGCGGTCGGGAAGGTGTCTGACGGTGTGTGCGGGAGACGGGTCTTCTAGAGTCGCCTGCGGTGCGACCGTATGACCCTGAGCCGCACGAGCCGCGTGAGAGGGAAGAGCAGCATGACCGAGCAGGCCCCCGAGTCCTTCGAGCACGTCGACGAGGACTGGCAGACCGCGGTGGCGATCGTCGCGCACCCCGACGACATGGAGTACGGCGGCGCCTCGGCCGTCGCCCGCTGGACCTCGCAGGGCAAGAAGGTGATCTATGTGATGGTCACCAGCGGCGAGGCCGGGATCGACTCGATGAGCCCCGAGGAGTGCGGGCCGCTGCGGGAGGCCGAGCAGATAGCCTCGGCGCGGGTGGTCGGGGTGGAGACCGTCGAGTTCCTCGGGTACCCGGACGGAGTGGTGGAATACGGGCTGCCGCTGCGCCGGGACATCGCCCGGGTGGTGCGCCGGCACCGGCCGGACATCGTGATCACCGGCAACTTCCGGGAGACCTACGGCGGGGTGTTGCTCAACCAGGCCGACCACATCGCGGTCGGCCGGGCCGCCCTGGACGGGGTTCGGGACGCCGGGAACCGCTGGGTGTTCCGAGAGCTGCTGGACGAGGGGCACGAGCCGTGGAACGGGGTGCGGCAGATCTGGGCGGCGGCCTCGCCGGAGTCCAAGCACGCGGTGGACACCAGCGACCACTTCGACGTCGGCGTCGCCTCGCTGGAGGAGCACAAGGCGTATCTGGCCGGGCTGGGCGGGGCGATGGCGGACGCCCGGGAGTTCCTGGAGGGCTTCGGCCGGGGCGCGGGCACCCGGCTGGGGACGCGCTTCGCGGTGCCGTTCGAGGTGTTCCCGCTGCGCTGAGTCAGGACTCCGCACCGGAGTCGGCGCCTTCGCGGCGCTGACGCCGGTAGCGCAGCACCTGCCGGAGCAGGAAGGCCGCGACCAGCAGCCCGAGGCCGACAGCGAACCAGAGCTGGTAGCGGATCGCCGTCCGGTAGACCGTGCCGATGTTGGCCCCGGCGACATAGCCGAAGGTGCCCCACACGCCGGTCCACAGCGCGGCACCGATCAGGTTGAAGACGGAGAAGCGGCGCCAGGGCATCTCGGTGGTCCCGGCGATGATGCCGTTGTACTGGCGCAGCCCGTCCACGAAGCGGGCGACCGTGACCACCTTGCCGCCTTGCCGGGCGAAGAAGCCGTCCGCGCGTTCCATCCGGGCCGGGGTGAGCAGCACGTACCGGCCCCAGCGGTGGACGAAGGCACGCCCGCCGGTGTGGCCGATCAGGTAGCCCAGGCTGTTGCCGAGGGCGGCGGCGCACACCGCGATCAGCAGCACGGCGGCGAAGTCCAGGTGCCCGGTGCCGGCGTACACCGAGGCGAGCACCAGGATGGTCTGCCCGGGTACCGGGATGCCGCAGTTGTCCAGCAGCACGAGCAGCGCCACCGCGAGGTACCCGTAGTGGTCCAGCAGTGGCGAGAGCCCGGCGAGCGCCCCGGGCAGCGGGGGCGAGGGGGTGGACACCGTTCCTCACCACCTCGCCCCGGTGGTCGGGCACGGGGTGGTGGGGGAGTCGGTCAGCGTTCCGCCAGACGCGGTTCGATGTTGCAGTCGGGGCCGGGGTAGATCAGGCCCTCGTGGCCGTCCTCGAAGCGGACGACGTACGGGGGCTCGCCGTTGGTGCCGCGCACCTCGATGATCTCGCCCTTCTGGTCCACCATGCCCACCGACCTGCTGTGGATGTGGAGCTGGTCACCTACCGCTGCGTGCATGGTCGTGCTCCTCGGGTCGTGGAGGCCGCCTCCGCAGCCGTTCCGCTATCCACTGTGCTGCGGGCGCGCCGTGCTCGCAACGGCTCGGGCGGACGGGACGCGTCGGGCCCGTGGGCCCTGCGTCAGAGGCGGGACGGCTGTTGCGCAAGGTAACCGCGCACCAGCCGCTTGCACTCGGCGATCAGCGCCGGATCGCCGTCCGGATCCCCCCGGAAGGCCAGCTTGAGCACCGCGTCGGCGGCCTCCAGGGCGACCCGCAGGGTGAGTGTGGTGGCCGCCGGGTCCCCCGCCGCGAACAGTTCGCCGCCCAGGGCCTGCAGTCGCAGGGCGACGGCGGTGTTGTTGTCCACGCCCGCGTCCAGCAGGTGCTGCTCGTCCCGGACCCCGGTGGGCACCCCCGCCCCCGCCAGTCCGAAGTCCACCTGGCCGAAGCCGGGCACCGCGCGCTTCATCGCCACGAACTCCTCCACCGCGAGGTCGGAGAAGCCTGCCGGGCCCACCGGGGCGGACTCGGCCAGCCGGGTGTCCAGGCGCTGGAGGTACCGGTCCAGGTTGCGGGTGGCGAGCGCGGCCAGCAGGTCCTCCTTGCCGGCGAAGAACTGGTACAGGGTGCCGATCGGCACTTGGGCGCGCTGAGCGACCTCCTTGGTGGTGAGCGCGGTCGCCCCGACCTCGTCCAGCAGCCCGGCGCACGCGTCCAGGATGCGGCCGTACCGCTCCTGGCTGCGCTGCTGGACCGGCCGGCGGCGGGTCGTTCCGGGGCTGTGGTGACTCCGCGCGTCCGAGCTCATGTGGCAACTCTGCCGCATCCGCTGTTCCGACGGCGAATCACCGGGACTCGGCACGACCCGAGTTTCCGGTGGGGGAGGAGCCGACTGGTGGCCGGAGCTGAACGACACGGTGGCGGGAAGGTGTCCACGGGTTGGCTTTGGTCTTGTCGTGGACGCGAAGGCCGGTTCATACTCCTGAGGCGGATCACCTTGCGTGATCAGAGCATTCCTCTTCGTGGTGCCCGTGGATTCCGGTGGCCGCGAATCTCAGCTGTCCGTGGCGACGACGGGCGACACCGCCGCCACCTGAGGTCTGGATGAACCCGTGTGCCTCTTGGCTCGTACCGCATTCCCATGCGCGTCCCGTCCCTGTGCGTCCCGTCGAACGGAAGGAGGGGGTCGGTTCGGTGACCTTGCACTCCGCTGGGCGTGAGGCCCTCGACACCGAGCACCGCCGCCAGTTCCTGGAGTCCGGCTACCTGGTCCTGCCCGGACTGCTGCCCGAGGAACTGCGCGAACGCCTCGTCCCCGAAGTGGACCGCTGGGTGGACGAGGGCCTGCGGGCCCGCTCGATCCAGGCCTGCGCCGCCCCGGACCGGCACGGGCCGCCCCCGCTGCTGGAACTGGAGCTCCCCGCCCACGGACAGCTGCTCGCCCACCTGCCGCTGCTGCGGGCGCTGACCGGACTGATCGGGCCCTCCTTCGTCTTCCACCACCTGCACAGCGACCGCCAGGCCCCGGGCATCCCCGGAAAGCCCTGGCACCACGACTGCGAGCCCAACGACGGCTCCGATCCGTCGCTGCTGATGGTCCACGCGCTGCACTACCTCGGCGGCCTGGACGGGAAGGTCGGCAGCCTGGCCGTGCTGCCCGGGTCGCACCGCAGCACCGTCGGCAAGACCGCCTACGCCCACCACGGCACCGCGGAACTTCCCGGCGAGGTGGTCATCGACCGGCTGCCGCCCGGCTCCACCGTGCTGCTCAACTCGGCGCTGTTCCACACCCGCAGACCGGCACCGGACGGGCCGGGCGGAGCCCGGTACTTCATCGACGCCTCCTACTGCCAGGTGGGAGCGCGCTGGCGCCCGGTGAAGCCCTACTGGCGGCGGATGCTCGCCCGGGCCCGCGAACTGGACCTGGCCGACGGCCAGTGGCCCGAGCTGTTCGCGGAACACCACTTCACCGAGTACCCCGGAACCGTCTGAGGAGCACTGCCGTGGAGATCGTCACCGCCGTCGCCTACCCCGAGGTCCACGACGCCTACCTGCGGGACCACCCGGTGGAGCGGGCTCACGAGGCGAACAGCAACCTGTACGGCGAGGAGAACATCGAACGCGCCGACCGGATCCCCGGCGGCTGGTGGCGGGTCCGGTTGAGCCGGGTCGACATCCTCCGCGTCCTCCTGCCCTGGCACCTCAGCGAGGGCGGCGAGCTCGAACTCGTCCCGCGGACCGGGCTGACCGTGGCCCAGGCGGCCGAACGCGTTCGCTCCGGCGCAGCCGCCTGGGCGACGGCCAACCCGGTCTGCGCGGCCAAGCTACGACTGCTGCGCCGGGCGCCGTTCACGCCGCTCTTCCTCAGCACCGGGCCGGTCGACCACTCCGACTACGCGGACCTGCTGGTCCGGGAGGGACTGATCCACATCGACGGCCTGCACCGCATGCTGGCCTGGGAGTTGGCCGGGCGTCTGCCCGAACGGGCCGGGCTGGACGGGTACCTGGTGGGCGACCCCGGGGTGCTCGCCCGGCCGGTGGGAACGGCACGGACGGGGGACGAGTCGGCGTGACCTCCGCGACGCAGCACCTCTGGTCCGCGTCCGCCACCGGCTCGCTGACCGCGCTCCTGTCGCACCTCGCCCGGTCCCACCCCGACCGGCCCGCCGTCACCGACGGCGTCCGCGCCTACGACTACCGCACGCTCGACACCGCCGCCGGGCGGATCGCCGCCCGGCTGGCTTCCGGCGGCACCGGCCGGGGCGACCGGGTCGCCCTGCTCGGGCCCCGGGACGCCCGGATGCTGGTGCTGCTGCACGGGGTGCTGCGCTCCGGCGCGGCGGCCGTGCCGGCCGACCCGGACTGGTCGGCGGCAGACCTCGCCCGGCGGCTCGCCGCCGTTCGGGTCGGGCGGGTGCTCGCCACGGAGGGCGGGCTCGGCGGCGAAGTGGTGGACGTCGAGGCGGCCGGTCCCTCGGGGCGGGGTGGGGAGGCGGCCGGTTCCTCGGGGCGGGGTGGGGAGGTCGGCGCCGAGGACCTCGCCTACCTGTCCTTCACCTCGGGGTCCAGCGGCGAGCCCAAGGCGGTGGCGGTCACCCACGCCAACGCCGTGCACTACGCGTTGTCGCTGGCCGCGCGGCTCGGCCTGACCTCGGCGGCCGCGCCCCGCCTGGCGCACGTCACGACGCTGGCCGCCGACCTCGGGCACACCGCCTGGCTGCTCGCCCTGGCCACCGGGGGCTCGGTACACGTCGTCCCGGACCGGCGGGTGCGCGACCCGGAGGCCTTCTGGGCCTCGCTGCGCCGGGCCGGGGTCGACACGCTGAAGACCACCCCCTCGCATCTGACCGCCCTGCTGGAGGGCCGCCCGGGCGACACCGCGCCGCTGCGCACCCTGCTGCTGGGCGGCGAGGCGCTGCCGCGTCCGCTGGCGGCCGCGCTGCTCGACGGCGGGGTCACCGAGCGGCTGGTCAACCACTACGGGCCGACGGAGACCACGGTCGGGGCGACCTGCTTCCTCGCCACCGCCGCACGTGAGCTGCCCGTCGGGGAGCCGACCGTGCCGATCGGCAGCGGCATCGGGGAGGCGCTGCTCACCGTGGTGGACGGGGAGGGACGCGCCGCGCCGGAGGGCGAGCTGCTGATCGGCGGGCCGGGCGTCAGCGCCGGGTACTTCGGTCGGCCGGACGAGACCGCGCGCAGCTTCGTCCGGCGCGGCGGGCAACTGATGTACCGCACCGGTGACCTGTGCCGTCGACGGGCGGACGGTCACCTGGTCTTCCTCGGGCGGGTGGACCGGCAGGTGAAGGTCCGCGGCTACCGGGTCGACCTCGCCGAGGTCGAGCGGGCCATGGACGGCTACCCCGGCGTCGCGGGCTCGGCGGCGCTGCTGCGCGAGACCGCGGTGGGAAACCAACTGCTCGGTGCGGTCAGGCTGTTGGACGGCTCGGGTGTCGACGGCCTCGGCGTGTACCTGCGCGACCGGCTGCCCGGCTACTCGGTGCCGGAGCCGATCCTGGTGCTGCCGGAGTTCCCGGTCGGGCCGAACGGCAAGCTGGACCGGCGTCGGCTGGGCGCTCTGGTGTCCGAACTGGTCGAGGCCCGAGCGGAGTCGTCGGGCACGGCCGGGGACGGCCTGGCCGGGGAGATCGCCCGGTTCTGGGCCGGCGCGCTCGGACTGTCCGGCGTCGGACCGCAGGCGGACGTGCTCGGCCTCGGCGGGGACTCCATCCTCGCCATGCGCACCATCGCCTTCCTGCGGCGCTCCGGACTGCGGGTCGCCTACGAGGACTTCTACCGGCACCCGACGCCAGCCGGGCTGGCGTCGGTGGCCGAGCCGGTGGTTCCCGCCGTTCCGGTACCGCGTCGCGGCGACAGCGGAGGCCAACTCGCCCCTGCCCAGCGCTGGTTGTTCCAGCAGCGGTCCGTCGAGGATGTGCGGCACTGGAACCAGTCCGTGCTGCTGCGCTGCCGCACCGCCGTCGACCCGGCCGCGCTCTCGGCGGCGGTCGAGGCCGTGCTGGAACGCCACCCGGCACTGCGCCGCCCCGTCTCGCCGGAGGGGTACGGCGAACCCAGGGAGGTGGCCGACCTCGACCCGGTCTCCCACTCCCGCATCCCGCGCGCGGCGGGCGCGATCGCCGACACCGTCGCCGGGGTCTGCACCGCACTCCACCGCAGCCTCGACCCGCTGGCCGGACGGCTGCTGCGCGCCCACCTGTTCACCGGGCCGCCCGGCACCGACGACCGGCTGGCGCTGATCGCCCACCACCTGGTGGTCGACGGGCTGTCCTGGCGGATCCTGCTGGACGACCTCGCCCACGCCTACCGTGCGGTGCTCGACCGGACTGTGTTCGATCGACGACCGGCCGACCTGCCGCCCACGCCCGACTTCTACCAGTGGGCGGCAGCCGCCCCGCCGACACCGGTGCCGGAAGCCTCCGAGCCCGTTCCGCCTTCCCGACCGGCCGCGCTCAGCTGGGCCCTGGACGAGGAACCCACCGCCCGGCTGATCGCACGACACGGCGGCGGGGCCGGGTTGGAGGCCGTCCTGCTCGCCGCCTTCACCGGGGCCGTCGCGGAGTGGCGGGGCGAGCCCCGGCTCGCCGTGGAGGTGGAGACCCACGGCCGGGACACCGCCGGCGACCCGGGTGGATTCCTGGACACCGTCGGCTGGTTCACCGCCGTCAAACACGTCGAGCTGGAACCGGCGGCGGGCGCGCAGACGGTCGCGCAGCGGCTGCGCGAGGCGCCCGTCCGACCGATGGACACGTCCGGCGAGCGCCCGACCGTCGGGTTCAACTTCCTCGGCACCTTCCGGCTGCCCGAGGAACCCGCGCTGGACTGGACCGTCGCCGACGAGCAGGCGGGCGTGGCCCGCTGCGCCGGGGGCGACCCGATCTACCGACTGCGGCTCACCGCCAGGGTGGTGGAGCAGCGCCTGGTCGCCGACCTGGTGTACGGGTGGCCCGGTGTGGCGCACCCCGCCGCCGAGCGGATCGTCGCCCGGTTCGCCCAGGCGCTCGCCGGGCCTTCGGCGGAGCGGCCCGTGCGGGCGTCGCTGTCCACCTCCGGGCAGCTGCTGCACGCCCGGGTGCCGCGCACCGCCCGGGTGAGCGTACGGGAGCCGGCCCGGGTGCTGCTCACCGGCGCCACCGGCTACCTCGGCCGCCACCTGCTGGACGCCTTCCTGCGGCGTGGAGCCGAGGTCACCTGCCTGGTCCGGGCCACCGACGAGGCGGAGGCCTTACGGCGCCTGGCCGTCGGCCGGGCCCGGGCCGTCGCCGGGGACATCGGCCGGGACGGCCTCGGCCTCTCCCCGGCCGGGCTGGAGCGCGCCCGGACCGCTCGGATCGTGGTGCACGCGGCGGCGGACGTCCGACTGGTCGCCTCACCCGACGAGCTGGAGCGCACCAACCACGCGGCGGTGCGTCGGCTGCTCGGCTGGGTCGAGGAGCACACCCCGGCCGCCGCGGTCCACCACGTCTCCACCCTCGCCGTCTCCGGCGGGGTGGACGGCCCGTCGCGCCGCTTCAGCGAGGCGGACCTGTGGATCGGCCAGCACTTCCGTACCCCGTACGAGCGCACCAAGTACCGGGCCGAGCAGGCCGTTCGGACCTGGGCGGCCACCGGGCACGCCGCCTACCTGTACCGCAGCGGCCACATCGCGGCGCACAGCCGGACCGGGGCGTTCCAGGCCAACATCGGCGACAACCGGATCTACCAGCTCATCCGCGGCTACCTGTTGGCGGGCGCCGCCCCCAGCCGACCGGACACCGCCTTCGCGTTCTCGCACGTGGACACGGTGGCCGCAGGGATCGCCGCGATCGCGCTGGACCCGTACGCCGCACCCGGGGCGTACCACGTCGAGAACCCCCACCTGACACCGCACGATGAACTCGTGGGCCGGCTCGCCGAGTTCGGCTACCCCGTCCGGATCACCGACGACGGGACCTTCGCGGCCGCCATCGCCCGGGCCGAGCGCCGGCACCCGACAGCCGCCCGACTGGCCGCGGCCTGGGCCCAGCAGGAGGAGCGCAACGTCCGGGTGGACGGCGCCTACACCACCTCCGTACTCGACCGGCTGGGCGTCCGCTTCGCCGCGCCGACCCCGCAGTGGTGGTCGGCCGCGCTCACCTGGGCCGCCGAGGCCGGCTACCTGCCGCCCCGCTGACCCCATCCCCTCCAGAAGAAGGCAGACTCCGTTGTCCCAGCTCTCCCCGGTGCTCAAGCAGGCCACCCCGGTCGTCGCCGTCCGCGGCGAAGGCCTCCACCTCTACGACGCCGACGGCCGCCGCTACCTCGACTTCACCTCCGGCGTGGGGGTGACCAGTACCGGCCACTGCCACCCGCGCGTGGTCGAGGCCGTCCGCGAGCAGGCCGGCCGGCTGATCCACGGCCAGTACACCACCGTCCTGCACGACCGACTGCTCACCCTCACCGAGCGGTTGGGCGACGTTCTGCCGCCCGGCCTGGACTCGCTGTGCTATGCCACCGCCGGGACGGAGGCCGTGGAGGCGGCGCTGCGGCTGGCCCGGCACGCCACCGGGCGGCAGAACGTGATCGTCTTCGAGGGCTCCTTCCACGGCCGCACCATGGGCGCGGCCTCGCTCACCACCGCCGGGACCCGCTTCCGGGCGGGCATCGGCCCGCTGGTGCCCGGGGTCGCGGTGGCGCCCTTCCCCGCAGCCTTCCGGCTGCGACTCTCGCTGGGGCTGTCGGATGAGGAGGCCGTGGCGCACGCCCTGCGCGGGCTGGACGAGGTGCTGGCCACCGTCTCCGCGCCCGCCGAGACGGCAGCGATGTTCGTCGAGCCGGTGCTCGGCGAGGGCGGCTACGTCCCCGCACCGGCCGGATTCCTGGCCGGACTGCGCGAGCGGGCCGACCGGCACGGCATCCTGCTGGTGGTGGACGAGGTGCAGAGCGGTTTCGGCCGCACCGGCCGGTTCTGGGCCCACCAGTACGAGGACGGGGTGGTGCCCGATGTGCTGATCACCGCCAAGGGCCTGGCCAGCGGCTTCCCGCTGTCCGCGATCGCCGCGCCGACCGAGCTGATGCGGCGCGCCTGGCCCGGCTCGCAGGGCGGCACCTACGGCGGGAACCCGGTGGCCTGCGCCGCCGCCCTGGCCACCCTGGACGTGTTGCGCGAGGAACGGCTGGTCGAGAACGCGGCCGAGCAGGGCGTGCGGCTGCTGGACGGCCTGCGGACGGTCGCCGCCGAGGCGCCCGGCATCGCCGACGTCCGCGGCCTCGGGCTGATGGCGGCCAGCGAGTTCTGCCGCCCGGACGGCACACCGGACCCGGACGCCGCCCGGCGGGCCCAGCAGGCCGCGGCCGGCCTCGGTCTGCTGCTCCTGCTCTGCGGGATCCACCTCAACGTGGTCCGGATGATCCCCGCGCTGGTCGTCACGGCCGGGCAGATCGACGAGGCGCTGGCGCTCTGGTCCAAGGCCGTCGCGGCCGGGGCCCGGTAGAAGGAGGCATCATGAGTGAGCACACGGTCGCCGAGATCGGCTGGAGCAGCCTGGAGTTGGAGGCCCGGCGGGAGCTGTGGTCGCTGCCGCTGGGGGACGAGGAGCGGCGGCTGCTCTGGGCCGACGCGCGGGCCGAGCGCTGGGGCGCGGCCGAGCCGGTGCGCCGGCGGCTGCGCGGCTTCGTCCGGGACGGCATCGCCTCGGTAGGCCTCGCCCACGTCGGCCGACTGGTCGACCCGGCGCAGCCGGAACGGGAGATCACCGAGGCGCTCTCCTTCCTGCTGCGGGACTTCGGCCGGATCGTGCCGCAGAACGGGCGCGGCGACCTCACCTCGGTGCTGCGAGACCAGGACGGCGACGGCAACACCGAACTCGGCTTCCACTGCGACACCTGCGACCTGCTCGTCCTGCTCTGCATCCAATCCGCCTACCACAGGGGCGGATTGACCAAGCTGGCGAGCGCCCGGCACGTCCACGACCTGATCGAGCAGGAACGGCCGGACGCGCTGGCAACCCTCGGTGAGGACTGGACCTTCGACCGGACCGGCCGGGCGGGCCCGCAGGTCGTGGTCACCCCGATCCTGTACCCGCAGAAGGACGGGACCATCGGCTGCTACTACCAGACCCGCACCGTCCGTTCCTCCCCTGATCGGGGCGCACCCGAACTGACGGACCGTCAGTGGGAGGCGCTGGGCGTGCTGGACGAGGTGCTGTACCGGCCGGAGATCGCCTTCGGGCTGCCGATGGCCGCCGGAGACCTGCTGATCATCCGCAACAGCCGGGTGCTGCACGGGCGTTCACCGTACGTGGACGAACCCGGACCGCACGCCCGGCGGATGCTGCGGATCTGGCTGAACGAGGGGGAGACATGGACACCCTGAACGGAAGGATCGCCCTGGTCACCGGCGGCGGCAGCGGGCTCGGCCGGGCCTCCTCGCTGGCCCTGCTGGAGGCGGGCTGGACGGTGGTGCTCGCCGGGCGGCGCAAGGACGCCCTGGAGGAGACCGCGGCGCTCGCGGACGTCGACCCGGCACGGGTGCTGACCGTCCCGACCGACATCCGCAGCCCCGAGGAGGTCGCCCGGCTCTTCGACGCCGTCCGCGGCCGGTACGGCCGTCTCGACCTCCTCTTCAACAACGCGGGCGCGGCCGCCCCACGCCGGCCGATCGTCGAGACCCCGTTCGAGGACTGGAACCGGGTGCTGGACACCATCGCCACCGGCAGCTTCCTGTGCGCCCGGGAGGCCTTCCGGCTGATGAGCACCCAGTCCCCGCAGGGCGGCAGGATCATCAACAACGGCGCGCCCTCGGCGTACGTGCCGCGTCCCAACTCCCTGGCGTACACGGCCGCCAAGCACGCCGTCCTCGGCCTCACCAAGGTGCTCGCCCTGGACGGCCGTCCGTACGGCATCTCCTGCGGGCAGATCGACGTCGGCAACGTCACCCCGCTGGACGGTGGCCCGCAGCCCGCCGCGATGCAGGCCGACGGGACGATGGCGGTGGAGGCGACCATCCCGGTGGACCGCTTCACCGAGGCCCTGCTGCTGATGGCCTCGCAGCCGCCGGACACCACCATCCAGTCCCTGGTGGTGCTGCCGAGCACCATGCCCTTCGTCGGGCGGGGGTGAGCCGTGCTGGTCAGCGCCCGTTCCTTCGCGGAGTACCGGGCGATGTTCGCGCTCACCGACCGGGACTTGGAGCAGCGCATCCTGGACTGCCCGGGCGGCGCGGCGAGCTTCGTGGCCGAAGCCGGGCAGCGAGGCATCGACGCGGTGGCGGTGGACCGTGAATACGCCTCTAACCGCGAGGAGCTGGGGCTGCTGGTCGAGCGGGAGACCCTCTTCAAGCGCGGGCAGCTGATGCGGGAGGCTGCGGACTTCGTCTGGTCCTGGTACGGCGACCCGGCCGGCCTGCTCCGGGAACGGATCGGCAGCGCCCGGCTGTTCCGGGCCGACATCACCGCCCGGCCGGAGCGCTACCTGGCCGGGTCGCTGCCGCAACTCCCTTTCGCAGACGACTCCTTCGACCTGGTTGTCAGCTCGCACCTGCTGTTCTCCTACGGCAATCGGCTCGGCAGGGGCTTCCACCGGGCGGCGCTGCTCGAACTCGCCCGGGTGGCACGGCGGGAGGTCCGGATCTTCCCGGTCGTGGTGTACGACACCGGGGAGCGGTACGACGGGCTGGAGAGGCTGCGGGAGGAGCTGGCCGGGGTCGGGATCGGGAGCCGGGTGGAGCGGGTGGCGTACGAATTCCAGCCCGGGGGTGACGAGATGCTGGTGCTCTCCTGCGCCGGATATCGGGCGCAGGCCTCGTCGGAACCCCGGGTCACCGCCTTCGATCCGGTGCGGTGGCGACACCGGGAGGGGGTATCCAGGAGAATCGCTTGATCAACCACGGTCTTGCCGGTCATGGGTGACGGTATGAAAGGAGGGGAGTGCAGCCGAGGCGGATGGCGACCATGTGTCATGTCCCGGGGGCGTGGATAATCCCCTGGGGCGCCACGGAGCCGGCCCGCTACGGTGACGATCATGGTGAACTTCGTACTGGTGGCGGGCGCGCGGCTCGGGGCATGGGCATGGGACGACGTGGTGCCGCACCTGCGGGCGGCCGGGCACGGCGTTCACCCACTGACCCTCTCCGGCCTCGCCGACAAGCAGGGCGTTCCGGCCGGGCAGCAGACCCACGTCCAGGACATCGTGGCCGAGGTCGAGCGACTGGATCTGCGCGAGGTCGTCCTGGTCGGCCACAGCTACGCGGGGATCCCGGTCGGCCAGGCCGCGGCGCGGATCGGCGACCGGCTGGCCCACGTGGTCTTCGTCGACTCCAGCGTCCCGGTCGACGGCCAGTCCTTCGCCGCGAGTTGGCCGGACGGCGGAGCGGCGCTGACGGCGGCGATCACCGGGAACGACGGCTACTGGCCGCGTGCCACCGCCGCCCACTTCGAGGGCCACGACCTCACCGACGAGCAGATCGCCCGCATCGTCACCGGCTCCACCCCGCACCCGGGCGCCACCCTGACCGAGCCCGCCGTCCTGACCCGCCCCCTCGGCGAGCTGCCCGCGACGTACCTGCTGTGCCTGCTCGCGGGGGAGGAGCCCGACGAGGACGTGGTCGAGCTGCTGGCGGGTGGGCGGTGGCGCTCGGTCGAACTGGCCACCGGACACTGGCCGATGTTCTCCCGGCCCGCCGAACTGGCCCGGATCCTGCTGGACGCCGCCGGGGAGTGACGGACGTCATCAGCCTGGCCGTGGACGCCGTGGACGCCGCGCAGCCCCGGCCTGGACATTGACGGCGAGGACCAGCTGTCGCTCACCGTCGGCGGTGGCGAGCGCAAGGCTGGTGAAACCGGCTCCGCC
>NZ_JBEXKB010000065.1:0-46862 GCF_040609455.1 Kitasatospora sp. NPDC004669
GCACCCGGCTCCCCCGGTGCGGCCACGCCCAGCAGGCACACCTCCGGCCGCCGTCCGGCGACCAGATCGGCGGCGACGCCGACCGGCGAGCCGACTGACGCATCGGAGGATCCGATCACGAACCAACCCGGACGGCTGTGAGCCCCGCCACTCCCAGTGCAACAGCCGTGCAACGCTCCGCTGCCGATCAGACGGAGAGGACCGTCCGCAGGACGTCGCGCAGCCCGGCGTCGGCGGCCGGCGGCTGCGGGGCCCGCCAGGCGAGGTGGCCGTCAGGACGGACCAGGAGGGCTCCGTCCGCCGGGAGGTCGAGCACACCGGCCTGATCATTCCTCAGCTCCCTTAGAGCGACAGGCAGTCCGGCAGCGGAAGCGGCCTCCGCCTGGCGCCGCCAGGCGAGGCCGTCCGGCCGGGTGAGCAGGGTGAAACCGGGACCGACCAGGTCCAGCGTGGACGAGGACTCGGTGAGCCGCACGTGCGGGAGGCGGGTGCCGGACGCACCCTCGGGGTGTTCGCACTGCGGGTCGAGCGCGGGCCGCGCGGGCCCGTCGGGGTCGGGGATGACGGCGGTCGAGGCGTAGGCCGCGGTGAGCAGCAGCTCGTCGTCGATCCGGTAGCCGTCCCGGGCCCGGGAGTTGGCCAACGAGAGGTCGATGACCCGCCGGGCGACCGGGCGGCGTTCGGCCTCGTAGCTGTCGAGCAGCGCCTCGCCCGCCGTCCCGGCGGTGACGGCGGCGAGCTTCCAGGCCAGGTTGTCCGCGTCGCCGATTCCGGTGTTCATGCCGTGCCCCCCGGTCGGGGGCGTCACGTGGGCCGCGTCGCCCGCGATCAGCACCCGGGACCTGCGGTAGGTGTCGGCGAGTTGGGCGTCCATCCGCCAGGTGGTGGTGTCGCGGACGGTGACCGGCAGCTCCGGCAGGCCCGCCGCCGCCCGGATCAGGCGGGCCAACTCTCGTCGGTCGTTCCGGAGTTGTTCGACATCGTCGCGCCGGGGGTCGTACCGGTACTGGTAGATCCAGTGCCGGTCGTTGTCGACGGCCAGGAAGCCGCCCCGGGGCGGGTCGATGAGGAAGTAGGAGGCACTGGCCCGGTCGGCCACCACCTCGCCGAGCGGGGCCTCGAAGCGGACGCCGAGGTAGTGGCCCAGGCCGGTCGGCCCGTCCATGGCGATCCCGGCCGCGGCGCGGACGGTGCTCGACGCGCCGTCGCAGCCGATCAGCCAGTCGGCGCGCACGGTGTGCCGTTCGCCGCTGTCGCGCTCCTCCAGGACGGCGTGGACGCCGTCGTCGTCCTGGGTGAAGGAGCGCAGCCGGGTGGCGAACCGGACGCCGTCCGGGGCGAGTTCGCGGGCGCGGCGCAGCAGGACCGCCTCCAGGGCGTCCTGGGAGCAGACCAGTCCGGGCGAGGGGGTCCGCTCAACGCCCTCCCCCGCGACGGGCGCCACCCCGGTGCGGACGAAGTCCGGGTCGACCAGGCTGCGGCCACGGTAGAAGAAGACCTGGGAGGCGGGAAGCCCGGCTCGCCGAATCTCCTCCTCCAGGCCGCAGCGCCGGAAGATCTCCATCGAACGGGCCGACACGCCGCGGGCCTTGGGGTGGGTCGAGGTGCCCGGGTGCGCCTCGACGAGCAGGTGCCGCACGCCGTACTCGGACAGCAGGAGCGACGTCGTCAGGCCGACCGGGCCGCCGCCGACGATGAGCACGGACGTCGCTGCCGGGAATCGCATGCCACTCCTCTGTAACGCCTAATTGATTAATTTGACGTTACCATGGTGGCGGCGGACCCGATCAAGAGAAATGTGAGCCCATGACCCAGGCCCCCGACGGCGGCAACCCCCGCGGCCTCCACTTCCTCGCCGAACTCGCGAACACCGTCCGTGAGCACCCCGAGGCGGGAGCCGCCGAGCTCCAGGCCGTACTGGAACGCCACGGCGGCCCGCCCCTTGGACTCACCGACGCGGACGCCCGCGAACTGCGCGCCGCCAGCACCGCCGTGATCGCCGTCCTCGACACCGACGACGTCGACCGGGCGGCCGAGGCGATCAACGCCCTGCTCGACCGCTACCCGCCCCGCCCCCGCCTCGTCCAACTCCCCGGCCGCCCCTGGTCCCTGCACACCCGGGCCGCCGACGACGCCGGCCTCACCCACTGGCTGCTCTCCACCGCCGCCCTCGCCCTCGGCATGTGGCTCAGCGAACGCGGCAGCTGCGCCTGGGGCCGGTGCGCCGCCCCGGGCTGCGGCCGCCACTTCATCGACACCGGCCGCCGCACCCCCCAGCGCTTCTGCAGCCCCCGCTGCGCCACCCGCGTCCGGGTCGCCGCCCACCGCGCCCAACACGCCGGAAGGTGAGGGAGAGTTGCCGTCCGGGCCGGGCCCACCCGGACGGTGCCGGCGGCGGTTCCGGTCGTCGTCGCCCTGGCTGTCGTTGTCCTGGTACAGCACACGCGGGTTAACCCGCGGTTACCGGGTGCTCCTGGAGTCCGCCCTGGTGGACGGCGACGAGGGTGCGGCCGGGGTACGCAGCGAGGGGTGATCGGCAGGAGCGGTCATCCGCCGGAGCGCGTCACGGGTTCATCGCCCGGGACACGCTCGGTGCCTGGACGCGCTCGATGTCCAGGGGGCCTTCCGGCAGCGGTACGGCGTGCAGGCAGGGGTGCTGCGGCGCTCCGGCCGGGGCTGCCAGTACGGTGGCCACCTCGCCGGTGATCTCCACCCGGAGGTCGCCCTCCACGCTCTCCCAGACCAGGGTTCCGCCGGGGCCCACGGCCTCGGTGGCGTGGACCACCACGACGGCCGGTGGGGCGTGTCCGCCGATCGGTCCGGGCAGGGTCACCGCATAGCGGCGCTCGCGTCTCATGGCCGGCCTCCTCATGTGCCTCCCCCGCTCGCGTTGTCGATTCTCCTCCGCGCGGATGCCGTTGTACACGAACGGCGGCTACCCCACGCGCCGTGATCGGGCTCAGGCGGACCAGCGCAGGACGGCGCCCAGGCCGCCGGGCGGGCCCGGGACGGCCTCCGGCACCAGCAGGGCCTCCGCGCCGACGGCGGTCGCGCAGCGCAACAGGGCGTCGGCCGCCGGTGCCTGCCGTGGCTCGGCGACGCCCATGGCCCGCAGGTCGGCCCGCTGGACACCGATGTGCTCGTGCTGCGGGCCGGTCCACACCGGGCGCTCCGGGTCGTGGCCGCTCGGCTGGACCAGCAGTGCGGCGAGCTGGTGCTGCCGGGCGGCGGTCACCACGGCGGGCACGCCCTGGGCGGCGGCGCCGGGTGCGGTCTCGGTGCCGGTGGCGTCGGTGCCGTGCTCGCCCGGGCGGCCGATGCCGGTGCGGAAGGCGTCCAGCACGGTGTCCAGGTGGCGGGTCCGGTGGCCGTTCCAGGCGGTCTCGATCCGCTGGTCGAAGGCCTCCCTGGCGATGCCGTCGGCCCGGCCGCCGCCGTCCACCTCGACGGTGTCCGGCCACAGCTGCTGCGGCAGCAGCTCCCGGACGGCCCGGCGCTCGCGGACGTCGCCGGTGAGCACCAGCAGGTCGGCGCCGCTGCCCGGCCAGACCCGGGCCAGGTGGTCGGCGATGATCCCGGCGGTGCGGTCCCAGGCGTCCTCCACGCGGTGCCGGTAGTGCCACTCGTGCCGGTCGGCGGGCGGGGCGCGGTGGCCACGCCCCTGCCACTGCCGTCCCTCGACGGTGCCCATCCGCGCGGCGCCGCCGAGCTCGCGGCGCTCCAGTTCGGCGCCGGTCCGGTCTACGGCCACCACCAGGCAGCGCGGCACGGCGTCGTCGAGCAGCCCTAGCAGCGGGGCGGTGTGCGGCAGCGGCGCCCAGCCGACGGCGACGTCGGGCGGCGAACTGGCCAGCGGCGTGTCGACCACGACCTCTCCGTCGGCGGCGAACAGCGCCCGCCCCGGCGGGGAGCCTTCGGCCGGCTCGGTGGCCAGCCACTCCCGGACGGCGCCGCAGGTGCGCTCGTCGACGCCGAGCCCGGCCAGCCGGTGGACGGCCGCGCGGTCGAGAAGCGCCCGGCGCTGGGCGGCGTCCTCGGTGGCACGGGAGGTGTCGAGGTAGACGGAGGCCCAGGGGCCGGGCCGGTCGAGCAGCGGGGTGAGGAACGCGAGGTCCATGGCGGCCTCCCGAAATCGGTGGGCTACTGGACGCCTACCCGGTTGCGGACGGGGGACACCCGGCCGGGGCGGAGTGACTCCGTCATCCGTTCGGAGGTCGAAGGGCGCACGACCCGGAGCACTCCGGCTACGGCTTGCACGCACCCCACGACGAACAGTGTCGCTCTGTGCGCTTGCCCGACGGTCAGTTGACCTCAGCCCGTGAGCCAGGGCGCCTCGGGGAGCTTGGCGTCGGCGTTCCGCCCGGAGAAGTCCACCGTGGTCGGGGTGCCCAGACCCGCCATCTGCATGGTCACCCGGCCCAGCGTGCCGTCGCCGTCCACCCAGTAGGTGAGCGGCGAGCGCGCGCCGTCCGGGGCGGAGCCCTGGGCACGGGGGCCCGCGAAGCGGTCGTAGCCGCGGTCACCGATCCGGTCGCGGCCCAGCCAGCGGGCGCCGGACTGGGCGAGCAGCAGCGGGTTGTCCGGGCGGTCGGCGCCGACCTGGATGAGTAGTCGGAGGCTGGCGTCCAGCGGGTCCGCGGTGTACGAGCGCGGGGACCAGCCGGTCCGGGGGACGTGTTCGGCCTGCTGCCAGGGCGGGGCCGCATCGCCCGCGGGCTCGGGGGCCAGGCCGAGGCCGCCGGTGTCCCAGACGACCAGGCCGTGGTCGAGCTGGCCGCTCGCGCCGGTGGTCCGGTAGCGGCCGGCACCCCGGTGGGTGCGGTAGTCGACGACCCCCTCGACCCGGACCTGCACTCCCCCACCCTCGGAGGCGGTGAGCACCACCCCCACCGGGCTGGCCTGGTAGAGGTTCAACCGGGACAGCGCCAGCCGCGACGCCTCGTCCGTGGTGACCGGGCGCTCCGAGGCCTCGTCGGAGACGGTCCGGTAGGCGACGACACCGCCCGCCACGGCGCCGCAGAGCGCGATCGCGATCAGCGCCCACAGCCGGCGGGCCTTCCGGCGAGGCGGACGGGCGGCGGTCTTCGTCTTGCGGGCCATGCGGTTGCCTTCTCCCATCTGTTCCGTCACAGGACTCGGGCGGGTCCGCGAACCCGTGGTCCGCGAACCCGCCCGAGCCGGGCTGCCACCCCGTCATGACGGGATGGCTATCGGTGCTGGGCCCTGCGTCGGCGCGTCAGCACGAACAGTGCCGCACCGAGGCTGACGAGCGCCACGGCGCCGGTCACCAGCAGCGGCGTTCCGTCGCTCGCGCCGGTGTGGGGCAGTTGCCCACCCGGTGCCGGGGCCGGCGGGACCGGCGGGGCCGGGGTGCCGGGTGTGGTCGGGGTCGTCGGCGCCGGGGTGGGCGTCGCCGACCCGGTCGGGGTCGGGGTCGGGGTCGGAGTGGGTGTCGGGGTGGGGATCAGCTTGTTGACGGCCGTCACCGAGACGCCGGCGTCGAGGTTGTCGGCGGTGAGCACCAGCGGTCCGAAGACCGTGGTGTCCGGGGCCGAGTAGCCGTCCGGCGGGCTCAGTTCCTGCCAGTAGTACGTCCCCACCGTGCCGCTGCCCTGGCAGATGCCGTCGGCACCGGTCGTGCAGGGGTCGCCGACGGGCGTGTCCGGCTTGGTGCCCGTGGGCTGGAGGCCGTCGGTGCCGTTGGTTTCGTGCCAGAGCTGGAACTTGGCCCCGGCCAGCGGCTTGCCGTCCTGGTCGTGCTTGACCAGCTTCAGCGCGCCCTCCTGCTGGCGGTAGCCGAAGTCGAAGGTGTGGTCGTTCTCGCCCGGTCCGCCGGTGGTCAGCGCCCGTTCGGGGAACTTGGCATCGGCGGGGACGATGCCCTTGGAGTCGATGAAGTGGTTGTCGCCGACGTCGTGGTCGGTGGGCACCCACTGGTACAGGGGGCCGCCCTTGGCGTAGTCGGCCGGGTTGTCGATGCGGATGGTGTACTTCGTCCTCGGCTTCAGGCCGCCGGTGACGTTGCTGTCGTCGAAGTAGTACTCGCCGCGCGCCGTCGTCCTGGTGGTCCCGACCACCTTGCCCGACTCGTCGTAGAGGTTGACGGTGGCACCCTTCACCGGGGTCTGGCCCGGGTTCTGGATGGCCTTGCGCTCGGGGTCGTACCAGACCCGGTTGCCGATCTGCAGCGGCGCCTGGTCGCAGAGCACTTCGAGGTCGCCCATCGAGGCGCCCTTGCCGAACGGGGAGTTGGTCCCCGCCGGGGTCAGCCGCAGGCCGAACTTCGGGTCGTTCGTGCCGTCCTTGCGCTCCAGGAACGACGTGCCGTAGCCGACGGGGGTGTGGTCGGGGTCGAAGGCCGAGACCGCGATGGTGCTCTCGACCTTGGAGAGCGCCATGCCGGCGAACGCCGTGTTGTGGTGACCCACCGCATCCCAGCCGGTGGCGAAGAACCGGGTACCCCGGGCGGTCATCCCACAGCCCAGGTTGGTGTCCATCACGTACATGCCGTTCGACAGGCACGCCTTGTTCAGGTCACCACCGGACATGACAGTGGCCGAGTTCGGCGCGGGGGCGCCCGGCCCGCGGTCGGCGAAGCGGTCGCGGAAGGCCAGCAGCATCGAGCCGTCGGTCTCGAACTGGATCTCGCCCAACTCCGGTTCGGGGAAGGCGATGGTGGTGTTGCCGCACGTCTTGCCGTTCTGCGAGCCCGGGAAGGTGCTGGTCCACGGGAACCAGCCCGCGCCGTCGCACGGGCCCCCACCGACGGTGGACCGGCGCGGGTAGTCCAGCGGCTGGTTCAGCACCGCCTTGCCGAACGCCCCGGTGCCGAGGTCGAACGGCAGGACCACGGCGCGCACGTCCGCGAGCTTGCCGGTGGACTGACCGGAGCAGACCCCGCCGAGGAAGCCGGTGCCGTCCTGGAGGCCGAGGCCGAACGGCCGCCAGTCCGCAGCCGACGGGCAGCCCGGGTCCGGGATCGCATAGACGGCCTTCGGCGCCGACGCGGTCGCCGCCGTGGCGTCGTAGCGGTACAGCTGGCGGTCGTTCACGTTGACGACGAAGAGGTCCTTTCCGTCGTCGGTGATCTTGATGCCGCCCAGGCTCTCCTTGCCGGGCACGTCGAGGAAGGCGTCGTCCGTCCCCGGCCCGTGCACGGTGCTGCCCGCGTTCGGGACGGTGGTGAAGACCGTCGTCTTCTTCTGCGCCAGGTCGGTGACGTAGATCCCGCCGGAGCCGCCGGGGCCGTAGTCGGTGGTCCGCTTGGCCGTCGCCGAGGAGAAGACCCGCTTGTCGGCCTTGTTCCAGGCGATGCCGTACAGCGTGCCGGTCTCGGCGTCGGTGGCGATGTTGGTGGCATTGGCGGTGACGCCGTCCTGGCCGCGCGCGCTGTACGGGAAGGAGACCAGCGTGCGCTGGGCTCCGCCCTGGTAGGTGGCGGTCTGGCAGGTGGTCACCAGGGTGGCGTTCTTCTGGCAGTAGTCCCCCGGGTACCAGAGCCCGGTGGTGTAGGAGACGTTCTTGCCTCCGGAGAGGTCGACGAACTCCTCGTTGCTGCTGAGCTGGTTGGGCGCGCCGTCAAGCCCCTGGCGGGAGGCGAAGGCCGGGAACAGCACCCCCGGCTTCGGATTCACCACCTGCACCCGGTACTTGCCGCCGGTCGCCTTGGTCGACGCCGGAGCCAGCGTCACCGTGCCGTCCGCCGCCGTGGTGCCGTCGATGCCGACACCGGCGTCATCGGTGAGCGTCACCTTCACGCCCGCCATCCCCGGCTCCAGCGCGGGCGTCCACACCCCGCTGGTGTCCACGGCCCGGATCACCCGGACCGTCACCGATCCGTCGCCCGTCTGGGAGACCGCCGACGGGACGGCCGCCAGCGAGCTGCCGCCGACGGTGATCGCGAGCGCCGCGAGGCGGCCCACCGAGCGACGGCCGAGCATGCCCGACCGTCGCAGATCCGGGCCGCGCGCGACGCCGTTCGCCTGTTCTTTCGTTGTCTTCATCCCTGCTCTCATCGTCCAGAAGGGTCTTCCGACCCGACGTCATGAGGGAGCCCACGGCGTGTCCTGAATCCGCCATGATTAACGTGAGCTTAAAGGGATTTCGCCCAACCGGGTGGCGGAACGTGGAACTTCGATGCCCTCTCGGACGTATCCAAAGAGCTTCGACCTGATGATGCATCAGAGCCAAGGGGCGGCCGACCAGCATGAATCCACCCAGAGCACTCCCCCATTCGGAAACAAACGCCATGTCGACAAAGGCGCTCGACCGTTCAGATCGGCTCCCCGCTCGAACGCTGCTACGAATACTTCGGCAATTCGGCACACCGCGCACAGAATCGCGCACGACTCATTCCGACCCACCAGTCCTGGCAGCGGCCTCCGTTCGGGGTCCCACCGAACGCTCCGCCCCGGCCCAGCCGGGGATCCGGTCACCCCTGGATGACGTCAAGTTCGTTGACATAGCCTGTGGGGCATGAGCGAACGCGTGGTCCCCGAGCCCGAGCGCCGTCGACGCCGGCCCACCAAGCAAGGCGTGGTGCTCTCCCAGGAACTGATCGTCGACACCGCGCTACGGCTGATCGGGCGGCACGGCGCCGAGGCACTCACCGTCCGGCGGCTCGGCACCACGCTCGGCGCCGACCCCAGCGCGGTCTACCGCTACTTCCACAGCACCGACGACCTGCTGCTGGCCGTCGCCGACGAGCTGATCGGGCGCGCCCAGGCCGGCTGGGAGCCCACCGGTGACTGGCGGGCGGACCTGCGGGCCATCGGTCTGCGGATCCACTCCGCCTACCAGGCCCACCCGCAGGCCGCCGTGCTCGCCGCTCACCGCACCACCGGCCGCACCCACGAGGTAGCCGCCGTCGAGGCGATCCTCGGGGTCCTGCGAAGGGCGGGCTTCCCCGATCCGGAGGCGGTACGGATCTACCACGCCTTCGTGGACCAGAGCCTGGGGTTCGCCGCCCTGGACGCCGCCGCCCTCGCGCTCCCGGCGGCCGCGGCACGGGCCGACCTGGACGTCTGGCAGGCCTCCTACGCACGTCTGGACGCCGCCACCCACCCCCACATCGCCGCGACCGCCCACCTGCTCACCACCGACATGCGGCGCAGCGGCTACCCGTACGCCCTGGACCTGCTCCTGGACGCGGCCGGGGCCCGGTTGGCGGCGCTGGGCTGAGCCCGGGCAGGGGAGCCGGCACGGGCGCGGGCTCCGAAAGCCGACCGTCGCCGGGCCCGGGTGGGCTCGGCGACGGCGAACAGTGCGGCGGGGCGGGCGGCCTCGACAGCGTCCAGGGCCTCGCGGACCGCGCGGTCGCCGAGGGCGTGGAAGTGCACCTGGAAGCCGAGCGCGTCCAGTTCGGTGACGTACCCGCGCAGTGCGGTCGGATCGACGAAGCTGAGGCCCGAGTTGGCGGTGGCGCAGCCGCAGCCGTCCAGGTAGGGGCTGGTCATCGCGGCGGTGAAGTTCTCCGCGATGCCGTCCTGCATGATCTTCACCGAGCCCGCCCGGAACCGCCCGTGGCTCAACTCGGTCCGGTGCCCGACCAGTTCGGGGATCTGCTCGGCCCCCGGTCGCGCTCCCACCAGAGCGCGCCGGTCACCCGGGCGGTCAGCGCGCCGGAGCGGGCGGCGGCCAGGTAGGCGTCGGAGGGGTCCGGCTGGCCGTTGAAGACGCCGAGCAGCGCGTCCTGCCAGCCGGTGATACCGAGCGAGTGCAGCCCGCAGCAGGCCGTCCAGCCGCTGCGCGGTGGTGGTGGCCGGCACCAGTCGGGCGACCAGGCTGGTGGCTCCCTCCTGGAGGGTGCCGGCCGGGGTGCCGTCGGGCTCGCCCGCCTTGGTCGTGGGGGTGGGGTGGGGGGAAGTCCGAGCCATGAAACCGGCGGCACCCTCACACGTCAATGCCGTTGTCATAAGGGATTCCACTGTTCCACGGCCTCGTCGCCGGGCGGCGCCCTGAGGGCCTGCACGTGCCCGGCGGATGCGGCATCCGCCGGGCACGTGCAGGGTGGAGGGGTACGAACCGCCCGGCCGGCGACCGTCCGTAGCACTGCGGACACCGCCCGCCGGGAAACCCGCCCCCAGCCGCCGTCCCACGACCGAAGGAGGCGCCATGCTCACCCGGACGATCCCCCGTCGGGTTCTGGTGCTGACCGCCGTCGCCCTCGCCGCCCTGCCGACCGCCGCGCTCACCTTCCCCGCCGGGGCCGCGGACTCCGCACCCGCAGCGGCGGCGGCCTCCGCCGCCCCGGTCGGCTTCGTCGACCTGCCCGACAGCCCGCTGCCGAGCGACCACGCGCCGCACCAGGTCACCGTCACCTACCGCAACCCCACGTCGACGGACCAGACGGTCGCCCCGCAGATCCTCATCGAGTCGCCCGATGAGGGCCCGTTCCTCGACCCGGCGCAGATCAGGCTCGAACTGCTGGAGACGGACGGACGCTGGCACACCGTGCCACTCGCCAGCCAGACCGGCACCCTGTACACCGGGCTCATCCCGGCGAAGATCGTCCTGCACGGCAACCACAAGCTCACCGAGCACTACCGGCTGACGGTCCTCGCGGGGCCCGCCCAGGGCACGATCGAGCCCCGGGTGGCGATCTACGCCTGAGCCCCGGTCAGGCCCTGGCCGCCCCCGCGGCCGCGAGGGCGCCCAAGCGGGCGGCGGCCTCCGCGAGTTCGGCCGGTTCGGCCGCCGCGGCGAAGCCGAGCCGCAGGTGGCCGGCCGGCGGCTCGGCCGGGAAGTGGTGGTGCCCGAGGTGGCCGGGGTGATCATCGTCAGCCTGCGCCAGGCGGTGACACCGCAGTCGATGATGGGGCGGATGACCGCGGCGTTCCGGATGCTGCTCTTCGGCGGCGGATCGCTGGGCGGTCTGTCCGCCGGCCTGCTCACCGGGCAACTGGGCGCCCTGACCGTGGCCGCGACCGGCTCCGCCGTCGTCGTCATGGCGCTGCTGCTCTCCCCGGTCAGCCGCCTCCGGGCGTAGAGCGCCTCCAGGGCGGGGACGGGCGCGCGGGCGCACCCGGTGGTGCGCCTCAACTCGCCCCCCGTGCTTCCAAGTTCCGCTTGGGAGAGCATTGCCGCCGGTTATGGAAAAGGCACCCGTTCGAGTGAGTTTGGCGGGCTCGCGTCCCGTATTCGCGCAGCGGGTGTCCGCTATCCGGCGAGTTCAAACGTGGTCACACCCATCGAATCCAGGGGCAACAATCACCGAGTCGATCTGACGACACGTCGGTTGTTCAAATACCGGAGAGAGGACCAGTCGTGACCACCGAGGCCGTTCCGCAGAACCAGCCGAGCCAGCAGAGCCTCAGTACCTCGGCAGCCCGCAACCTCGCCACCACCACCAAGACCGTGCCGCAGATGCTCGGGGTCACCCCCCGCTACCTGCTGCGCGCACTCCCCTGGGTGGACCTGGAGGCGGGTGTCTACCGGGTCAACCGCCGCCGGGGCTTCATCCTCGGCGACGGGCTGGTCAGCACGTACGTCGACGGCGCCGGCGCCACCCGGGTCATCGCCGAGGACCTGCGCGAGCTGGCCTTCCTCAGCCAGGTCGACAGCCCGGTGCTCAGCACGCTGGCGGGCGGGTTCGTCGAGCGCGAGGTCGCACCCGGCGAGCTGATAGTCGACGCCGGCGCCCCGGCCGAGCAGCTGCACATCATCGCGTTCGGCCGCGCCGAGAAGCGCGCCACCGGCGCGTACGGCGACGACGCCCTGCTGGCCGTGCTCGGCGAAGGGGACTTCTTCGACGCCGCCGCCTGGGCCAACGGCAGCGCCACGACGTACCGGGTGAAGGCCGTCACCAGCTGTACCGTGCTCTCCCTCGACCGCCGCATGCTCGTCGAACTCGCCGATCGGGAGCCCTCGTTGCGCGCCCAGCTGACCGAGTTCGGCGCCGGTCAGGCCCCGACCGACCCCGAGCACCCGATCGCCCTCCAGTCGGGCCACTCCGGCGAGCCGTACCTGCCGGAGACCTTCGTCGACTACGACGAGAGCCCGCGCGAGTACGAGCTGAGCATCGCCCAGACCGTCCTCAAGGTGCACACCCGCGTCGCGGACATCTACAACTCCGACATCGACCAGGTCCGGGCCCAGCTCCGCCTGACCGTCGAGGCGCTGCGCGAGCGCCAGGAGTGGGAGATGCTCAACCACCCCGAGTACGGCCTGCTCAACAACGTCGTGCCGACCCAGCGCGTGCGCACCCGCAAGGGCGCGCCCACCCCGGACGACCTGGACGAGCTGCTCACCCGGGTCTGGAAGCAGCCGGCGTTCTTCCTGGCCCACCCGAGGGCGATCGCCGCGTTCGGGCGCGAGTGCACCCGGCGCGGGGTGCCGCCGCAGATCGTCGAGCTGTTCGGCAGCCCGTTCCTGACCTGGCGCGGCGTGCCACTACTGCCGTCCGACAAGCTGGACCTCAAGGGCTCGGCGAACTCGGCGCCCGGCACCACCAACATCCTGCTGATGCGCGTCGGCGAGGAGCGCCAGGGCGTGGTGGGCCTGCGGCCGGCGAAGGTGCCGGACGAGGTCGAGCCCGGCCTGGCGGTGCGCGCGATGGGCGTCGACCGGCAGGCCATCACCTCCTACCTGGTGACCGGTTACTTCTCGACCGCCGCGCTCGTGGACGACGCCATCGCGGTGCTCCAGAACGTCGAGGTGTCCAACTACCATGACTACTCCTGACGGATTCGGGCGCGGTACCGGGATCCACGGGGCGCCGGGAGGCATCTCCACCGCCACCGCCCCGACGGCCACGGCCCCGACGGTGACCACCCCGACGGCCCCGACGGCGATCCCGCTCCCCGAGGCGCTCGCCCATGCCGCCGGCGGCCCCCGGTACTGGCTGCCGACCCAGGCGGACCGGTCGTCGCCGCCCACCGCGCCCGCCGCGCCCACCGGCGGGTTCGACGTCGAGGCCGTTCGCCGCGACTTCCCCCAGCTGCACCGCGAGGTCAACGGCCGCCCGCTGGTCTGGCTGGACAACGGCGCCACCACCCTCAAGCCCCGCCAGGTGGTCGAGGCCGTCGGCGAGCACTACGCGACGGGCACCTCCAACGTCCACCGGGGCGCCCACACCCTCGCCAAACAGGCCACCCAGATCTACGAGGAGGGCCGCGCCGAGGCCGCCAAACTGCTCGGCACCCCGGACCCGGACGAGATCGTCTTCGTCCGGGGCACCACCGAGGCCGTCAACCTGGTGGCGCAGACCTGGGGCCGGGCCAACCTCGGCGTCGGCGACGAGATCCTGGTCTCCGCCGCCGAGCACCACTCCAACCTGGTGCCCTGGCAGCTGATCGCCAAGGAGCGCCGGGCCCGGGTCGTCCCCATCCCGCTGCTCCCCGACGGGCAGTTGGACCAGGACGCCTACCGGGACCTGCTCGGCTTCCGGACCAAGCTGGTGGCGCTGACCCACGCCTCGAACGTGCTGGGGACCGTCCCACCGGTGGCCGAGATGACCGCACTGGCCCACCGGTACGGCGCCAAGGTGCTGGTCGACGGCGCCCAGGCGGTGAGCCACTTCCCGGTGGACGTCACCGCCCTGGACGCCGACTTCTACACCTTCTCGGGGCACAAGATCTTCGCCCCGACCGGGATCGGCGCGCTGTACGGCAAGCGGGAGCTGCTGGAGGCCATGCCCCCGTGGCAGGGCGGCGGCAACATGATCGACTCGGTGAGCTTCGAGGAGACCAGCTACGCCCCCGTCCCGCACCGCCTGGAGGCCGGCACCGGCCACATCGCCGGGGTCGCCGGACTGCGGGCGGCCCTGCGGTACCTGTCCGGGCTGGACCGGCAGGCCGCCACCGCGCACGAGGAGCAGCTCACCGCGTACGCCACGGCCGCGCTGGCCACCGTGCCCGGGCTCCGGCTGATCGGCAACGCGCCGGGCAAGATCGGGGTGCTCACCTTCCTGGTCGCCGGAACGGACCCGATCGCCCTCGCCGGGGCGCTCGACCAGCAGGGCATCGCGATCCGCGCCGGCCACCACTGCGCCCAACCCGCCCTCGCCGCCTACGGGTTGCAGAGTGCGGCGCGGGCCTCGCTCGCCCTGTACAACACCGTGCAGGACGTCGACGCCCTGGTGGCCGCCCTCCGGGGCATCCAGGCGGAGGCCGCCGCCGGGTGACCGGCGTCGGGGGCGGGCACCGGGCCGGTGCCCGCCCCCGACATTCCCCGCGACTACTCGGCGACCGCCGTGACGGAGCCGACGACGCCGCAGCGGGCCGCGTACCGCGCCAGGCCCTCGGCGCTCGCCCCCGCCCAGCCGACGTAGCCGTCCGGGCGGATCAGGAACACACCGGTGCCGTACTCCTCGTAGGGCGGGATGCGCACCACCGGGACGTCGAGGGCGGGCAGTTCGCCCTCGGTGCCGACCGTCAGCAGTGTCCAGTGCGGCCCGCGGAAGGCGTCGAACAGCCGGGTACCGCCGCGCCGGCCGTCCGGGGCGCGGTCGCCGGCCCGCAGCGCGTCCTCGGCGAGGGCCGGTCGGGTGTCCACGGCGAGCGAGGACTCCCGGTAGCCGAGGCCGAGTTGCTGGGTGGCCCGGCCACGGCGGACCTCGCCGCGGTGGACCCTGGTGGACAGCTCCAGCATCGCCGCGGCGTTGGCCCGGCGCTCCTCCTCGTAGCTGTCGAGCAGTGCGGCGTCCGCCTTCCCGGTGAGCACGGCAGCCAGCTTCCAGCCGAGGTTGTAGGCGTCCTGGATGCTGGTGTTCAGGCCCTGGGCGCCCGCCGGGGAGTGCACATGGGCGGCGTCGCCCGCGAGCAGGACCCGGCCGGAGCGGAAGCGGTCGGCCAGGGCCGCGCGCGGCCGGAACTCGGAGGCCCAGCGCACCCCGTCGACCTGCTCGGCGGTCAGGTGGGAGCGCTCGGCGACCAGTGTCCGGATGCCGTCGAGCGTGAGGTCGACGGCCGTCCCCTCCGGGAACTGGGCGACGAGCTGGAACTCCTCGGTGCCGGCCAGCGGGCAGATCGCCAGCAGGCCCTGCTCGGCCTGGAAGACGTGCCAGTGCTCGCGGCCGAGGCCGGTGAGCCGGATGTCCGCTACCAGCATCGGGCCCGGGTCGACGGCCTCCCCCGTCATGCCGATGCCGAGCAGCCGGCGCACCGTCGAGCGCCCGCCGTCGGCGGCGACCGCGTAGCGGGCCCGGACCGGGCCGCCGGTCGCGAACTCGGCGGTCACGCCCTGCTCGTCCTGCGTCAGGCCGACCAGCTCGCGCCCGAAGTCGACCTCGCCGCCCAGTTCGCGAAGCCGCCGGTACAGCAGCTGCTGGGTGCGCCACTGGGGCACCATCAGCGTCTCGGTGTACGGCTCGCCCTCGGAGGGCTCGGTCGGGTCGTACATCCGGTGCTCGCCCTGCGGTGCGCCGGCCTTCCAGAGCAGGTTCGGCGGGTAGTGACCGGCCGTCGCGCGGATCTCCGCGAGCACGCCGAAGTCGTCCAGGACCTCCAGGGTGCGCGGCTGGAGGCCCTTGCCGCGCGAGCCGGGGAAGAGCTGCGCACCGCGCTCGACCAGCCGCGCGGCCACACCGTGCCGGGCGAGGTCGAGGGCGAGGGCGAGGCCGGTGGGACCGGCGCCGACGATCAGGACGTCGGTGTCCGTCCCGTGGTCGGACGCGCCGTGCTTGAACATGCCGTGGTCGGTCACGGCAACCCCCCTTTAACGTTGTTAAACAGCCGTTGCCCCCAGCCTGCAATTAACGGCGTTAAACTGTCAACCGTGACGTCACGGAGAACCCCCAAGCTCGACCGCGCCCAGGTCGTCGACACCGCGCTGACCCTCCTGAACGAGGCCGGCCTGGACGGCCTCACCCTGCGTGCGATCGCCGCCCGACTGGACGTCAAAGCACCGGCTCTGTACTGGTACTTCAAGGACAAGCAGGCACTGCTCGACGAGATGGCAACCGAGATGATGCGCCGCATGACGGCCGAGGCCGGGCCGACGGCGGGCGACTGGCGGGAGGCGTACCTGACGGCCATGCGCACCCTGCGCGCCCAGCTGCTGCGCTACCGCGACGGCGCCAAGGTCTACAGCGGCGCCCGGTTCACGGACACCTCGTACGCGGCGGGCCTGGAGTCCTCGATGCGACTGCTGACCGAGGCCGGCTTCAGCCCGGCGGCCGCCGCCCGGGCCTGGTACACGGCCTACAGCTACACCGTCGGCTTCGTCATCGAGGAGCAGTCCATGGGCCCCAACCCCTTCGACGGCGACGAGGGTTACGACCTGGACGCGCGCGCCGAGCGGCTGGCCGCCCACCCGCTGGCCGCCGAGGCGGGCCGGGTGATGTTCCAGGACTTCGACCGGGGCTTCGAGGAGGGCCTGGCGGCGGTACTGGCGGGGGTGGAGGCGACGCTGCTGGCGTGAAACCGGCGGGTGGGTGTCCTGTAATCGCCCCATTCGACGAGCATTCGACGGACTTGTCTGCCGAATCGCAGCCCTGACGCATCGTTCCGTACCACTGCGGTTAACCACGGGTTTACATACACCTGTTGACCGCGTTCACCTCCTGTGTCTAGTTTCGAGCCGCCGCGTCGTGCTACGCGCGTCACGGCCCCAACTTCTGACACAGATGACGATGACGTCGAGGAACCAACCATGCACGCAGTCCCCACCCGCAAGCGGTGGCTCCGGTACGGTGCCGGCCTGATCGGCGCGGCCTCGCTGACCGCGTTCGGCGGCGCGCCCGCCGCCTTCGCGGCCGACGGCCCGCAGACCGCCACGCCGATCAAGCACCTGGTGGTGATATTCCAGGAGAACGTCTCCTTCGACCACTACTTCGGCACCTACCCGAACGCGGCCAACACCGCCGACGACAAGGTGAAGTTCACCGCCAAGCCCGGCACCCCCAAGGTGGACGGCCTCAGCGACGACCTGCTCCACAAGAACCCCAACCGGAACAACCCGCAGCGGCTGGGCCCGACGCAGGCCGTCACCTGCGACCAGGACCACACCTACAAGGACGAGCAGCTCGCCTTCGACGGCGGCAAGATGGACAAGTTCGTCGAGCACACCGACATCGAGAGCTGCAAGGCCCCGATGTACACCGCGCCCGGCCTGGTGATGGACTACTACGACGGCAACACCGTCACCGGCATGTGGAACTACGCCCAGCGCTTCGCGATGAGCGACAACTTCTTCGGCACCAACTACGGTCCGTCCACCCCGGGTGCCATCAACCTCGTCTCGGGCCAGACGCACGGCGGTTACCCGGTCGACCCGAAGACCGGCGACAAGACCACCGACGCCTACGTGGTCTCCTCCCCGGACGCCAACGGCGTCGGCACCGTCATCAACGACCCCGACCCGGCCTACGACGACTGCTCCAACCCCAAGCACAACCAGCTGGTCCTGACCGGCAAGAACGTCGGTGACCTGCTCAACGACAAGGGCGTCAGCTGGGGCTGGTTCCAGGGCGGCTTCAAGCCGACCGGCACCAAGGACGGCAAGGCCGCCTGCGACGCCGCGCACAACAACATCGTGGGCGCCTCGCAGACCGACTACAACCCGCACCACGAGCCGTTCCAGTACTACAAGTCCACGGCGAACCCGAAGCACCTGGCGCCGAAGGACGTGGACGAGATCGGCCACGACGGCCAGGCGAACCACCAGTACGACCTGACCGACTTCGACGCCGCCCTCCAGCACGGCAACCTGCCGGCCGTCAGCTACCTGAAGGCCGCCAACTACCAGGACGGCCACGCGGGTTACTCCGACCCGCTGGACGAGCAGCACTTCGTCGTCGACACCGTGAACAAGCTGCAGAAGTCCAAGGACTGGGCCTCCACCGCCGTCGTCATCGCCTACGACGACTCGGACGGCTGGTACGACCACAAGTTCGCCGAGCCCGTCAACGGCTCCAAGGACGCCGCCAACGACAGCCTGAGCGGCGCCGGCCAGTGCGGCAAGGACGCCGGCTGGGGCGGCTACGCCGACCGCTGCGGCTTCGGCCCGCGCCTGCCGCTGCTGGTGGCGTCCCCGTACGCCAAGGCCAACTTCGTCGACCACACCCAGACCGACCAGACCTCGATCCTGCGCTTCGTCGAGGACAACTGGAAGACCGGCCGGATCGGCGACGCCTCCTTCGACGAGCACGCCGGCTCCATCGAGGGCATGTTCGACTTCAAGAACGCCCAGGCGGCCACCCTGATCCTGGACCCGACCACCGGCCAGCCGGCCGGCGGCGACTCCACCCCCTCCGGCCAGCCCACCGGCGGCTCCTCGGCCACCACCCCGGCCGGCTCGGCGACCTCGACCGACGGCGCCGGCTCCACCGCGGTCGCGGGTGCCACCAGCAGCGCGAGCGGCCCGGCGCTGGCCGCGACCGGTGCCGACTCCAACACCGGGCCGATCGCGGCCGGGGCCGTGGCGCTGCTGGCGCTCGGCGGCGGCGCGGTCTTCCTCGCCCGCCGCAAGCGCGGTCGCCGCGCCTGACCGGCTGACGCCCGACGCGCCGCCGATCACCTAGCGAACCGACACCGCCGGGTCCTCACCGAGGGCCCGGCGGTGTCGCCGTACCCGGAGTCAGGCGTTCAAGAGCGCGGTTGTCCGCAGCGCCCGCCGCGGAGTCGGGCTACTCTCCCCCCATGACCGGACCGACCCCACGCCGCCGCACCCTCCTGGGTGCGGCCCTGGCGGCGGCCCTCACCGCCGGGTGCTCGGGCGGGGACGAGCCGGTGCGCTCGCTGCGCCTGGCGACCGGTCCCGAGGGTGGGCCCTACAACGCCTTCGGGCGCTCGTTCACCGAGGCCGTGACGGCGGACGGACGGCTGACCCTCACTCCGGTCGGCAGCGCCGCGAGCGTGGACAACCTCCAGCAGCTCGACGACGGCACGGTGGACCTCGCGCTGACCACCGCGGACGTGGCCGAGGACGCCGTACTGGGCCGGGACACCTTCGACCGCCCGCTCGGTGTGACGGCGCTGGCCCGGGTCTACGTCAACTACCTGCACCTGCTCGCCCCCGCCGACGGGCCGGTACGCGAACTCGCCGACCTCGCCGACCGCCGGGTGGCGACCGGCGCGGTGGGCTCCGGGCTGCAGGTGACGGCGAGGCGGCTGCTGCGACAGGCGGGGCTCGGCGTGCGGCAGCAGTCGCTCGGGCTGGCCGAGTCGCTGGCCGCGCTGCACTCGGGCGCCCTGGACGCGGTGTTCTGGTCCGGTGGGGTGCCGACGCCCGCCGTGTCCGAGCTCGCGCGGGAACTGCCGCTGCGGTTCGTCCCGTTGGACGCGATCGCCTCAACCCTGCGGGAGCGCTACGGCCCGGTCTACACGGCGGCCACCCTCCCGGCCGGCGCCTACGGTCTGCGCGGCCCGGTCGGCACCCTCGGCGTCGGCAACTACCTGACCGCCCGGCCGGGGGTGCCCGAGGACGCGGTGCGGCGACTGCTGGAGATCCTCTTCGACCAGTGGGCCACCCTGCTGCGGGCCGTCACGGCGGGCGCCCGGCTGGAACCCCGGTTCGCCGTCTCCACCGGGGCGGTGCCGCTCCACCCTGGCGCGGCGGCCTACTACCGGTCGGTGTACGGCTAGGAAGCCGGACGGGTCTCGGTGGTGCGCGGTGGCCGTCGCCACTAGTTCGGGCCCGGACCCTGGGCCGCGGGCAGCCGGCACTCGACGGTCAGTCCGTGCGGGCTGGTCCCGGCGACGGTCAGCGAGCCGCCGCAGGCGCGGGCCAGCTCGTCGGCGATGGCCAGGCCCAGCCCGGTGCCGGGGATGTTCTGGTGCTCCGACGCCCGCGTGAACCTCCGCAGCAGCAGCGGGAGTTGCTCCGCCGGGACGCCCGGTCCGGTGTCGGTCACCCGAACCACCGCACAGCCCTCGGCGGCCTCCGCGAGCACCCGGACCCGCTCCCCCACCGGTACGAATTTGCTCGCGTTGTCCAGCAGCGCGTCCAGGATCCGTCCGGCCGCGTCGGGCAGCGTCAGGGCGCGCAGGCCGGGCGCGACCTCCGCCGTCAGCTCCAGCCCGCCGGCCTCGAACACCGGCGCCCAGGCCGCCACCCGGTCGGTCACCGCCGAGGAGACGTCGCACTCCCCCAGCGGCGCGGTGGCCGACTCCATCCGGGCCAGCGCCAGCAGGCCGTCCAGCAACTCGGCCAGCCGGTCGGCCTCGTCCAGGGCCAGTGCGTGCGCCTGCCGTCCCGGGCCCGGGCGGACGTGCGGTTCGGTGTTCTCCAGTTGTAGCACCAGGGTGGCCAGCGGGTTGCGCAGTTGGTGGGAGGCGTCGGCGACGAAGTCGCGCTGGCGGCGCAGCGAGTCGGCCACGGCCTGTGCCATGCCGTCGAAGTGCCGTCGCAGCCGCCTGAGTTCGGGCGGGCCGGTGTCGGCGGCGACCCGGACCTCGAAGCGGCCGCCCGCCACCGTGGCCACCGCCCGGTCCAGGTCGTCGACCGGCCGCAGCAGCCAGCGGGCGATCCCGGCCGCGACCAGGGCGGCGGCGCCGAAGGCGGTGAAGGCCCCGGCGGCGATCAGGACCCAGCGCACCAGCACGTCATGGCGGGCGGCGTCGGTGGGGACGGTCAACAGGACGGCGCCGCCCACCCGTTCGTCCTGGCCGACCGGTTCGGCGAGGACGACGGTGTCCGGACCCCAGGGGCGGACGGTGGGCAGCGCCTCGGTGGAGCGGCCGGTGAGGGCTCGGCTCTGCGCGTCCGGCGCGGCCGCGCCGCTCGGGGCCGGACCGGCCTGGCCGACGGTGTGCCCGGCGGTGTCGACCACGGTCACGGCCGCGCCGTAGAGCTGGGCGTAGCGGGTGAGTTCGGCGTCGAGCTCGCGGCGGTCGGCGTCGGTGCGGATCCGGTTGGCGAGGTCGGCGAAGCGCACCCCGTCGGCCCGGCGCTGCAGCAGCAGGTGCTCGGTGCGGCCGCGGGCGTAGGAGTCGGCCAGCGGCAGCGAGAGCAGCAGCACGGCCGTGCCGATCAGGGCGGTCAGCACGGCCAGCAGGCGGCGCCTCACGGGTTCTCCAGCTCGCCGAGCTGGTAGCCGTAGCCGCGGATGGTGCGGACCAGCCCGGCCCGGCCGGTCTTGGCGCGGATGCCGGCCACGTGCACGTCCAGCGAGCGGGAGGAGGCGAGGAAGGCGTCGCCCCAGATCCGGTCGAGGATCTCCTCGCGGGAGCGGACGTCGCCGGGCTGGCCGGCGAGCAGCGCGAGGACGTCGAACTCGCGGCGGGTAAGCCGGACTTGGGCACCGTCGACGGTCACGGTGCGCCCGGCCAGGTCGATCGCCACGTCGCCGGTGCGCACCCGCCGCTCGCCGCCGCCCTGGCCGCCCGGCCCGTCCTGGCCGGGGGCGGTGCCGGTGCGGCGGCGGACGGTGTCGATCCGGGCGATGAGTTCGGCCATCCGGAACGGTTTGATGACGTAGTCGTCGGCCCCGGCCCGCAGGCCCTGCACGATGTCGCGCTCCTCGCTGCGGGCGGTGACCACGATCAGCGGCAGGGAGCAGACCGTACGGAGCTTGCGCAGCAGGTCGAGGCCGTCCAGGTCGGGCAGGCCGAGGTCGAGCAGGACGAACTCGGCCTCCCGGGCGTGCCGGAGCGCCTCGGTGGCGCGGACCACCCGGCGCACGGTGTGTCCGCGCCGGGTGAGCCCGGTGGTGAGGGCCTGGGCCATGCGGTCGTCGTCCTCGACGAGCAGCATGTGCATGGATCCTCCCCGCCGTGGGACCTCTGTGAGGTGCCTACCGTACGGCCTCGGCCCGGGCGGTGGCCGCCGGGGCCTGCTCGGGGCTGAGCACGACCTGCCGGGTGTCCGGCATCAGGACGTAGGTGACCAGGGAGACCAGGGCGCAGCCGGAGACGTACCAGAAGAAGCCGGACTCGTGGCCGCTGTTCTTGAACCAGAGGGCGATGTACTCGGCGGTGCCGCCGAACAGCGCGTTGGCGAGGGCGTACGGGAGGGCGACGCCGAGGGCGCGGATGCGGGTGGGGAACAGTTCGGCCTTCACGGCCGCGTTGATCGAGGTGTAGCCGGTGACGATCAGCAGCGCGACCAGGGAGAGTCCGAGCGCGGACCAGTAGTCGGAGGCGGAGCCGAGTGCGGTCATCAGCGGGTAGGTGCCGACGGTGCAGCCGAGCGCGAAGGTGATCAGCAGCGGGCGGCGGCCGATCCGGTCGGAGAGCAGGCCGGCCAGCGGCTGGACGGCGGCGAAGACGGCGAGCGCGGTGAAGCTGACCAGGGTCGCGGTGTTCTTGGAGAGCCCGGCGCTGCCGATCAGGTACTTGGTCAGGTAGGTGGTGTACGTGTAGTAGGCGACGGTGCCGCCGAGGGTCAGGGCCATCACCAGGCCGGCCTGGCGCCGGTGCTCCCAGAGGCTGCGCAGGGTGCCGTGGGTGCCGGTCCGGTCGCCGTCGGCGGTCTCCGCGGTGAAGGCCTCGGTCTCCGGCAGCCGGCGGCGCAGCCAGAGCACCACGGCGGCGAGGGCGGCGCCGAGCAGGAAGGGCACCCGCCAGCCCCAGGAATGGAGTTGGGCGTTGCCGAGGGTGTGCTGCATGACGATGAGGATGCCGAGGCCGAGGAGTTGACCGCAGGTCATCGAGACGTACTGGAAGGAGGAGCCGAGTCCGCGCCGGTTCGGCGCGGAGGCCTCGGTCAGGTAGGTGGCGCTGGCCGCGTACTCGCCGCCGATGCTCATGCCCTGGAGCAGTCGGGCGAGCAGCAGGACGACCGCGCCGAGGTAGCCGGCCTGGTCGTAGGTCGGGGCGACGGCGATCAGCACGGCCGCCGCGGACATCATGGTGACGGTCAGGGTGAGCGCGCTCTTGCGCCCGTGCCGGTCGGCCGCCCGGCCGAGCAGCCAGCCGCCGACCGGGCGCATCAGGAAGCCGACGGCGAAGATCCCGGCGGTGTTCATCAGCTTCGCGGTGGAGTCGGAGCCGGGGAAGAAGTCGTCGGCGAAGTAGACCGCGAAGCTGGCGTAGACGAACCAGTCGTACCACTCCACCAGGTTCCCCAGCGACCCGCCGACCAGGGCGAGCCGCCGCCTGGCGCGCTCCTCGCCGGGCGGCTGCGGACGGACGGTGTGGGACGGGGACATGGCGGCTCCCGGGATCCGGTGCGGTGGGTGGGTGTCCCAGAGCGTGCGGCCGCCGGTCGGGCAGCGGCAAGGACCACCGCGCAGATCTAACATTCCGCTAAGGAAGCGGCCCGGTGGCCCGCCGTTCAGTGGGAGGTGCGGGCCGGGTCGTCGACGATCGGCATCCGGCCCTCGCGGTGGGCGGCGCGCACGTCGTCCAGGTACTCGCGGGAGAGCATCGCGGAGACGATCGCGACGCCGCCGCGGTGGACCCTGATCTCGCCGTCGGTGACGGTGCCGGTGAGCCGCACCCGGCGGGCGCCGGCCTTCGCCGGGGCCTGGTGGTCCTTGACCTTGCCCCGGGCGTTCCAGCGCAGGTCCCAGTGGTCCAGCCCGGCGTCCTCGGGGAGCAGCAACTTGACCATGGCGCGCTGCAGTTCGAGGTGGATCTCGACCTCGTCGGGGATCTTCGGCGAGCGCAGGTCGAGGACGACGGCGCCGCGGCGGGCCCGGACCTCGATCCGTCCGGCCTCGGTCCAGTGGCCCATCCGCTTGACGGCGGTGTGGTCGGCCTGGATGCGCTCGACGGCCGCGACGTCGCTCAGGGCGGTGGTGGTGCTCATCTCGGTTTCCTCCCAAGTGGGTTGTGACGCCGGCCGGTCGTCCGGCGTGCTTCCATGATGCACCTGGACTAGTTTCAGTGCAACTAGTTCTTCTGGGGATAGAATCGGGGCATGGCCACCACCCCGCTGCGCAGCTCCCCGCTCGCCCTCACCGTCCTCGCCCTGCTGCACTACAAGCCGCTGCACCCGTACGGCGTGCAGCGGCTGATCAAGCAGTGGGGCAAGGACCAGGTCGTCAACGTCGGCCAGCGCGCAAGCCTGTACCGCACCATCGAGCGGCTGCTCGCGGCCGGGCTGATCACGGTCCGCGAGACCGAGCGCGACCAGCTCTACCCCGAGCGGACCGTCTACGAGATCACCGATACCGGCCGGGAGACCGCCCGCGCCTGGCTGCTGGAGATGCTCGCCGCGCCCAAGCAGGAGTTCCCGGAGTTCCCGGCGGCGCTCTCGCACGTGCTGCTGCTGACCCCGGAGGAGATCGTCCGGGCGCTGGACGACCGGCTGGCGCGGGTACGGGCGGCACTGGAGCGGCTGGAGGCGGACCTGGCCCAGGGCGCCGCGATCGGCCTGCCCCGGATCACCCTGCTGGAGACGGAGTACCTGCGTGCCACCACCCGCGCGGAGGCCGACTGGCTGGGCGCGGTACTGGACGACCTGCGCGCCGGCCGACTGGCCTGGTCGACCGAGCAGCTGGTCGCCTTCGCCCAGGGGCAGGAGTCGGCCGAGGGCTGAGGACGCGGGGCGCCGGTCAGCGGCCCAGCGCGGTCTCCCGGGTCATCCGGGACAGCTTCTCCGGGTTGCGCACCGCGTAGAGGCCGGTGACCAAGCCCTCCTCCAGGCGCAGCGCCAGCACCGTGTCGACCTCGCCGGCCAGCCGGATCACCAGCGCCGGATGGCCGTTGACCTGCTCCGCCCGGAGCGAGACCGCCCGCCGGGTGATCCCGCGGAGCAGCCCGGCCACCAGCTCGGCGCCCACCACGGGGGCCGGCGTGGCCTGCACCAGTCCCCCGCCGTCGCCCACCAGGACGACGTCGGGCGCGAGCAGGTCGAGCAGGGTGCGCAGATCGCCGGTCTCGACGGCCCGTTGGAAGGCCGCGACCGCCTGCCGGGCCTCGGCGGCCGAGACCGCCCCGCGCGGCCGGCGCGCGGCGACGTGCACCCGGGCCCGGTGGGCGATCTGGCGGACGGCGGCCTGGCTCTTGTCGACGGCCTCGGCGATCTCCCCGTACTCCAGGCCGAACACCTCGCGCAGCACGAACACCGCGCGTTCGGTCGGCGCGAGGGTCTCCAGCACCAGCAGCATCGCCATCGAGACGCTCTCGGCCAGTTCGACGTCCTCCGCCACGTCGGGCGCGGTCAGCAGCGGCTCGGGCAGCCACGGGCCGACGTACGACTCGCGGCGGCGGGCGAGCGTGCGCAGCCGGCCGAGCGCCTGGCGGGTGGCGATCCGCACCAGGTAGGCGCGGTGGTCCCGGACGGCGGTGAGGTCGACGCCGACCCAGCGCAGCCAGGTCTCCTGCAGCACGTCCTCGGCGTCGGCGGCCGAGCCGAGCAGCTCGTAGGCGACGGTGAACAGCAGGTTGCGGTGGGCGAGGAACGCCTCGGTCGCCGCGTCCGCGAGGTACGCGGCCCCCGTGGGGTGCGCGGCCTCCGTGACGTGCGCGGCCTCCGTGGGGTGCTCGCTCATACCCGTTCCCACCTCTCACTCGCGGATGCGTCCCGATGCGTGCGGATGCGCCGCACACAAGACACCGGTGGGCACCGTCCCGTGACATCCCCCGGCGGTGGCGTGCATCACTCCGCAGCTCTGTCACAGGCACGCCTCCGTCCGCGTCTTGTGGTCGTCCAGCGCGGATGCGCACGACGAGAACGAGTGAGGACGACACCGTGGAAACCCGCTTCAACCTGCTCGCCAACCCGACCGCCGCCAAGGTCGCCAAGCGCTTCTTCAGCACCTCGCAGGCGATCCAGGAGTCGACGCTCCCCAAGGCCCTGCAGGACCTGGTCATGCTGCGCGCCAGTCAGATCAACGGCTGCGGCTTCTGCATCGACATCCACAGCAAGGAGGCCGCGGGCCACGGGGAGACGCCGTTGCGGCTCAACCTGGTCGCCGGCTGGCGGCACAGCACCGTGTTCACCGCGGCCGAGCGCGCCGCGCTGGCGCTCACCGAGGAGGGCACCCGGCTCGCGGACGGCGCCGGCGGCGTCTGCGACGCGACCTGGGCCGAGGTGCGCGAGCACTACGACGACGACCAGGTCGGCGCACTGGTCTGCCTGGTCGCGATGATCAACGCGGCCAACCGGATGAGCGTGATCGTGAACAACCTGGGCGGCTCCTTCGAGCCCGGCGCCTTCGCGGCGCTCGGCTGAGCCGACCGGCATGCCCCGCCCGAGGCCGGAACACCGGCCCGGGCGGGGTTCCTCGCCGCTCCTCGGACGGCGGGCTCCCGCACCTGGCACGCGGCGACCGGGCACTGCCCCGCAGCGCTTGTTGACGAAAAGTCAGCAAGTTGCCCGCACCGCCTTGACGGCACACCGACGCGGCCCTGGAACGTAGACGGCTCCCCGCTCTATCGCTGCTCCGGTCGCGGATGGGTCGTCGTGCACGGTGATCACTTGGCCGGGCTGAAGGTGCTGGCACTGCGAGAAGTCGATCGGTGTGAGTCGCACCGCGGATCGCGCACGGGCCCACGACGAGCGGTGGAGCACGGGCAAGGCAGGGAGAACCCTGGTGGACCCTCAGGGGTGCCTCCGGGAGATCTCCGGGTGCTGCCCTGAGGCCCCGCACCAGCGGGGTGGGCCAAGATCCGGACACGACCTGTCGCACGCACCGGAGGACCCGTGAAGAAGCCGTTAATCCTGATCTGCGCCACGCTGTTACTGGCCGCCGCGCCCGGCACCGCGCTGGCCGCGAGCACGGACGGTGCCTATCGCGCCCAGCACTCCAGCCGCGCCGCGTTGAGCGCCGCCTTCTCGATCCGCCCGGGCGAGCCCGCCGTGGGCGGCGTCGGCCGGGTGACGCTGGACGGCTGGAGCTGGCGCGGCGCCGACCCCGACACGGTCACCGGACGGCGGGTGGCGCCGGACGCGGAGTTCCACGTAGGCAGCATCAGCAAGACCTTCCTGGCCACCGTCATGCTCCAGCTCGCCGCCGAGCACCGGGTCGACCTGGATGGCACGGTCCAGCAGTACCTGCCGGGGGTGCTGCCGGACACCTTCCAGCCGATCACGATCCGTGAGCTGCTCAACCACACCAGCGGCCTGCCGGACGTGAACGCCGGCGCGCCGCCCATCACGGTGGACCAGCAGATCGCGGGTCGTCTTCAGTACCAGACCTTCGACCAGATCATCCAACAGACCCTGCGGCCTCACGATCGTCCCTGGCCGGGGCCGGTCTTCGCGCCCGGCACGGCACAGCAGTACAACTCCTTCGCGTACCGGGTGGCGGGGCGGATCATCGAGCAGGTGACCGGGCACTCCTTCGCCCAAGAGGTGACGGTTCGGATTGTGCGGCCCCTGGGCCTCGCGCACACCTGGGTGCCGCAGGGCGACCCCTTCCTGCCCGACCCGCACTTGCCGGCCTACCTGACCGACAGCGCGGGCACTCCAGCCGAGGTGACCGAGCAGGGCGGCGACCCGTCCTCAATGGTCTCCACCACCGGCGACCTGGACCGCTTCCTGCGCGCCCTGCTGGGCGGCGAGCTGGTGCCGCCGGCCCAGCAGGGCGAGCTGCTCACCCTGCCGCGGGACGCGGCGGGCCGGTTGCTGCCTTCACAGGACCCGAACTGCGCCTCCGGCCCGAACAAGGGTTTGGCCTGCTTCAGCGCGGGACTGCAGAAGGTGATACTGGCGGACGGCACCGTGCTCTGGGGCAAGACCGGCCACGACCTCGGCTACGCCAACGGCATGTTCGCCACCCCGGACCTTCGGGAACGGCTGGAGTACTCGGTGGCCGAGACGGACGGCAGGACCGGTGCCCCGCCGGCGCCGGCCTACCGGCTGGCGATGGCGGCGGTCGGACCGCTCGCCTCCTGACGCCCCGCAGCAGCCGGGGTCACCCGGCTTACGTGTAGCGGTCCCCGGCCCGCCGAGCGGTGCTGTGCCTGGCGTGCGCGCAGAACGCGGGCGAGGCCCGGCACCCTGGTGGGTGCCGGACCTCGCCCGACAGTGGAGCGCCAGGCCCGGGTCGCACGGACTCTCCCTACTGAAAGTAGGACGTGCTCTGGTAGCACCGCTGACGCCTGACGAGGAATCATCTCCCTCGCGACGAGAAGAATATTAGCAGGTCAGAGGCCCACCATCGAAGTCGGACCACCTGGCCCGCTGCGCCCGCACCCAGCAGCCGAGCGACTCGCCCTCGGCCTCCGGCGTCTTCCCGGGGCCGCCGTAGCGTAGCGCGCGCCTAGGACCCCGGCCCCGGGCCGGGGTCCTATACCGGGGGTGCGTCCGCTGGCACGCCCGGGACACCCTCACCACCGGTCTTCCGGGCGTCCCCGGCGCCTGACCGGGTCGGAGCGGTGGCGCCACCGCCGGGCAAGCGTGGTCAGCAGCGCGAGCACGGCAGTGGCAGCCAGCAGGAGCAGCCAGTTGCGCAGGTAGGGCAGTGGCAGCAAGGTCGGGTTGCCGGAGTCCGCACCGGACCGCAGGACGGCGGGCAGGGCGACGGCGGTCACGGACACGGCGACGACCAGCCAGCCGCGCAGGGCCGGCCCCCGCGCCACGAGCGCACCGACCAGACAGAGCAGCGGCACCCACAGGCCGTCGTGGAGGACCAGGGCGTCGACGGCCCAGAGCAGCACCCCGGACGGGTCGGCGATGACGGGGTCCTGGAGGAGCCCGTACAGGCCGACGCCGGTCAACCCGAGCCCGGCCGCCAGGATCGCCCCATGAAGCCACGTCGTCAGCCGGGTCATCATCGGACCACCTCGATCCTGGCCACCCACTTGGTCTGCAGCACCCCGGGGCGGTTCGGCGCGATGATCCGCGCGGGGAAGCCGTGGTCCGGGCTGAGGACCTCGTCGTCGAGCGCGAGCGCCAGCAGGGTCAGCGGATCCTCGGCGTAGGGAGCGGGCATCTCCATCACCCGGAACGGGCCCTCGGCCTCCAGTGAGGTGACCCGTACGGCGGAGCCCGGGGGAGCGCCGGCCCGCGCGAGAAGATCGGCCACCCGGACCCCGCTCCAGCGGGCGCTCACGCTCCAGCCTTCCACGCAGGCGATCGGCAACACCGCCTCGTACTGCGGGAGTTCGCGCAGCTCGGCGAGGGTGAGCCGGAACGGGCGGGGGCCGTCCACCTCCAACTGCCAGTCGGCGGGCACGGCGACGGTGCCGGCCTGGGCGGCTGTGCGGTTGACCGGCAGGCCGCGCGGGCCCGACCCGGGGCGGCGGGGTGCCAGCAGGTCCACCGCCCGCAGCCACGGCACCGTCTGCCCGGCGGTGGTGAGCGTCACCGCGCCGACGGCCACCCCCACCGAGGCGAGGAAGCCCCGGCGCCCGGCCACCGCCGGCGCCTGCGCCCGGCGCCAGTGCCGCGCGACGAGCGGAGCCTTGACGGCGAGGTGGACGAGCAGCCCGCCGGTGGCCAGCCAGCCCAGCCAGAAGTGCGTCTGGCGGAACGGGAACGGCCAGGGGTACCACTGCAGCGTGTTCAACAGGCCGGTGAACAGCTCCAGCAGCACGGCCGCCACCAGGACGGCGATGCCGAGGCGTTCGAGCGCGTGCAGCGCGCTGCGCGCCGGCGGCCACTCGAACAGCCTCGGATAGACCGTCCAGAGCTTGGCCCCGGTCAGCGGGATCGCGGCGACCCCGCTGATCACGTGCAGCCCCTGGGTGACGCGGTAGCCGTCCACCGGGCGCGAGGGCAGCATCCCGGCCAACCAGGTCGGCGGGTTCTGCAGCAGATGACTGGTCAGGCCGGTGAGGAAGCAGACCAGCAGCGCGCCGCCCAACCACCTGCCGAGGACGACGGCGGTGCGCGGCTCGTGCAGGGCCGAGGTGAAGACGCCGTCGCGGAACGGCCCGCGGCGCAGGAACGCGGGCGGGGAGGGGAACCGGGGATCGAATCGGCGCCGGGCGCCGGAGGGCTTGGAATCCACCCCACCATCGAAGCGCCCCCGACCCGTCAGGAGGTGGTGCGCGGTGCTTACGGATTCCGAACGGCGCTGCTGCCCGGTCCGGGTCGTAGCCGTCAAGGTGCCGGCGGCCGAGCACGAGACGGAGGCTGACGTGGCATCAGCCGAGATGGGCACCAACGGGTCGTGATCGGCCGTCGCGCGGGTGAGAAGCGGTGGAGATCCCGAGGTGCTCTCGGGTCTGCAGCCATTCGCCGGCGGTTTGCCGCCGACATACGGGCCCAACGGGGATCCATGGCGGTTTTGTACCGCTAGATTTGCATCGTGAGCGTGATTGCACGGTTTCGGCGCCGCCGTTCTCCCGCTGGCCGGTGGGAAGCCTTGCTGTCGCCGGTGGTACTGATCGCGGCCATCGCCGGCCTGGCGTTCACCACGCCGAGGGAGGTTGCCTTCAGCCGCTTCCTGCCCGTCGTACCTGCCGTCGCCGCCTCCATGTGGCCGGTGCTTCCCACCGTCCTGCTGGGGACGCTCTGCCTTCTGATCATGGTCGGCCTCGGCCTGGTCTACCCGGATCTGGGGACGTGGTGGACGGCTGCGGCCATCGTCGCGGGCACCGCGGTCGGCGCGTACGCAAGCCATGTCCGACTCAAGCGGGAGCAAGCCCTGCTGCAGATCCGGCTCGTCGCAGACGCTGCGCAGGGTGTGCTGTTGCGCCCCCTGCCGCGCCGCCTCGGATGTGTCGAGATCGAGTCGCTGTACCTGGCAGCCGCAGCGCAAGCCCACATCGGCGGTGACTTCTACGAGGCGCTCGACACACCGTACGGGGTTCGGCTGCTCATCGGCGATGTGCGGGGCAAGGGGCTGACCGCGGTGTCGGCGGCCTCGGCGGTGGTCAACTCCTTCAGAGAGGCCGCTTACGACCTGCCCGATCTGTGCGGCATCGCGCGCCGTCTGGAGGTCGGCATCACCCGCCACAGCGCTGCGTACCCCGCCCCGGACCTGCCGGAGCGTTTCGCCACCGCCCTCCTCGTCGAGATCCCGCACGAGGGTGGCTGCCTCAGACTCCTCAACTGCGGACATCCCCCGCCGTTGCTCCTGCACCGCGGGGAGCTCCGCGTCCTGAGTGCTACCGCCCCCTCGCCGCCTCTCAATCTCGCGTCGCTCATCGGCGGCGGCCACTACAGAATCGACACCGCCGCCTTCGACCCCGGTGACCACATGCTTCTCTACACCGACGGCGTCACCGAGACCCGCAATCACACCGGCGAGTTCTTCCCACTGTCCGACTGGCTACGGCAGCAGACCGCGGCGCCGCCCCGCGAACTGCTGGACAGGCTCCACCGGGACCTCCTCCACTACAGCAGCGGAGGACTGGACGACGACATCGCGGCCCTCGCCGTACACCTCCACGCGTATCCGGACCGCGAAGTTCCCCGGGCGTCCGATTCGGATGCCACTTGACGCCCGCAGGCCGGCCCCATGGTCTACCGGTCGCCCGGAACCCGGGACGAAACCGCGACACACGCATTTCCCTCGCCGAGCGCAGTATGGAGTCGTCGGGGCGGCTTCGATGGCTGACATCGAGCCGCCGGGTGGACTGCGCAAGGAGGCGTGATGACGTCGAACGAGTCTTCGGCCCCAGGGTTCTCGGCGGAGGTCGAAGCACGCACCGAGCTGCTGAGGGCGATCAGCGCGGAGACCCGCGCCCTGGACCGGTACAGCGGGCAGCACCACCGTGCTCTGGTGGAGCTGGCCCATGCCTACGCGCTGGTGACCGGCGGCATCGGGGCACTGCCCACCTCCAGCCCGGAGCAGCGGCTGTAGCCGGGCCCGGAGGCAGTGCGGTGCCGCACGGCCCGGTGCCCGGTTTCGGCGGTCCGGGGAGCGAGCAGCGGCTGCCCGCCGGGCCACCTGGTGGCGACGGCGCACCCGCCTGGGCATGGCAGCGAACACCGTCCCGGCGGGGCCCTCGTGCCGCGGCGCGAACTCGCACCACCTCTCAGCCGACCGCGTTACGGTACTTGCGCACCGACAGCCAGGAGAACAGCCCCAGGATCAGTAGCGACCAGAGCACGGAGGCCGCGACCGGATGCCGCATCGGCCAGGCGTGCGCGCCGTCGGCCCCCGGGTTGCCGAACAGCTCCCTGCACGCCTGGACGGTGGCGCTGAACGGGTTCCAGTAGGCGATCGTCTGTAGCCGGTCCGGCAGGGTGTTCACCGGCACGAACGCGTTGGAGAGAAAGGTGAGCGGGAAGAGCCAGATCAGGCCCGCCGAGGTGGCCGCCTCCGGGCTGCGCACCGACAGGCCGATCAGCGCCCCGATCCAGGAGAAGGCGTAGCCCAGCAGGAGCAGCAGCAGGAAGCCACCCAGCGCCTCGAGCACCCCGTGGTGCACCCTCCAACCCACCAGCAGCGCCACGACCGCCAGCACCAGCAGGACGAAGGCGCTCTGCACCGCGTCGGCCAGAGTCCGCCCGCTGAGCACCGCTGAGCGCGCCATGGGCAGCGCGCGGAAACGGTCCACCAGCCCCTTGGTCATGTCCTCCGCGATGCCGGCGGAGGCCCCGGCCACTGCGAAGGTGACCGTCTGGGCGAAGATCCCCGCCATCAGGAACTCCCGGTAACCGCCACCCGGTACCTTGATCGCGCCGCCCAGCACGTACGAGAAGAGCAGCACGAACATCACCGGCTGCAACAGCCCGAAGACCACGATCTCCGGCATCCGGGTCATCCGGCGCAGGTTCCGCCGGGCGACCACCCAGGAGTCGCGCGCCATCTGGACGACGCCGCCGCGCGGCCGCGGCATCTTGTCTCCCCCGGTGTCGGTGGTGACGATCGCCATGGTCATGCGTCCTTTCCCAGATCGGTCCCCTCGGCCGCGTGGCCGGTGAGGGAGAGGAAGACGTCGTCGAGGGTGGGCCTGCGCAGGCCGATGTCGTCGATGACGATGTCCCGCCCGTCCAGCTCACGGATGACGTCGGCGAGCACCAGGGCGCCCCCGCTCACCGGCACGGTGATCCGCCGGGTGTGCTGCTCCACGCTGAGCCGGTCCTCGCCGTACGGGGTGAGCGCCGACACGGCCGCGCCGATCAGCTCCTGCTCGTGGACCACCACTTCCACCCGCTCGCCGCCGATCCTGGCCTTGAGGTCGTCGACGGAGCCGCGTGCGATCACCCGGCCGTGGTCGACCACGGCGATGTCGTGCGCCAGCCGGTCGGCCTCCTCGAGGTGCTGGGTGGTGAGCAGCAGGGTGGTGCCCTCCGTCACCAATGTCTCGATGACCTTCCACAACGCCAGCCGGTTGCGTGGGTCCAGACCGGTGGTGGGTTCGTCGAGGAACATCACCGGAGGCCGCACCACCAGTGCGGCCGCCAGGTCGAGCCGGCGGCGCATACCGCCGGAGTAGGTCTTGGCCAGCCGGTCGGCCGCCTCGGCGAGGTCGAACCACTCCAGCAACTCCCGGGCGCGCGCCTTGGCGGCCCTGGTCCGCATCTGGTAGAGCTCGCCGACCATCCGGAGGTTCTCGCGGCCGGTGAGGTACTCGTCGACCGCCGCGTACTGGCCGCAGAGGCCGATCAGGCTGCGGACCCGGCCGGGGTCCTTGAGCACGTCCACCCCCGCGACGTGGGCGCTGCCCGCGTCGGGCCGCACCAGGGTGGTGAGCACCCGCACCGTGGTGCTCTTGCCGGCGCCGTTGGGGCCGAGCAGGCCCAGCACCGTACCCTCCGGCACGTAAAGATCGACCCCGTCCAGGGCCCGTACGCCGTTGAAGGTCTTCACCAGGCCCTCGGCCCGGATGCCTGCCCTCATGCGCCTCTTCCTTCTGCCGGTGAGCCACCGGGCGAGTACGACGGCCACCGCTGACAACGGGCTTCTCATTGTGCTTTCCAGCGAGGGGAACGGCCCGGTGGCCCACGCGTATCCCGGGCCGTCCCAGGTGCACGGTCGCCCGGAATGCGGCGCGCCCGGGTGTGATGAAAACCTGGAAGAGGGCCTGGCCCGACCCGGCCCCCGCCCCGGTCGAGCCGCCGGCTTCCTGAAGGCCGTGTGCACCGGCCGGGGCGAGCGGAAACCCGCGCGCACACGCGGCGGTCGCGCGCCGGACGGTGGTCACCCACCGGCTCACCCTGCGCGGCACACCCGACACCGTACGCGCTCTCTGCCGAATCGAGGCGGTACCAGTGGATCTCAGGATGTCGGTTGAAGACCGGGAGGAGTTCCTCGCCGGCCTGCACGTGGGGATCCTCGGGGTGGACGACCCGCGTGATGGCGGTGGGCCGTTGCTGGTCCCGCTCTGGTACTCCTACCGGCCCGGTGGGCTGGTGACGATCGAGACCGGGCGGGAGACGCTGAAGGCCAGGCTCATCCGCAGCGCGGGCCGGTTCAGCCTCTGCGCGCAGGACGAGTCCGCACCCTACCGCTACGTCAGCGTGGAAGGGCCGGTGGTGGCCGTCGAGGACCCACTGCCACCGACCGAGCGCGAGGAGCTGGCCCGCCGGTACCTGGACGCGGACACGGCGACCGCGTACCTGGCGGCCAATCACCGGCAACTGGCCGACGACATCCTCATCCGGATGCGGCCCCGGCGATGGCGCAGCGTCGACTTCGCCGCCTTCGCCAAGGAGTTCGAGCAATAGTTCTCCCGCACCACGTACTTCCTGCGCAGCAGAGACGAGATATCCCGATGGACCCTCAGGCAATGAGGCATCAGGTGGCGGCGGCCGAGGTCGAGACGGTCCGGTATCCGCGCGATCGCTGTCTCCACGAACTGTTCGACGCCCGGGCGGCCGACCGCCCACAGGCCACCGCCTGCGTACAGCACGGTCGCAGCATCGGCTACGACGAGCTCAGGATCGGCTCCGACGCGCTGGCCGCCCGGCTGCACGATTCCGGTGTGCGGCGCGGTGACAAGGTCGGCGTGTGCGGGGCGCGGTCACCGGAAGCACTGGTCGCCTTCCTGGGCATCCTCAAGACCGGCGCGGCGTACGTTCCGCTCGACGACGCCTCACCGCCCGCGCGTCTGCAGGCGATGGCCGAGGACGCGGGGGTGCACACCATCGTCACGCTGCCCGGCGGTGCCCGCCGCATCCGGCGCGTGCGTGCCCGCGTCGACCTGGGCGGCCTGGCGCCGACGGCTCCGGTCGCGGTACCGCGGGTCCGGGTACCTCCCACGGACTGCGCCTACGTGATGTTCACCTCCGGCTCGACCGGCCGTCCCAAACCCGTGGCGATTCCGCACCGCGGAGTCGTCCGGTTGGCCGCCTCCGACCTGGTCCGGCAGCGGCCGCGGCCCGGTGAGCGGGTGCTGCACGCCTACGGCATCTCCTCGGACGCCTCCGCGATCGAGATCTGGCCCGCACTGCTCGCGGGCGCCTGCATCGTGATCGCCGACCAGGAGGAGCTGCTGTCGCCGGCCGCTCTGGAGTCGCTGTTGCTCTCCGAGCGGGTCAACATCGCCTATCTGACCACCGGGGTGTTTCACCACATCGCACGCACCAGGCCGTCGGCGCTGCAATCCCTGCGGTTCGCCTCGGCCGGGGGTGAGGTGATGGACGCGGAGCTGGCCCGCGCGATCCTGGCGGCCTGCCCGAACACCAACGTGGTCAACTTCTACGGTCCGACGGAGAACAGCGTGGTCTCCACCGCACACCTGGTGCACGACCTGCCTCCCGAGGTGACGGCCGTGCCGATCGGCCGCCCACTGGAGAACTCCACGTGTCACGTGCTGCGCGCGGACGGCACCCTCGCGGACGCCGGCGAGGAAGGTGAACTCCTCGTCGGCGGAGACGGCCTGGCCCTGGGGTACCTCGGCGATCCCGAGCTGACCGCCGAGCGCTTCGTCGACAACTTCGTCGAGCCCGGGACGCGCCTGTACCGCACCGGTGACCGGGTGGTCTGTCGCCCGGACGGCGTACTGGAGTACCGGGCCCGGGCGGACCGGCAGATCAAACTGCGCGGGCACCGCATCGAGCTCGACGAGGTGGAGGCGCGGCTGCGGGCGTCCGACGCGGTGGGCGAGGCCGTCGTCGAACGGGACGGCGACACCTTGATCGGATACGTGACACCGGCCCGCCCCGGTCAGGCACTGTCGCTGGACCGCATCCGCAGCGGTCTCGCGACGTGGCTGCCCGCAGCCGCAGTACCCTCGCGGCTGGTGGAGGTCGCGCGGTTCCCGGTGACCGCGGGCGGCAAGGTCGACCGGCACCGGTTACGCGCGCAGACGGCGACCGAAACGGCCGCCACCCCGGCGACGGCGAAGGGCCCCGGGACCGGTTCCCAGGACGCCCTGGCGCGCATCTGGCAGGTGGTGCTGGGTGTGCACCCGGCACCGGACGACAGCTTCTTCGACATCGGCGGCGACTCGCTGCTGGCAGCCGAGGTCGTCACCCGTACGCTGGCCGCCTTCGACCTCGACGCCCGACACGGCCGCACCCTGGTCCACAGTCTGCTGCGCTCCCCCGCGCTGGAGGACTTCACCGGCGCCGTCGCCACCCTCAAGGACCGGCACGGCGAGGCGCTCGCCGACACGGGCCCGGTGGACTTCCGCGCCGAAGCGCGGCTGGGCTTCGCCCTGCCACCGCGGCGCGGGCCGGAGCCGGACTGGCGCCACCCTGGGGAGGTACTGCTCACCGGCGCTTCCGGCTTCGTCGGCGCCTTCCTGCTGACTGCGCTGCTGCGTCGTACCGACGCCCGGGTGCACTGCCCGGTGCGAAGCCGGAACCGCGCCCACGCCCGGCAGAAGGTGACGCGAAACCTGGCCCGCTTCGGCCTCGCCGCCACCGAGGCGGCCCACCGCATCGTGTGCTTCCCCGCCGACCTCGCCGAGCCCGGTCTCGGCCTCGAACCGGGTCACGCCGACGAACTCGCCGACACCCTGGATCTGGTGATCCACTCGGCCGCGCAGGTCAACTTCCTCTATCCGTACGACGCGCTGCGCCGCACCAACGTGGAGGGCACCAGGGAGCTCATCCGGCTGGCGGCCGGGCGTGGGGTGCCGGTGCACTTCCTCTCCACCATCGCGGTGCTGGCCGGCTTCGGACCCGCCGGCGTACGACGCGTCGACGAGGACCTGCCGCTCGACCACGCCGACGGGCTCACCATGGGCTACGCGGAGAGCAAGTGGGTCGCCGAGGAGGTGCTGCGCAACGCCGCGGACCAGGGCCTGCCGGTGGCGATCTACCGGCCGTACGAGATCACCGGCGACCGGCACACCGGCGCCTGCAACACCGACACCGCGATCTGCTCGCTGTTCAAAACGATCAGCGAGACCGGGCTGGCCCCCGACATCCCGCTGCCGCTGGACTTCGTCCCGGTGGACTACCTCGCCGACGCGGTGGTGCACGTCGCCACGGCGAGGCACGCCACCCGCCGGACCTACCACCTGACCAACCCCCGCGCGGCGAGCCTGCGCGACATGCTCGACCGGATGGACGCCCACGGCCATCGGATTCGCCGGCTCCCCTACGACGAATGGGTGGGCGAACTCGTCCGCCATGTCGCGCAGCACCCCACGAGCCCCACAGCCCCCTTCGTCTCACTGTGCGTGGACCGCTGCAAGCAGGCCGACATGTCCGTCAAGGAGATGTACTTCGAGGGCACCTTCCCGACCGTGGGGCGGGCCAACGTCGAGCGTGACCTGGCCACCGCGGGCCTGGACTGCCCTCCTGTCGACGCGGAACTGCTGGACCGCTACCTGGAGTACTTCTACGCCAGCGGCTACATCGAACGCCCGTAGCCGGAGCACCGGAAGGAGAGCGAGCGTGACGGCACAGCCACCCGGTACGCGGGGACCCGACCCCGAGGCGGATGTCCTGGACTTCCCGCTCCCGCCGCCGGGCACCATGGGGCCGCCCGAGGAGGCCGCGCGGTTGCGGGCGCGCTGCCCGCTGGCCAGGGTCAGGATGCCGATGGACGCGACCGCCTGGTACGCCACGCGGTACGAGGACGTCCGGAAGCTGTTCGCGGACTCCCGGCTGGTCAGACCGACCATCAACGACTGGCCGTCCCGCCCCGGGCAGCCCGCGGACGACGGGCCGCGCCTGGTCACGATCGCCGAACTCGACGGCCCCCGGCACGCGGCCCTGCGCCACGTCCTGGCCGAGCCGTTCAGCGCCCGGGCCGTACGGCACCGGCTGCCGTGCATCCGCCGGCTCGCCGAGCAGCTGCTGCAGGCGTTCCAGGAGGACGGCCGGCCCGGCGATCTGGTCGCCGGCTTCACGGACCCCTTCCCCCTGCTCGTGCTGTGCGATCTGGTGGGTATCCCCTTCGAGGACCGGGACCGGTTTCTTCCGGTCCTGGAGGAGGCCCTCAGCGCGATGGTGACCTCGCAGGAGGGACGCCGGGTCACCGACCTGCTGCACGAGTACGTGGCCGGACTGATCACCCGGAAGCGAACCCGGCCCGGCGACGACGTCCTGACCTTGCTGGTCCGCCAGTGCGACGACGGAGTGCTGAGCCATGACGATGTGATGGCCTTCGCGCTGTCCATGCTCACTGTCGGCTTCGGTATCAGCGGCTTCTTCCTGGCCGACACGGTGCACATCCTGCTGGGCCGGCCGGACCTGTGGGCACTCCTGCGCGACGACCGGAAGATGATGCCCGGTGCGGTGGAGGAGTTCCTGCGCTACATGCCGGTGATGAACGGCACCGTGATCCTCCTGGCGACCGAGGACGTCGAGCTGCGCGGGCGGACGATCCACAAGGGCGAAGCCGTCATCCCCGTGCCGGCCTCCGCCAACCGCGACGAGCGGATCTTCGCCGACGCCGATCGGCTCGACCCGAGCCGGACCGGAAGCGGCCATATCGCTTTCGGCCGGGGGACCCACAACTGCCTCGGCGCCCACCTGGCTCGCGCCGAACTGACCGTGGGGCTGGAGGCGCTGCTCGACCGCTTCCCACGACTGCACCCGGCCGAAGGACAGGAACCCACCTGGGACGACGAATCCGTGACCAAGTCACCGCTGACTCTCCCGGTCAGCTGGTGAGGCCTCCGCACTCGGCCACCTCACACCCATCCAGGGAGCGCGCCAGTGAGCAGCCCACCGCCGGAACCCGTCCAGGACACGCCCGTCATCGGCATGCCCCTCCCGCCGCCGGGCACCATGGGGCCGCCCACGCAGTACGGGTGGCTGCGCCGGGAGTGCCCGCTGACGCGGGTCCGGCTACTGTTCGGCGCCACCGCCTGGTACGCCACCCGGTACGAGGACGTCCGGGACCTGATCGCGGATCCCCTGCTGATCAGGCCGACCATCAACGACTGGCCGCCCCGGCCCGACCGAGCCGCCGACGACGAACCGGGTCTGATCACGATGATGGAACTGGACGGCCCCCGGCACGCGGCCCTGCGCCACGGCCTGGCCGAGCCGTTCAGCGTCCGTGCCATCCGCCGCCGGCTGCCGCGCCTGCGTCGGTCGGCCGACCGGCTGCTGGACGAGTTCGCGGCCGGTGGGCAGCCCGGTGACCTGGTCGGCGGCTTCCTGGAGCCCTTTCCGCTCCTGGCCATGTGCGACCTGGTGGGCATCCCCTACGAGGACCGCGGGTACTTCCTGCCCAGGGCGGACGCCGCGCTGGGGGCGCTCATCACCCTGGACGAGGGTCGCCGGGTCACCTCCCAGCTGCGCGAGTACATCTCGGCGCTGCTCGACCGTAAGCGCCGCGAGCCCGCGGACGACGTCCTCACCGAGCTGGTCCACGCCTGGGGGCGCGGCACCCTGGACGGGGAGAGCGTGGTGACCTTCGGGCTCTCCATGCTGGTCGCCGGCTACCGGACGAGCACCATGTTCCTGGCCGACGCCGTGGTGGCCCTGCTGGCCGTGCCCGGCCAGTACGCACGGCTGCGCGACGACCGCGGACTCCTGCCCGTCGCGGTGGAGGAACTCCTGCGGTACATACCGGTCATGAACGGTGTCGTGGTCCTCCAGGCCGTCGAGGACATCGAGTTGCACGACCGGAGGATCCACGCGGGCGACGCCGTGCTGCCGGTCCTCGCCTCGGCCAACCGCGACGAGCGTGTGTTCGCCGACCCCGACCGGCTCGACCTGTGCCGAGCGGACAACCCTCACCTCACCTTCGGCCGCGGAGCGCACAACTGCATCGGCGCACACCTGGCACGGGCCCAGCTGACCGTGGGCCTCGAGGCGCTCTTCGACCACTTCCCCGACCTGCACGTGCCCGATGGCCACCACCCCACCTGGGACGACGAATCCCCGAGCAAGTCACCGCTCACCCTCCCCGTCAGCTGGCGCGCCACCACCGCTGCCGCATAGGGGGCACGAAACGGACTCAACCCCCTCCGAGACCGGAAGGGAGCCGGGCGGGCTGTTACGAGTTTCGCTTGTGTCCGACAGGTTGCATGCGATTGGGCCGCCGCCGACAGCGGGGGCGGCGGCCCGGCGGAGAGAGCCGCCCCGCCGCACCCAACGGGATCCAGCCGCCCGTTTCAGCCGACGGGTTACCCAAACGCGCTTGGTCGGCGGACGTTCCCTTCTGCCCGTCCGCGCGAACCTCGATGGTCGGCATGCACCGCACTGCGGTCCTGCCCTACCTCGCCAAGTGAACCTTCGGGGATCCACAGCCGGCCGAGGACCTCACACACGAGACCTTTCTACGGGCGTTGCACCACCTCCGGGTCACCCCGCGGTACCACCCGGCCACCGCCCTCGGGCGCCAGGTCACCCCGCCGGTCACCGCCCGGCAGGACGAGGGAGCGGGGCCCGCGCTCCTACCGTCGTGAGTGCCGGAAACCGCCGCGGAGCACCGGGGGACTGCGGGCCTCCACCGTCCTGAGAGGAACGCACCCGTCATGACGTACGTACGTGGCATGGCCCCCTGGGTCGTCTTCGCCCTGCTCTCCGAAGTGGGCTGGCAGTGGGGCGCGCTCGGCGGCTTCGTCGTCGCCGTCTGGACCGTCCTGCACGGCTACGCCAAGGGCACGCCGACGTCCGCACTGATCATCGAGATCAGCGGCGTCGTCTACCTCGCGGCCCTGGCCGCCGTCGCCTTCCGCTGGCCGCACTCCGCCCTCGACACCTACAACGGCGGGCTCTCGTTCGCCTGGCTCGCCCTGATCGCCTGGGGCTCGCTGATCTGGCGGCGTCCGTTCACCCTGCCGATCGCCCGGACCCGCACGCCGCGCCGGCTGTGGTCCACGCCGGGGTTCTTCCGCACCAACGTGATCGTCACCACCGTGTGGGCGATGAGCTTCACCGTCTCCGCCGGCTTCGTCGGCCGGTGCGAGGCCACCGGCGCCGGGACCCTGCCGCGGGCCGTCGGCCAGCTGCTCTGCCTGATCGCCGCCGCCGTCTTCACCGCTCGCTACTCGGCCCGGGTCCGGGCCCGGCGCGCGGCGGCGGAAGCCGTCGAGCGGGCCCGCGCGGACCGGGCTCCGCGAGCCCCTCGGGCGCAGGACACGCCGCTGGTCTCCTCGGCCGGCCCGGCCGACTGACTGACTGGCTGACTGGCTGACTGGCTGACTGGCTGGACGACACGACCGGCCCAGCCTGCTACGGGCTGGGCCGGTCGCCGTTACGGGCGCGCTGACGTGTCGCGGGCAAGGGGCTCCTGGGCCCGGTGCGGCAGGGTGGCCACGACCACCCATCGGCCGTCGATCGGCCCCGCGTCCAGGGTGCCCTGGAGGAGCGTCAGCCGCTCGCGCATCCCGGTCAGGCCGTAGCCGCTGTCGACCGTGGACAGGCCGCCGCTCGCTGCCGCCCCCGGGCCGAGCGGGTTGCCGACCGTCACCGTCAGGGCCTTCGGCCCGTGGTCGAGGCTCAGCTCGACATCGCGTCCGGGCGCGTGCTTGGCGGTGTTGACCAGCGCTTCCTGGACGACCCGGAGCAGGCAGAGCACGTGCTCGGCCGGCACGGCCGCCGGCTCTCCGCCGACCCGCAGGCGCACGGCGACCTCGTGACGCCGCTCATGGGTCTCGGCGAGGCGCGCGAGTTCGCCGGTCAGGTCGAGGTCACCGTCGGCGCGCAGGGCGTGCACCGCACGGCGGGTCTCGGCCAGGCCGTCGGAGGCCATCCGCTGCGCCCCCGAGAGCAGTTCGGCCACCCGCACCGGGTCCTGGCCCGCCTCGACCAGCGCCTTGGCGGCCTGGACCTGGACGGCCAGGGCGCCCAGCGAGTGGGCGAGGACGTCGTGGATCTCGCGGGCGAGGCGGGCGCGTTCGGCCAGCACCGCCGAGTGCTCCCGTTCGGCACGCAGGAGTTCGCTCTGCTCCAGCAGCCGCCGGGCCTGGATCGCCTGCACGCGGAAGGCGCGGCGGTTGGCGCCGTACAGCAGGGCGATCAGTACCACCACGGTGAAGCCCAGCACCCGGTCGCGTCCGGCGCCGAAGGCCACCCCGGCCGAGACCATCGCGGCCACCCCGGCGCCCGCCACGCTCCAGCCGACGGCGAGCCGGGGTTCGCTGCCCGCCTCCACCACGGTGAGGGCCGCCAACGCGATCATGGTTCCGTGGTCGTGGAAGACGCTCAGGGCGCCGGAGGTGGCCGCCAGGACGCCGAGCATCCACCACAGCGGTACCACCCGGTCAGGTCCGCCCCGCGCCCGCCCCCGTCCGATCCAGGCCCATCCCAGTGCCATCACGCCGCAGACCGCGAAGCCGGCCACCGACGCGGCCCGCAGCGCGGCTCCCGGTCCGCCGCCGTGGCCGAAGACCTCCACCGCCACCACGAGGAACGTACAGACCCGGATCAGCCAAGACACAGCGCGCAGCACCGCAGCACCGCAGCAGCCTAGCGGCGGGTCGGGGCCGACAGGCCGTCGCCGTCCCGGCCGCGGGGCGCGTCAGACGAAGCCGTGACGCTGGGCGTACTGGATGGCCGCGACCCGGTCGCGGCTGCCGGTCTTGGTGAAGATGCGGTTGATGTGGGTCTTCACGGTGTTGCCGCTCAGGAAGAGCGTGCCGGCGATCTCCGCGTTCGTCATCCCCTGGGCCATCAGGGTGAGGATCTCGGCCTCACGCCCGGTCAGCCCGTCCGGCAGCTCCCGCGGCCGGTGCGGTTGCGGGGCCCCGTCGGGAGGGGCGGCGGCCCGGGCGAGCAGGGCGGCCTGGACGCGGCGGTCGAGCACCGCCAGCCCGGACGCGGCGCTGTGCAGGGTCCGGGCGATGTCCAGCCGGTCGGCGTCCTTGGTGATGTAGGCGCGCGCACCTGCCTGCAGCGTCTCGATGACGGAGCCGTCGTCGGCGTAGGTGGTGAGGATGACCACGGTGACGTCGGGGAACTCCTCGGCGAGCCGGCGGGTGGTCTCGGTGCCGTCCATCACGGGCATGTGCAGATCGAGCAGAACGGCGTCCGGGCGGTGCCGGCGCACCTCTTCCAGCGCCCGCTGCCCGTCGCCCGCCGAGCCGACCACGTCGATGTCCGGCAGCAGCCCCAGCATCAGGACCAGCCCCTCGCGGACGCTGGCCTGGTCGTCGGCGATCACCACCCGCAGGGGCGGCTTGCCCGTCTCGTTCATCGTCGCCCCCACAGCCGTGCTCGGGTCGTCCTGGTCCGTCGTCACTCGCGCTCCGCGATGCGAGTAAGCCGACTCTAGAGTCGTGATCGCCGCTGACGCATCACCCCGACCGGTGGGTGACGGGCTGCTACGGCTACGCCGCGTCGGCGTCAAGGTGCGGGTCCGCCGACCGGAGCGCGGCGCGGGGGTGCTGATCACCGCCGACGCCGGCGGCTCGAACGGCTACCGCACCCCGCCTGGACGGCCGTACCCGCCGCCCTGGCCGTCGAGACCGGCCTGGAGATCACCGTCTGTCACTTTCCGCCCGCCCCCGCTGTCCCGGGGCGGTGGTCCACTCGCAAGAAGGTCCCATGGACCACACGGGTGTCAGGTGCCGATCCCCTGCGGGTAGCCGAAGAAGCCGGTCGGGTCGTACGTCCGCTTCACGCGGACCAAGCGGTCGTAGTTCGCGCCGTAGTAGGCCCGCTGCCAGTCCTTCAGCGTCGGGTCGGGGAAGTTCTGGTACGAGTGCTCGGGTGGCCGGTCACGGAAGATGCCACCGTAGAACTCCCCGAGCCAGCGCAAGTTGGCCTCGGCGACACCGGGGTGGTCGTAGTCCGCCCAGGAGGTCTCGGCGGCGAAGACGAACAGACCGTTCCGGTGCACGAACGCGGACGCATCCGGCGGCACCCGGTTGATCTCGCCGCCGAGGGCGAACATCGCGAACCCGCCTCCGTCCTCGTTGCCGCTGCCAGGCCAGTCCAGCAGACGCTCGGCCGCCGCGCCGACCTGCTGGTCGGTCAGGAGTGTCCGGGCGTCCAGGATCGCCGACTTGGCGGCGAACCGCTCCACCGGCGTGGTGGCGCTCAGCAGCACACTCGCCTCGCCGGGGGTGACGGCGCGGACGGACGCGCGGTTGCGGGCACGCTCCTCGGCCGTGCCGATGTCGAGCAGCGGGGCGAGGATGGCACGCAACTCCTCGACGGTGCCGTAGTACTGGCCGATGGCATTGACGTTGGCGTTCGCCCGGACCTGCGACCTGGTCTGCCCGTGAGTCCCGATACCGAGGCGCAGGTGGAACCGCCTGTCGTCCACGGTGCCCTGGGCGATGTGCTGCGCGGTGGTGATCACCGGCTGTACGGAGTCCAGGCTCCAGCGCAACCGGTAGATCCCCACGGTGCCCTCGAACTGCTCGTACCGGAACGTAAACGAGGTGTTGACACCGAAGTTGTTGCCGGCGCCGCCGCGGCAGGCCCAGAACAGGTCGGGGTGCGAGCCCTCGCCGGCCTCGACCACCTGTCCGTCGGCGAGCACGACGGTCGTGGCGGTGAGCCGGTCACAGGTCAGGCCGAACATCTTGTCGCTGAAACCGATGCCGCCGCCCAGCACCAGCCCGGCGACCCCGACGGTGGGGCAGCGACCGGTCGGGACGAAGATGCCCTGATCCTCCAGCAGGGGATGCAGGTCGCCGTTGGTGACTCCGGCCCCGACGGTGACGGTGCCGGCGTCGTGCACGACCTTCAGCGGCCCGTAGACCCGGGAGCGGGCGCTGCCCTGCGGCGGGGTGGCGGCGATGCTCCTCATCCGGGCCATGTTCAGCAGCAGGCCCGTGGTGGTGGAATACCCGGCGTAGTTGTGTCCCAGCCCGGAGCGGGGCACGGCGGGCAGCCCCACCGCGCGGGCCCAGCAGATCGCCTCGCGAACGTCTTCGGTGGTGGCACAGGCGACGATTCCGGCCGGCTGGACTCCGGCGTAGCGGTGGTTGAACGGGAGGGCGAACGGCGGGTAGACGGAACCCTCCGGCCGGTACAGGGTGGAACGCGGGGACAGCGCTTCAGCCAGCCGTTCCCAGTCCCGACGGCTGACCTGCTCCGCTGCTTCGGGTACCGCGGCCGCACTCGCCGGCACCTGCAGGGCCACCGCCCCGGCTCCGATGGCACCGAGCACGCCCGTGCGCAGCACGTCCCGTCTGTTGATCACTGTGGCCTACCCTCATGAAGCGGTCGCGAGCTCGCCTGTCATCCCATCGGCCAGTCCATCGATCATGGATCGGTGCCGGGCTGCCGATTCCTGTCCGCCAGGCCCGCCACACGAAAGGGTGAGCGATGCCCGCCGAACAGCGCAGGCTGTGGATCCGTTCATGCCGTCGCCTGCACCGCCGGTACGAGCGCAAAGCGGAACACTTCCTCGCCTTCGTCGGCATCGCCGGCGCCGACCTTCGCCACCGTCCGGCTCCGCACGAAAGTCACCAAGGGCGCCGGCTCTCGCGCCGCCGGCCTGGCGATGCTGTTCAAGCTCGTCAAGTCGGCCCAGGGTCCGTTGGCGGGCCGTCAACGGCGCCCACCTCGTCCCGCTCGTCCGCACTGGAGCCCGCTTCGAGCGCGGAGCCCTGATGGAGCCTGACCGAGCGGCGGCACAATCGCCACGACGAGCGGAAATCGATGGTCTCCCCGATGCCGGCCAGGCGATACTGGTCCGCCATGACGAGCGATGAATACTCGGCCGGTCCGGCGTTGCGCCGAGTTCTGGCCAAGGCAGGCGGACCGGAACTGCTGGACCTGCTGGCCGAGGGGCTGACCGGGGCGGATCTGACCACACTGCTCCTGGAAGTCTTCCGACGCCGCGCCGATCGGCTCACCCCGGCCGAGGTGATGCGGCGCTATCGCACCGACCGGTTCGTGACCCCGGCCCCGACAGGGTTCGCGCACATACGACGCGCCGAAGACTTCCTGCTCTCGGCGCTGCCGGATGACTTCCAGATGCTCACCTTGGCTCCGCTCGTCCCCCTGGCAGCGCATACGGCGGTCGCGACCGTCGACCCGCGCAAGGTCGTCGCCACCATTCGTGGCAGCGAGGTCGCAGCCGACCCGACCAATGCCCTGGCCCTGGAGGCGGCCCAGCGGAGATCCCAGGCCCTGGCCGCCGATCCCCGCTCGGCGGTGCCGGTCCGGCTGGCCGCCAGCCAACGAGTCGTGCGTGCCCAGCACTTCGACGCGCCCGGCATGCTCGCCCACTTCCAACTATTCGCCCTGGTGACCGCCGGCCGGGACACCGGCAGCCGGGCCTTCGAGCAACAGCACCTGGTCGAGCACCTGCATTTCGCCGTCCGGGCGATGGCACGTGCCGGAGTGCGCCGGACCGAGATCCGCATCACCTGCCTGAACGACTCCGCCGCTCCGGTCCTGGCCCGCACACGTACAGAGCTGGCCGGAACACCGGGCATTGACATCATCGACGATCCCAACCGGGTGACCGGACGCGGCTACTACACCGACCTGTGCTACAAGATCTACGCAACCATCCACGGTCAGCAACTGGAGATCGCGGACGGCGGGTTCGTCGACTGGACCCAGCGCCTCACCGGAAGCCACAAGGAACGCCTCCTGATCAGCGGATTCGGCGTTGACCGACTCGCCACCATGCTGACACCACCCACCGACACCGAACCATCACTTCCGCGCCAGACCAGCTAGCAGATCCACAGGTTTTGACAATTTGGGCGGCAACACTGCGGCCCCGCACGAGGCGTGGCGGCTGGAAGGGCGAAGCCGGGCTGGACGCAGCCTTGGCGGCTCATTACTCCAGTCGGCCTTGAGAGGGGGTGTGTGCGGCTATGACTTCTCCCCGAGTTCGACAGTCGGCGGGCACACGATCATGACGGATTGTGGTTGTGACCTGCGGGAACGGGCGTGAGGTGCCGGCGGGGGCGTGTGTCCAC
>NZ_JBEXKB010000066.1:0-46709 GCF_040609455.1 Kitasatospora sp. NPDC004669
ACCGGTGACTGGGCCCTGCACGCCGACTACACGAAGGCGGGCGGCTGGACCTCCACCACCGAGCCCGTCAAGACCAGCGTCTCCCCGGTCAAGGCGTCGTTCGAGGGCCATGCCTCGGTCAGCGCCGGCCTCGTCGCCGAAGGCTCCGTCGCCCTCTACGACACGGTGGGTGTGAAGGCCACGGTCGAGCCGTATCTGCGGGCGGAGGTGGACGGCTCGGTCAGCATCGACTCCAGCGGTGCCGGGCCGACCGTCCACGGCAAGGCCGGACTCTACGGCGGCCTCGACGTGGACGGAGCGGTGCTGGCGCGGATCGCCATCATGGGTACCCCGCTGATCGAGAAGGACATCCCGTTCCGGCTCTACCACAACGAATGGCCGATCGCGGCAAGGGAGTTCACCTCCCCGACTGCCAGCGCCCGACCGAGCGCCTCATCGGCGAACTGACAGCCCCTGCTGCCACCCGTGCTGCGGGGCCTCGCTTGCCAGGCGAGGCCCCGCAACGGATCACTGCAGACTCCCGGCTTGCATGTACCGGGTGCGCCCGCGTTCGGGGATCGCGGAGCCGGCCGCGTCGACCGGCTACGAGCACGGCTCGCCGGTGGGCGCCATGACCGCCTGGGCCAGGACATGACCTCGGTCCGGGGAGGGTGTGGGAGTGAGGCGCTAGTCTGTCCGCCGCACCTGCATCTGATCATGCGTTAAACGGGGGTTCTTTCGTCATGTCTGCTTCCAGGAGGCTGCTCGCCGCCGCTCTGGTCACCACCGCCGCGTTCGGCCTGGCGGCCTGCGGCCCGGACAACTCGTCGGACCAGGGCGCGGGCGGCACCACCGCCACCGCCACCGCCGCGCCTGCCACCGGCGGCGCAGCCTCGCCGACCGCCGCCCCGGCCACCGGCACGGCCAAGCCGGCCCCGACCGGCAAGCCCACCGACGGCGGCCCGGAGGGCTTCTGCACCAGCGACCCGCTGCCCGCCGGACAGAAGTGGATCGTCCCGGTGAAGGGCACCAGCGCGACGGCCCTGGTCTACAAGGAGACCAAGGACGTCTGCGGCGTCAACGACGTCGGCTTCCAGCCGGTGGGCGCCGACAAGACCGCGCAGTTCGCCCCGACCGTCAAGGGGCACCTCAAGTCGGTCGTGGCCGCGCCGAAGGACGTCAACGCGGCCGACCTGGCGAAGCACATCAACGAGTGCGTCGCCACGCCGGGGAACCAGAAGGGCTCGTACCCCTGCTCGGCCGGCGACTACAAGGTGGCGATCGACGCCTCCGGCAAGGTCGTCGAGATGTGGGAGCGTCCCAGCTCCTGACGTGACGCCGGGTACGGCGCCGGGCCGCTCACTTCACGGTGAGCGACTCGGCGCCGTTGGCGCAGCCGAGCTTCACGGCGGCGCGCTCGGCGAAGCCGGTCACCAGCTCGTCGGCACGTTCCCGGGCCGGGACATCGGCTTGGGGGAAGCGCCCGACCCTGAGGGCGGCCCGGTAGGGCTCGGCCTTGCCCAGCAGGGTGCAGTTGAAAGTGGCCTGCCCGGCTTCGCGGTCGGTGGCGAAATCGACGCTGACGGCCGGCGCATACAGCGTTCGTCCTCCCTGGCCTTCGACCGTGCATCTCAGGCTGGGCTTGACGCCCCGGTCCGGGATGTGGAGTCCCGTCTCCACGAAGACCCGGGGGGTGCGTCCCAGCGTCGTGGCGATCCCGGGGTCGTCGAGGGTTCCCTCGCACTCCCCGCGCGACAGCGGTTGTCGGCCGGGGGCCAGCTCACCGTGCCGTCGCCGGTGACGGTCCGTCCGTCCGTCCGCGCGTCCGCGACCGCCTTCTCCAGCTTGGCCTTCACGGCCTGGAACTCGCCCGCGGCGTCCTTGAAGATCGAGGCGAGCGCGTTCGCCTCCGTCGCGGCGGCGCTCAGCTGCTCGTTGGTGCGCTGCAGCCCGGGTCGCGCCGGGTCGGCCGAAGGGCCGCTCCAGCAGGCGGAGTTCACCTTGGCGATGACCGTGCTGTCCCAGTCCTGGTCCATCGACTTGAGCTTGAGGGCGACCTGCTCCCAGGCGGTGGCGGCGCTCTCCAGGGAGTCGAACCCGACGTTGCTGAGCTCGTGGAAGTCGACCATGTCCGTCCGCCCCCTCAGGCGCCCATGTCGGACTTCACGGCCGACTCGTTGCGCTGGTAGTTGGCGGCGCTGCCGCGCAGGGCCTGGGTGGTCTGCCCGATGGTGCTGCCGAGGGCGGCGACGCACTGGTCCCAGGTGGTGGCGGCGCCCTGGGCGGCCTTGCCGGTGCTCCAGCCGGCGAGCGAGGTGGAGACCTTGGCGGTGGCCTCGTCGGCGCCCCGGCCGTCGGTGTTGAGGCGGGCGTGGATCTGGTCGGAGTTGTTCCCCGCGGTGGTCAGCGCGTTCGTGTCGGCGCTGAAGCCGGCGCCCCCGCCCGGCCCCTGGGCCGAGTTCAGCTGGGTGCGGGCCGCTTCCTGGGTCCGGGCGGCCAGGTTGCCGTCCGCGTCGTAGGCCCATGGGTTCATCATCCGGTCGAACGCGGTCGCCCGATCAGACACGTCGATCGTCCCCCTCCGTGCCGGCGCGCTCGCGCCGACACCCCCGTTGGCAAAGAAATGGGCAAGCAAGTTAAAGAGTTCGACAAGAGTGCATGCGGGTCCCGATTTCGCCGACCCGCCCCGACCCCTAGGGGAGATCGGGCCCGGCGTCATACCGCAGCAGCAGAAGGCCTCGTCATTCCAGCTCATGGCCCTTACCGCGCAAGACCGTTACGTTGAGGGCGTGTCCACTGCTGTCATCAAGACCGAGGGCCTCACCAAGAGGTTCCCCCGGGTCACCGCCCTCGACCAGCTGACCGTCGAGGTGCAGCCCGGGGTCGTCGGGCTGGTCGGGGCCAACGGGGCGGGCAAGTCCACCCTGATCAAGATCCTGCTCGGGCTCGCCCCGGCGACCTCCGGCCGCGGCGAGGTGCTCGGCCTGGACGTCGCCACCCGGGGCTCCGAGATCCGCGAGCAGGTCGGCTACATGCCCGAGCACGACTGCCTGCCGCCGGACGTCTCCGCGACCGAGTTCGTGGTGCACATGGCCCGGATGGCGGGCCTGCCCGCCACCGCCGCCCGTGAGCGCACCGCGGACACCCTGCGGCACGTCGGCCTGTACGAGGAGCGGTACCGTCCGATGGGCGGCTACTCGACCGGCATGAAGCAGCGGGTCAAGCTCGCCCAGGCGCTGGTGCACGACCCCAAGCTGGTGCTGCTGGACGAGCCGACCAACGGCCTCGACCCGGCCGGCCGGGACGAGATGCTGGGCCTGATCCGCCGGGTGCACACCGACTTCGGGATCTCGGTGCTGGTCACCACCCATCTGCTCGGCGAGCTGGAGCGTACCTGCGACCACCTGGTCGTCATCGACGGCGGCAAGCTGCTGCGCTCCTCCTCCACCGCCTCCTTCACGGAGGCGACGGCCGTCCTCGCGGTCGAGGTCACGGACTTCCCGCCCGTCGCCCACCACCACCCTGATCCGGGCAGCTCCGCTGCGCCCCCTTCTTCGGACGCGGTGGCCGCGCCCGGCACCGAGGTCCGCGAACGGCTGGCCGCCGCCGGCCTCACCGTCCAGTCCGAGGGCTCGCACCTGTTGCTGGTCCGGCTGGCCGGGGAGGACACCTACGACACCATCCGCGACACCGTCGCCGAACTGGGCCTCGGCCTGGTCCGGTTGGAGCAGCGCCGCCACCGGGTCGCCGAACTCTTCACCGACACCGACACCGACAACGACACCGACACCGGCACCGACACCGACAACGAGCGCGACGACGAGAACGCCAGGGGAGGGACGGACGATGCCGCAGCCTCCTGACGCCAGGCCCGCCGACGCCGGTGTCATCCACGACATCGGCTACCGCGGCTACACCGGCCCCCGGCTCGGCCGGGCCTACGCCACCCGCTCGCTCTTCACCCAGAGCCTGCGCGCCGCCTACGGCCTGGGCCGCTCGGGCAAGTCCAAGGTGCTGCCGATGCTGATGCTCGGCGTGGTCACCGTCCCCGCGATGATCTTCGTCGCGGTCGCGCTCTCCCTGAAGCGGGACGAGCTGCCGGTCGAGTACGCCGGCTACCTCGCCAGCCTCGACCTGGTGGTCTCGATCTTCCTGGCCTCCCAGGCGCCGGTGCTGCTCTCCCGGGATCTGCGGTACCACACCGGGCCGCTCTACTTCTCCCGCCCGATCACCCGCACCAACTACGTCCGGGCCAAGTTCGCAGCCATGGCCTGCGCCCAACTCCTGTTGATGGCCGCCCCGTTGCTGGTGCTGTACGTCGGCGCGCTGCTCGGGGGGATGGACTTCGCGCACAACACGAGCCACTTCCTGTACGGCCTGGCGGCGGCCGTGCTGTACGCCCTGGTGCCGACCTCCGTCGCGCTGGTGATCGCGGCGGCGACGCCGCGCCGGGGCTTCGGGGTGGCGGCCATCATGGGCTACCTGGCGGTCAGTTCGACGGTGGCCGCGATCGCGGTCGGCATCAGCAACCCTGGTCCCGGCGGCTCCGACGCCGCCCAGTGGACCGCGCTGATCTCGCCCAACGGCCTGGTGGAGGCCCTGGTCAACGAGGTGTTCGACCTCGGCGCCGGCCTGGACCGCCGGCACGCCCCGGGCGGGCTGGGCGTGGTGGTGTTCGCACTCGTCGCCGCGGCGATGGTGGTCGGCTCGTACCGCCTCCTGCTGCGCCGCTACAAGAACGTCTGAGCAGGAACGTCTGAGAGGGCGGCATGGCCACCATCAGCATCGACAAGGTCTCCCGCTGGTTCGGGAACGTGGTCGCGGTCAACGACATCACCATGTCGATCGGCCCCGGCATCACCGGCCTGCTCGGGCCCAACGGCGCGGGCAAGTCCACCCTCATCCACATGATGAGCGGCTTCCTCGCCCCCTCCAGCGGCGCGGTCACCCTGGACGGCGCGCCGATCTGGCGCAACCAGCAGGTGTACCGGCAGATCGGCCTGGTCCCCGAGCGGGAGTCGATGTACGACTACCTGACCGGCTGGGAGTTCGTCCTCGCCAACGCCGAACTGCACGGCCTGCCCCAGCCCGGCGCCGCCGCCCGGCGCGCCCTGGACCTGGTCGAGATGGCGTACGCCAAGGACCGCCGCACCGGGACGTACTCCAAGGGCATGAAGCAGCGGGTCAAGATGGCCTCGGCGCTCGTCCACGACCCGGCCGTGCTGCTGCTGGACGAGCCCTTCAACGGCATGGACCCGCGCCAGCGGCTGCAGCTGATGGAGCTGCTGCGCCGCTTCGGCGCGGACGGCCGGACGGTGCTGTTCTCCTCCCACATCCTGGAGGAGGTCGAGCAGCTGGCCCGGCACATCGAGGTGGTGGTGGCCGGACGGCACGCCGCCTCGGGGGACTTCCGCCGGATCCGGCGGCTGATGACCGACCGCCCGCACCGCTACCTGGTCCGCTCCAGCGACGACCGCCGGCTCGCCGCCGCGCTGATCGCCGACGGCTCCACCACCGGGATCGAGGTGGACGAGCGGGAGAGGGCGCTGCGGATCGAGGCGGTGAACTTCCAGGGCTTCACCACCCTGCTGCCCCGGGTCGCCCGGGAGGCCGGCATCCGGCTGTACACCGTCTCCCCGGCGGACGAGTCGCTGGAGAGCGTCTTCTCGTACCTGGTCTCGGCATGACCCGCCGCCTGATCCACGTCACCAACCGGACCCAGGAAGGGGCCGACCGACCATGAACCCGACCGTCGCCAGGCTGACCCTGCGCGGCCTGCTCGGCCGCCGTCGCGGCGCCCTGCTGCTGGTGGCCCCGGCCCTGCTGCTGATCGTCTCGGCGATCGCCGCCGGGTCGAGCGGCGACGCGCACAGCCTGACCGTCAAGATCCTCGGCCAGCTCGACCTCGGCACCCTCGTCCCGATCCTCGGCCTGGTGGTCGGCACCGGGGTGATCGCCACCGAGATCGACGACGGCTCGATCGTCTACCTGCTCGCCAAGCCGCTGCCGCGTTGGCAGATCGTCACCACCAAGCTGACCGTCGCGATCGGCACCGTCTGGGTGTTCGCCGCCGTCCCGACGCTGGTCTCCGGGCTGCTGCTGTACGGCACCCGGGACGGCGTGGCGCTCGGCTACACCATCGCGGTGCTGGTCGCCGGGGCCGCGTACAGCGCGCTGTTCCTGCTGCTCGGCGTGGTCACCCGGCACGCGGTGGTGGCCGGGCTGGCGTACGCGCTGATCTGGGAGTCGCTGATCGGCAACTTCGTCGAGGGCGCCCGGACGCTGAGCGTCCAGCAGTGGGGCCGGGCGGTCGCCGAGGCGGTGGCCGGGGATACCGCGATCGGTGCCGACGTCTCGCTCGGGGCGGCCGTCCCGCTGCTGCTGGTGGTCACCGTCGCGGCGACGGCGCTGGCCTCGGTGAGGCTCGCCGGGCTGACCCTCGCCTCGGAGGAGTAGCGGCCGGGGAGCGACGCCCTACAGCGTCCGGTTGCGGCCCGCGCCGAGGCCGGCCGCGCCGACCACCAGGACCAGCACCAGCATCAGCGCCAGGGTGGCCTCCCAGCCGCCGGTGAGCTGGTGCAGCGCACCGGCGCCGACCGGGCCGGCCGCGGCGACCAGATAGCCGATCGCCTGCGACATCCCGCCCAGCTGGGCGGCGCCGGCCGCGGTGCCGGTGCGCAGCACGATGAACGCCAGGCCGAGGCCCAGCGAACCGCCCTGGGCGACGCCGAGGACGGCCGCCGAAACCCAGGCGGCGGAGACCGGGGCGACCAGCAGCATGGCGATGCCGAGCCCGTTCAGGGCGGCCATGGTCACCGCCAGGGCGCGCTGACCGGTCATCCGGCCGGCCATCAGCGGCACCAGGAAGGCACCGGCCACCTGCACCAGGTTGGAGAAGGCGAAGACCAGACCGGCCTGGCCGCGGTCCATGCCGTGGTCGGCCAGGATGGTCGGCATCCAGGCGACCAGGGTGTAGACCAGCAGCGACGAGATGCCCATGAACAGGCTGATCTGCCAGGCCAGCGGGGACTTCCAGATGCCCTCGATCGGCTTGCCCGGCTGGGCCGCCGCGGCCACCGCGGTCTTCTCCTGCCGGGAGCGCAGCACCTGCGGCAGCCAGGCCACCGCCGCGACCAGGGCGAGCAGCGACCAGGCGCCGAGCGAGGCCCGCCAGCCGCCGCCGAGCGCGTGCTCCAGCGGGACGGAGGTGCCGGCGGCGAGGGTCGCGCCGACCAGCATGGTGGTCGAGTAGACGCCGGTCATGGTGGCCGCGCGGTCCGGGAACTCGCGCTTGACCAGACCCGGCATCGACACGTTCAGCACCGCGATGGCCACGCCGATCACCACGCAGCCCGCGTACAGCGCGAACACCGAGGGCAGCACCCGCAGCAGCACGCCGGCGCCCAGCACCAGCACCGCGCCCAGCACCACCCGCTCGGCGCCGAACCGGCGGGTCAACCGGGGGGTGAGCGGCGCGCCGACGCCCTGGAACAGCACCGGGACGGTGGTGATCAGCCCGCTCGCGGTGGCGGACAGGCCGAAGGTGCGCTGGATCTCGCCGACCATCGGGGAGACGGCGGCCAGGCAGGCGCGCATGTTCAGCGCGACCAGCACGATGCCGGTCAGCAGCAGGGCGGGGTGGGCCAGCCGGGAGCGCAGGGGGAGTGGGGCAGGGGTGGTGACAACCGGCTGCTGGGCACGGGTGACGGCCATGGGTGTGCTGTTCTTTCCTGACGGCTCGGTCCTGAAGACCGGGGGGAGGGCGCGGACGGACGGAAGAGGGGCTCGCGCCGTCCTACTTCCGGGCCGCGATGGCCGCGAGCAGCTGCTCGACGGCCGCGGTCGGGCCGGCGAGCAGCGCACGACACGCCGCCTCGGCACGGTCCGGGTCACCGCTCTCGATCGCGTCGACCAGCGCCTCGTGGGTGGCCACGACCGCCTCGGGCATGTCGTGGTCGCCGAAGGCGGAGGTCATCGCCTCGCGCACGGAGGCGCCGAAGTAGCGGTACACCTCGGCCAGCGCCGGGTTGTGGGCGGCCTCGACGACGGCGGTGTGGAACTCCAGGTCGTGCTCGACGGTGGCCTCGCGGCTGGCCCGCTCGGGGTGCGCCGCGAACACCTCGGCCTCGCGGGCCAGCGCGGCCCGCATCCGCCGGATGTCCTCGGGGGTGTGCCGCAGGGCCGCCAGTCGGGCGCCCTCGGTCTCCAGCGCCGCGCGGACCTCCAGGACGTCCCGGATGCCCGAGCGCTGGACGCCGCGCAGCACCGCCGCCGGGTCGCTGGTGGACCGTACGAAGGTCCCCTCGCCCTGCCGGGAGACCAGCATTCCGGCGTGCACCAGCACCCGGATCGCCTCCCGTACGGTGTTCCGCCCGACCTGCAGCCGCTCGGCCAGCTCGTGCTCTGTGGGGATCTGCGACCCCACCGGCCAGGCGCCGCCGGCCAGCTGCTCGCGCAGCTGGTCGATCGCGGTGTCCACCAGGGAGCGCCGCCCGGCCGCCTGCAGGTTGTCGCCGCTGCCGCTCATTCTGGGCCTCCCTTCGCACACCGCTCATCGGTCGTCGGTCATCCTACAACCGATTGCCCGGTCATCCTACAACTGCCCGTGAACTCGCCACGAACAGTCAGTCCTCGTCAGTTTGCGTCCGCAGGACCGCCAGGTTCACCGGGTCACCGGGTCACCGGCGTACCGGCGATCACCCCGGCCCCGCCTGCTCAGCGCGCCGGGTAGAGCCGTTCCAGGACGACGGCCACGCCGTCCTCGTCGTTGCTCGCGGTCACCTCGTCGGCGACGGCCAGCAGTTCCTCGTGCGCGTTGGCCATGGCCACGCTGTGCGCGGCCCAGCCGAACATCGGGACGTCGTTGGGCATGTCGCCGAAGGCGATGGCGTCGGCGGCCCGCACGCCCAGGCGGCGGGCGGCGACGGCCAGGCCGGTGGCCTTGGACAGGCCCAGCGGCAGCAGCTCGACCACGCCGGCCCCGGCCATCACCACGCCGACCAGGCCGCCGGCGGCGTGCCTGGCGGCCTCGGCGAGGGCGTCGTCGGTCAGGCCCGGGTGCTGGATGTAGAGCTTGCTGACCGGGGAGGCGAGCAGCTCGTCGCGCTCGACCCGGACGACCGGCAGGTCCGAGCCGATCAGCAGCTCGTAGCGGGGGCCGGCCAGCACCTGGCCGTCCAGGCCGTCCTGGCTGGCGGCGACGGCCAGCGGACCGGTCTCGGCCTCGATCTTCTCGATCGCGAGCGCGGCCAGCCGGCGGTCCAGGGTGAGCGAGGTGAGCAGCTTGTGCGCGCCCGCGTCGTAGACCTGGGCGCCCTGGCCGCAGACCGCTATCCCGGTGTAACCGATCTCGTCGAAGACCGGGCGGGCCCAGACGGCCGAGCGCCCGGTCACGATGATGTGCAGCGCGCCCGCGCCGACGGCCGCGGCCAGCGCGGCGCGGGTGCGCTCGGAGACGGTCTCCTCGCTGGTCAGCAAGGTGCCGTCGAGGTCGGTGGCGACCAGCCGATAGGGCAGGTCGCCACCGCCTGGGTGTGCGGTCGAGGTCACTTGACGGGCTCGATGACGGCGCGTCCGCCGAGGTACGGCCGCAGCGCCTCGGGCACGACGACCGAGCCGTCGGCCTGCTGGTGGTTCTCCAGGATGGCCACGATGGTGCGCGGGACGGCGACCAGGGTGCCGTTCAGGGTGGCGAGCGGGCGGGTCTTGCCCTCCTCGCGCATCCGGATCGACAGGCGGCGGGCCTGGTACTCGGTGGTGTTGGAGGTCGAGGTGACCTCGCGGTACTTGCCCTGGGTGGGGATCCAGGCCTCGATGTCGAACTTGCGCGCGGCCGAGGCGCCGAGGTCGCCGGAGGCGACGTCGATCACCCGGTAGGGCAGTTCCAGTGCGTTGAGGAAGTCCTTCTCCCACTGGAGCAGGCGGCGGTGCTCGTTCTCCGCGTCCTCGGGCGTGGTGAAGACGAACATCTCCACCTTCTCGAACTGGTGGACGCGGATGATGCCGCGGGTGTCCTTGCCGTAGGTGCCGGCCTCGCGGCGGAAGCAGGACGAGTAGCCGGCGTAGCGCAGCGGCAGCTTCTCGGCGTCGATGATCTCGTCCATGTGGTACGCCGCCAGCGGGACCTCGCTGGTGCCGACCAGGTACTTGTCCTCGTCGCCGAGGTGGTACACGTTCTCGGCGGCCTGGCCGAGGAAGCCGGTGCCGTCCATGGCGGCCGGGCGGACCAGGGCCGGGGTGATCATCGGGGTGAAACCGGCCGCGGTGGCCTGGGCGATCGCCATGTTGACCAGGGCGAGCTCCAGCAGCGCGCCGACGCCGGTCAGGTAGTAGGAGCGGGCACCGGCGACCTTGGCGCCGCGCTCGGTGTCGATCGCGCCCAGCAGCTGGCCGAGCTCGACGTGGTCGCGGGGCTCGAAGCCCTCGGCGGCGAAGTCGCGCGGGGTGCCGATCTCCTCCAGGGTGACGAAGTCCTCCTCGCCGCCGACCGGGGCGGCCGGGTCGATGAGGTTCGCCAGGGAGCGGAGCAGGCGGTCCGCCTCCTCCTTGGCCGCGCTCTGCTCGGCGTCCGCGGCCTTGACCTCGGCGGCCAGGTCCTTGGTGCGCTGCAGCAGGGCGGTCTTCTCCTCGCCCTTGGCCTGGGCGACCTGCTTGCCGAGCACCCGCTGCTCGTTGCGCAGTTCGTCGAAGCGGCTGCCCGAGGACCGGCGCCGCTCGTCGGCGGAGAGGAGGGCGTCGACCAGGTCGACGTCCTCGCCACGGACGCGCTGCGAGGCGCGCACTCGGTCAGGGTCCTCACGGAGCAGGCGAAGGTCAATCACAGGGCCAAGCGTACCGGGCGGTCGTTCCTCCACCGGTACCGGTTTTCTCCTGGGGATAACTCACCGGATCCTGTGGATAACTTCTGTGGGGAACTCTTCGGGGGCGGGTTATCCACAGGCCAGGGGCCGGGGCTGTGGATCGATGGGGAGGATCAGCGTCCGCTCACCGGAGATGGGGAATTGAGGTTTCAAACCTCATTCGACTCTCTCGGGTGAGGGAATTGAAGCACTCGGACGGGTGATTTACGGGCAAGCGGGTGACTCTGGTCTGATTAGTCATCTCTGCGACGCAAACTGATGATCCGACCAGGTCTGCGCAATGGCTATACCGGTTTGTCGACTCATCCCCAGGCCTGTGGATAACTTCAGGCTGTGGACAGCGGGCGGGCCTGTGGACAGCGGCCTCCGGCCCCGGGCACCCCTGTGGACGACGGAACGGTCGCCCGTCCCGGCTGATCGGCCCGGTCGATAACGGTCGGAAAAGGTCGGAAAGACAGGAGATGTCGTTCGGATGGCCGGGCTCAGACGTCCCCGCGCCCGTCGAGCGCTCGGGAGAGCCAGTCCGCCGCCGCGGCGAAGTCCTGGTCCGAGGTCCCCGGCCGCCGGTGCTTGGAGCCCTGGCGGTCGGCGCGCGGATAGGAACCGAGGAACCGCACCTGCGGGCAGATCCGCTTGAGCCCCATCATCGCCTCCGCCACCCGGCGTTCGGACAGGTGCCCCTCGCAGTCGATCAGGAAGCAGTAGTTGCCCAGCCCCTCGCCGGTCGGCCGGGACTCGATCCGCATCAGGTTCACCCCGCGCACCGCGAACTCCTGCAGCAGCTCCAGCAGGGCACCCGGGTGGTCGTCCGGCAGCCAGACCACCATCGAGGTCTTGTCCGCGCCGGTCGGCGAGGAGACCCGCCCGGGGCGGCCGACCAGCACGAACCGGGTGGTCGCGCTCTGCGCGTCCGCGATGTCCTTGACCAGCGGGTCCAGCCCGTAGATCGGTGCCGCGAACTCGCCCGCGAACGCCCCGTCGTACCGGCCCTCGGAGACCAGCCGGGCGCCGTCCGCGTTGGAGGCGGCCGACTCCCACGTGGCGTCCGGCAGGTTGGCCGCCAGCCAGCGGCGCACCTGCGGCTGGGCCACCGGGTGGCTGGTCACCGTCTTGATCCCGGACAGCTCGGTGCCCGGCCGCACCAGCAGCGCGAAGGAGATCGGCAGCAGCACCTCACGGTAGATCATCAGCGGTGCGCCGGCGGCCAGTTCGTCGTTGGTCGCGGTGACCGCGCCCTCCACCGAGTTCTCGATCGGCACGAACGCCCCGGACGCCTCCCCGCCGCGCACCGCGTCCAGCGCCAGCGCCACCGAGGACAGCGGCACCAGCTCCCGGGTCGCCGCCTCGGGCAGCGTGTGCAGTGCCGCCTCGGTGAAGGTGCCGGCCGGGCCGAGATAGGTGTAGCGGGTGGCCGACATGACGCCTCCGTTGCCAGTGGGATAGTGCCTGAGCGGGGTGCTGCACGAGCGGGGTGGTGCCGAAGCAGTCACCATAACGATTCCGCCGCCCCGGCATGAAAGCGTTTCAGTGGCCGGGATCGCGGTCCTGGCACGCGGGCCCGTCTCCTGGGTCCTCGCCTGATCCGACGAAACCCGGGAGACAGGCCCTACCCCTCCAGCAGCTGCTGTCCGAGGTAGCCCGCCGCCGGTACGCCCGGCGGCACCGCGTAAAGGCCGCTCGCCTCGTGCCGCAGGAAGCGGGAGAGTCCGTCGCCCCGGGAGAGCTTGCGCTGCACCGGGGTGAAGCCCTTGCGCGGGTCGGCCTGGAAGGCGAGGAACAGCAGCCCGGCGTCCGGCGAGCCGTCCGGCAGCAGGCCGTCGTGGTACGAGAAACCGCGTCGCAGCATCGCCGCGCCGCCGTTGCTCGCCGGGGCGGCGACCCGCACGTGGGCGTCGGAGGGCACCGCCAGGCCACCGTCCGGGCCCTGCGCGGACAGGTCCACCGCGGTGCCCTCGCCGGAGCCGGCCGGTGCGCTCAGCGGCGAACCGTCCGCCTTGCGCCGCCCGATCACCCGCTCCTGGCGGTCCACCGGCAGCTCCTCCCAGTGGTCCAGCAGCATCCGGATCCGCCGGAACACCAGGAACGAGCCCCCGGCCAGCCAGGCCGGGTGGTCCCCGCCGGCCGCGCAGAACACCCTGGCGGCGAAGCCGTCCTCGCCCGGCTTGGGGTTGTTGGTGCCGTCGATCTGGCCCATCAGGTTGCGCCCGGTCACCGGCCGCGCGGTCGCGCCGGGGGTCCGGGCGAAGCCGGCCGACTGCCAGCGCAGCGCCGCCGTCCCGGCCGCCAGCCTCTGCAGCACCCGTAGCGCGTGCACCGCCACCAGGGCGTCGTCGGCGCCGATCTGCACGAACAGGTCGCCCTCGCCGCGCGCCGCGTCCAGCGCGTCACCGGTGAAGGCGGGCAGCGGTTCGAGCGCGGCCGGGCGGTGCTCGGCCAACCCGGCCTTGTCGAACAGCGCGGCGCCGAAGCCGACCGTGACGGCGAGCGAGCAGGGCCCGGCGTCCAGCGCGACCTGGTTGTCGAACTCCTCGGCCGGCTCCCCGGTGGTCAGCCGGTCCACCGCCCTGGTCCAGCGTTGCAGCAGGGTGCGCAGCCCGTCCCGGCCGGCCCCGTCGGCCAGGTCGAAGGCGGCCAGCTGGACCCGGGCCTGCTGCGGTTCGAGGATGCCGGCCTGGTGCTCGCCGCGGAACGGCAACCGGCCGGCGCCGAGCGCGCCGCCCTTGTCCGCCTTCTCGCCGGACGGGCGGTCGTAGGCGACCGCCCCGGCCACCCCGGCCCCGGCGCCGACCAGCAGCCCGGCGCCGGCCGTGCCGAGCAGCGCCCGCCGGGTGAAGCCCGCCGGGCCCTTCCGCTCTTGCCGGTCCGCCTGGCCCGTCCGGTCCGCCTGGCCCGTCCGGTCCTCCCGGCCCGTCCGGTCCGCCAGGTCCGTCAGATCCGTCGAAGTGTCGTCCACTGCGCTCACCCGATCTTGAACTGCTGGGTCGGGGTGGTCTGGTCGATGTCCGAGGAGCGGATCTGCACCGAGACCACCCAGGTGCCGGCCAGCGGCAGCTGCGCGGTGCCGCTCCAGCGGCCGGTGCCCCCCGGGGTCAGCGCCACCGGCAACGGGCCCAGGTCGCGGTCCGGCAGGGTGAAGGCGAGCTGCACCTCCGGGACGTCCACCGGCTGCCCGTCCGCACCGTCCAGCGCGAGCTTCACCTCGTTCGGGCCGGTCCTGGCCGGAGTGACGGTGACCGTCGCGGTGCCCTTGGCGCTCGGCGTCCGGCCCTTGGTGTCGTACGGCAGCTTGAGTTCCACCGTGCGGCCCGGCTCGCCCTGCGGCGCCGCCGCCGACCCACCGGCCACCGGGGCGGCGGTCCCGGCCGCCTTGACCTCGCCCGCCACCCGCCCGGGCGGGGAGTTGGTGAGCATCGTGGTGACCACCAGCACCGCCACCGCGACCACCGCCTCGACCAGTACCGAGCGGCGCAGCCCGGCCCGGGTCGGGGTCAGCCCGCGCTCGCGCCCGGCACTCGCCCGGGCGGCCTGCTGTCGGGCCAGCTGCGCCTGCCGGACCGGGTCCTCGCTGTGCGCCGCGACGTCGACCGGCTCGGGCACCTCGGCCGGCTCGACCTCCACCGCCTCGGCCGGGGCCGAGCGCAACCGGGCCAGCCAGCTGCGGGAGATCCAGGCGACGCCGATCATGACGACCACGCAGCCGGTCTTCACCAGCAGCAGCTTCCCGTACTCGGTGTCGGTCAGCGCGCCCCAGCTGCCCAGGCCCCGCCAGGACTGGTAGATCCCGGTGACGGCCAGCACCGCCACCGAGCCGAAGGCGACCTTCGAGAAGCGGTCCACCGCCTCGGCGCCGACGCCCTCGCGCAGCGTGACCAGCAGCGTGGCCAGCCCGCCCAGCCAGAGCGCCATCGCGATCAGGTGCAGGATGCCGAACGGCAGCGCCAGCCAGACCTGGATGCCCACCGAGGCGTGGTCGGCGCCGACCCAGGTCGCAGACAGGGCGACCGCCAGCACCAGCCCGGCCACACCCAGGCCCAGCCGGGCCTCGCGCTCCGGCCGCTCGGCGGCCCGCTGCTCCAGCTCGCGCAGCTCCGCGGCCTCGGCGTCGTCGTCGTGTTCGTCGGCCTTCGCGGGGGCCGGCTTCCGCGGCTGTCCCAACTGCCCGACCAGCAGCGACAGGAAGATCCCGCCCGCGGCGAGCAGCAGCAGCCGGGCGGCCAGCGCGGTGCCGATCCGCTCGTCCAGGGTGGCGCGCACCAGCGACAGGTCGAGCGCCTTGCCGATGCCCGAGCCGCGCTCGTACGGGCCGCGCAGCATCAGCACCGCGACGGTCGAGGCCAGCAGCGCCGTCCAGCCGGTCATCAGCAGCCGCTGCACCGGTCGCCGGGTCGCGCCGGCCGGCCAGCAGACCAGCACGAACGCGGCCACCCCGGCGAGCAGCGCGAAGGCCGCGTACGCCACGGTGCGCCCGGTGCCGTACAGCGCGGCGACCAGGCCGTCCGCCTTGGCGCCCTGCAGCGTGGTGGCGGACACCGAGGTGTCCGAGGGCGCGCCGATGGAGAAGGTGAACGCCCCGCCGACCGGGTGCGAGTCCTCCGAGACGGCCCGCCAGGCCACCGTGTACGTGCCGTTGGCGAGCCCGCTGTTCAGGGCGACCCGGGCGGTGTTGCCCTGGCCGTCGGCGTGCGCCGGGTTGCCGGTGTCCACGGCCTTGCCGGCCGGGTCCAGCACCCGCACCGAGTCACCGGACAGCGACACCGTCTCGCTGAAGGTCAGCGTGACCGCCTGCGGGGCGGTGGCGACCACCGAGTTCTGCCGCGGGTCGGTGGACTCCAGGGTGGCGTGCGCGGAGGCCGGTCCGGCGCCGGCGAGCATCAGCGCGAGCAGCGCGCCGAGCATCCCGAGTGCTCCGGCGATGCGTAGGGGGGCGATCCGGCGGTGCGAGGCCTTCTGCATGCTGGCGGGTCCCTTAACTCTGGCCGGGCCGGTAGGTGAGCTCCTTGACCGGCACCTTGACCGAGATGGTGCCGGACTTGGCGAAGGTGAGGTCGAGTTCGAGCTCGTCGCCGAGCGCGGGGGCCTTCTGCCACCCCATGATCATCAGGTGGGTGCCGCCGCGGGCGAGCTGCAGCGCGCCGTGCGCGGGCACGGCCAGGCTGTCCACCTGCTCCATGGTCGAGGCGGTCGAGCGGTGCATGGTGACCGACCCGGCGGCCGGGCTGGTCACCTTGACCAGCTGGTCCGGCCCGCCGTCGTTGCGCACGGTCAGGTAGCCGGCGCCCATCCCGCCGGCCGGGGGCAGCGGGATGTAGGAGTCGGCGACGCTCAGCTTCGCCGGCCCCTGGTCGCCGGCGCCGTCCTGGCCGCCGGTCCCGCAGGCGGCCAGGATGGCGCCGCCGCCGAGGGCGGTGGCGACCACGGCGCCCAGCAGGGCCGACCGGCGGAAACGCCGGTTCGCCGCGCTCCTCTTGATGGTGAGCTCGCTGCGCTCACTCATGCGCCCACCTCGCCGCGCGCGGCAGGCGCTTCGCGCAACACGCGCCCCTTGATGGTTCGCTCGCTCACGCCGCGACTCCCTTGGCGAGCAGCGGCAGGTCGTGCTCGTAGGTCTTCTCCTCGGTGCCGCTCATGTAGAGCACGTGCGCCTTGTCGTCCGAGGGGAGGAAGGCCAGCACCTGGGCGCCGTGGGTGGAGGTGACCGTGCCGTCCGGGTTGACCACCGGGTCCTCGATCATGATGCCGAGCGACTTGGCAGCGGTCTTCACCTTCTCCAGGTCGCCGGTGAGGCCTATGAAATCACTGCCCATCGAGTCCAGCCAGGTGCGCAGCACCTTGGGGGTGTCGCGCTTCGGGTCGGTGGAGACGAAGACGACGTTGACCTTCTTCCGGTCCTCCGCGGAGAGCGCCTTCATCGCGACGCCGATGTCGCCCATGGTGGTCGGGCAGACGTCCGGGCAGCTGGTGTAGCCGAAGAACAGCAGGGTGGCCTTGCCGTTGGTCTGCTGCCGAAGGTCGTACGGCTGGCCGGAGGTGTCGGTCAGCTGGAGGTCGGGCTTCTCGAAGTTCTTGGCGAGCTTGGTGCCCTGGTACGGGCTGTCCTCCTTCTGCCGGGTGACCTTGGCGGCGGTCGAGCCGCCGCCGGAGGAGCCGCAGGCGGAGAGGGTCAGGGCGGCGGCCAGCGCGAGGGCGGCCGCGCCGGCCAGCCGGGTGGTGCGGCCGGCGCGGTTCGTACGGGTGGCGCGGTTCGTACGGGTGGTGCGGGACATGGGGTTCCGATCGTGCGCGGTGGACCGCCGGCCGGGGCCGTGCCCGGGGTGGGCGCGGCCCCGCCGGCGCGGGGGTCAGGAGGCGGAGCCGCCGCTCTTGCGACGCAGGCCGAGCACGCCGACGGCGGTGCCGATCACGCCGACCACGATGCCGACCACGCCGAGGGTGCGGGCGGTGCTGTCGCTGGACTTGCCGTCGCCCGAGGCGGCGGCGTGGTCGGAGCCGTCACCGTGGGTGTCGGCGGCAGGGGAGGCGGTGACGCCGTGGCTGTCGCCGTGGCCGTCACCGCCGGCGGCCTTGGTGAGCTTCAGAACGGGGGCCGGGTGGGCCGGCTCGGGCTGGCCGTCCTTGGACTCGTCGATCCAGCGGACGATGTCGCCGTTGTCGTAGGTCTGCAGGGCCTTGAAGGCCATGGCGTCGGTGTCGGCCGGCAGCGGGCCGAGCGAGACCCGGAACTCCTGGAACTGGCCGGGGGCGACCTTGGTGCCCGCGTCGGCGGTCCAGGTGATCTTGGAGACGGCCTCGTTGACGTCGTTGCCGTGCACCTTGATCGGCTTGTCGAGCTTCGACTTCTCGACGGTTGCGGTCCAGCCCGGCATCGGCAGGGTCCGGACGGAGGCCAGCGGGTGGTCCAGCGGGAGGTTGACCTCCAGCTTCACCGTGCTCGCCGTGTCGCTCTCGTTCGGCACCCGGAAGTCGACGGCCGTGTAGCCGCCCTGGGCGGCCGAGCCCGGGTTCACGGTGACGTGCGCGAAGGCGGGGCCGGCCAGCGCCACCACGGAGGCGGCGGCGGTCAGGGCGACGGCGGCGAGACGGCGGGTGGGAAGGGAACGCATGATGCGGGGTCTCCGATCGGAGCTCGGCGGTCCGCACTGCCGGGCGACGGGGAAACCGTGCCTCGGCGGGACCGCGCGTGGGGACGTGAGGGCAGAGCTTGGGGCCGTCGTCGCCGTGGGCGGACGGGAACGGCCCGGACACCGCGCACGCCCGGAACCCGGTACCGCTCAGGGGTACGGGCAACGCCGGGTCAGTGCGCGAAGGCCCCGCACGGCGGACCGCGCCGCACCACGCTGTGCCGCAGCACCGCACCCGCCGGGAGCGGACCCTCGCCGCCCCTGGCCCCGAATCGGCGGGCCGGACCGGCCACACCGAACAGACCGCGCAGCAGCGCGGCCACCAGCACGAACGCCGACCGCAGCGGCGCCGCCCAGTGCTCCCGGGCCGCCGACGCGGTCACCCGCACCAGCCGCCACAGCGCCGCCTCGCCGCGCCGCAGCCACCAGCCCGCCACCAGCGCGGCGGCCAGGTGCCCGGCCAGCATCGACGGCGTCATCCCGAACACGCCGCCCTGCCACCAGGGCGCGACGGCGTACGCGTGCGGGTCCAGGCCCGCGGAGGAGACCAGCTGCTCGGGCGACGTGCCGGCGGGCAGGCCGACCAGCGTGCCCGGGCGGGCCTCGTTGCAGATCAGCCGACCGGCCGCCTGCGGCATGGTCATCGCGCCGTGGTGCATGCCGCCGCCGAAGCCGTGGAAGAGGCAGTGCAGTCCGAGCTGCCCGGCGCCGAGCGCCCCGGCGATGGGCGCCAGCGAACGCTCCCGTCCGCCGCACGCCGCCGCGAGCACCAGTACCGCGGCGAAACCCGTCGCCAGCGCGACCGGCGGCACATCGCCGCCACCCGCCAGGGCGTGCCCGGCGGCGGCTATCAGCGTGCACACCAGCGCGAACGGAACCGCCCGGGCAAGCCGCAGATCCCAGGCGGCGGCCCCCACCGGCCGGACCGGTACGGAGGCGCCCGGGAACGGGGCGGCGGGGAGGGCAGTCATGGCCGGGCCATCATCTCATCGCGTACACCGCCGATACGGGCAGGGTGGGAAATCCCTACGAATGCCCCGTTCGGCGGCGGCGTGGGCCACCACCCGTGCGCCCTTCGGCACAGACCCCGTCCCCAGTCCATCCGCCGAACGGGCGGTAGCCGCCCCCGAGCACGGTTCGCCGCCGATTCGCCCGGAGATACCTAGTTGTATGTGGAGCCGCAGCCAGGAGGGACCTCCCGTGGACATCTGGTGGACTCTGCACCTCAAGCGCGACCCGGCCAGCGTTCCGCTGGCCCGGCGCATTCTGCTCGGTGCCATGGCGACGGCGGGCGTCGACCCGCAGATCGCCGACGACCTCGGCGTCGCCCTCACCGAGGCCTGCGCCAACGCCGTCGAGCACGGCGCCACCGGCCGCCCCGACGACGGCTTCCAGGTCACCGCCTCGATCAGCGGCGACCGCCTGCGGATCGAGGTCACCGACTCCGGCCCCGGTCTGCCGGCCCCCGCCGCCCCGCTCGCCCGCCGCCCGGCCGCCCCCACCGCGTCCCGTCCCGCCGCGTCCCGTCCCGTCGCGTCCCGACCCACCGCGACCGGCCGAGGGCCCCGCCGCTCCCGGCGCTCCCGCGCCACCGTCCCGGCCCGCATCCTCACCGCCCACCGCCCCCGCCGCGACGGCCACCCCTACGACACCCACGTCCTCCCCTGCCGCCCCCCGGCCCCCACCCTCCGCCCGGTCGACCTCGACACCCTCCCCGACCTCACCGCCGAATCCGGCCGCGGCCTGTTCCTCATCCACGCCCTCACCGACCACGTCCAACTCCGCAACCACCCCCTCCGGGGCGCCATCGTGAGCTTCGACAAGATCCTCAAGTGGCAGGACGGCGCCCTGCTGCGGGCCGCCTCCTGACGGTGGTCCGCGTCGGGCTGGTCACAGGACGAACGTCGTGGGGTGCCGTGGTCGTCGGCGTGTGGCGGCCGGGGTGAATCGATGCCTCGGCAGCGGACCCGCGTGCGGGCTTCGGCGGCTCGCCCGGGCGCGTGGAGCAGGTGGCTCGCCGCTGCGCGCGGCCTCCCCGCCTCAGTGCCGGCGGGGCGCCTCGCTCCCGGGTGGTCAGTCCTGGGTGGTCGGTCCCGGGACGGGGCGGCGGCGGGTCAGGAAGAGGAGGGTGGTGCCGAGGAGGAGGGCGGTGGTGCCGGCGATGGCGAGGGGGCGGGAGGCGGTGCCGGCGCCGGTGTCGGCGAGGTGGGTGGGGGCGGTCGGGGTGGGGGTGCGGTTGGTGTAGCCGGCGGTGAGCTGGGGGCAGGTGTACTTCTTCGCCGGGGCGGAGCCGCTCGGGAGCACCTCGGACTTGGCGGTGAAGGTGAGGCGGTGGTCGCCGATGGTGGTGGCCCGCAGCTGCAGGGTGAGCTTCTGGCCCGGGGCGAGCTGGTAGCTGCCGGTGTTGACGGGGGCCCCGGAGACGGTGAGGGGCTTCCAGGTGCCGCCGGGGGCGCGCAGTTCCGCGTCGAGGTCGCTGGTGCCGCCGTCGGCGAGGGCGACGGTGGTGGTCAGGTCCTTGACCGTCGTGGTGCTGATGTTGTCGAAGGTGACCGTGAGCTGCCCCGGGGTGCTGCTGCCGGTGACCGGCATCTGGACCGCCGTCGCGCCCTCCGGGCAGCCGGCGGGGGTGCCGGTCGCGGTCGGGGTGGCCGAGGGCGTCGCGGTGGGGCCGGAGCCGGCGGACGGAGTGTCCGTGGGGCCGGTCGTGGCGCTGGGGGCCGGGGCGGACGGCGTCACCGTCGGTGTCGCCGAGGGTGACGCGGACGGCGTCGCGGTGGGCGAGGAGTCGGCGGCGAGGGCGGGGACCGTACCGAGGGCGACCGGGCCGGCGGTGAGCACGAGGATGGTGCAGGCGGCGGGAAGGCGGGCGGGTCGCATCGGTGGGCTCCAGCGGTCGGGTCGGGGGTGCGCTCTGTGGGGAAGACCGCCGAGGGGCGCGAACGGTTGTCCGCGCCCCTCGGGTTCATCCGACGAGCGATCAGCTGTGCGCGCCGGCCTTGCGACGGCGCAGCACGAACAGGGTGCCGGCGCCGGCCGCCAGCACCGCCGCGCCGCCCAGGGCGATCGGCAGGGTGTTGGAGTCGGCACCGGTGTGGGCCAGCTCCGGACCGGCCGACGCCGAGGCGGACACGGAGGCCGCGGAGCCCGGGGCGGAGGCGGAGGCCGACGGGGCGGCGGCCGCGCTGGTGGCCGGGGCGGAGCCGGCGTCGACGACCTTGAAGAGGTCGGCGATGCGGTAGCTGCCGGTGAAGCCGCTGCAGCTGCCCTCCGGCCCCTGGCGAACGCCCGGGATGTCCTTGCTGGGGAAGGACTCGGAGTCGCCGCCGAGCTGGGCGAAGTAGTTGGTGCTGAGCGCCTTGTCGGTGGCCGCGATGCGCACCTGGAGGGTGAGCTTCTGGCCCTTGGCGAGCTTGAACGTGCCGAGGTCGGCCCGGATGTAGCTCATGTTGTTCTTGATGACGTCCTGGCTGACGGGCTTCCAGTCGCCGCCGGGGACCTTGGCCTGGAGTGCGAAGGCGTCCTTGCCCCAGGTGTGCGGGGGCTGGCCTTCCTCGGCGATGTCGGTGACGAAGAAGAAGGTGCTGAGCTTCTGCAGGTCGACGGGGGTGTTGTTCTCGAAGGTCACCGTCACCTCCTGCGCCGCACCGCCCTTGGTCAGCGTGGCGCCGGACAGGCCGCTGCCGGTGACCTTGAGGTCCTCGACGTGGTAGCCGCCGGGGCAGGGGATGTTGGGCGAGGGCACCGGCGCGGTCGGCACGTTGGTCGGCCGCGTGCCGGGGCCGCCGGTGGGGGCGGTCGGAGCCGGGGTGCCGGGCGTGGTCGCGGTGGCGGTGGCGGTGACGCTCGGGGTCGCGGTGGGGGTCGGGGTCGCGGGGACCCCGACGGCGCTCGCGGTGGCGGCGCCGACGGTGCCGCCGAAGGTGAGGGCGACCAGGGCCGCGGAGGCCAGAAGGCGGGAAGAGCGCACGATCGGTGCTCCAGCTATGGATGGAATGAGGCTGTCGTGGGCGACGCGGGGCCGGACGCGCGGGCGCCGGGCGCGCGGGTCGCGAGCGCGCACACTATCGAGCCGTGGTGGCCGGATCACGACGGGGGTGGCGCAGTTCGAGCGGTGCCGGACAGGACTTGTGTCGTTGGTGTACGGGGGGTTCCGCGTGCGGTGCACGACGGCTCCGGCGCGCGGTCCGCGGCGGCCCGTGGCGCCCCCGGTTGCCGGGGCCAGGGTGCGGTCGGACGATGGGGTGCATGATGCACCAGATGCGAGCCGAGTACGGCGCCGACGGCGAGGCCGGCGGGGTGCGGCTGTGGCACATGGTCCGGGGCGGGCAGAGCGTGGCGATGTGCGGCCGCGAGCTCGATCCGGGGGCTCCGGTGCGGGAGGCGGTGGACTGGGGGAAGACTCCCGAACTGTGCTGCCACACCTGCGGAGCGTACTTCCTGCGCGAGCAGCCGTACTTGGCGGCCGAGCACCCGTGAGGCCGGTGCCGCTGTGGTCGGCGCTACCGTGATCGGTATGGAGGAATCTTTCGTCCGGCCGCGGTCGTTGACCCGTGCGGCCGCCGGGCTGCGGTCCGGTGCGCCGGGCCTGCTCGAGCACGTGGACCGTCTCTGCGCTCTGGTCGAGCGGGTGGACCCGCTGATCCACGCCTTCGTGCCGGAGCCCGGGCGGCACGACCGACTGCGGGCGCGGGCACGGGAGTTGGCGGCGCGGTACCCGGAGCCGGCCGGGCGGCCGCCGCTGTACGGGGTGGCGGTGGGGGTCAAGGACATCGTGCACGTGGACGGGCTGCCGACGCATGGTGGTTCGGCGTTGCCGCCGGGGGTGTTGGCGGGCCCGCAGGCCGTGGTGGTGGACCGGTTGCTGGCGGCGGGGGCGATGGTCGCGGGCAAGACGGTGACCGCCGAGTTCGCGGCGAGCGCCCCGGGCCCGACCCGCAATCCGCACCATCCGGGGCACACCCCGGGCGGTTCCAGCAGCGGTTCGGCGGCGGCGGTCGCGGCGGGGCTGGTGCCGCTGGCGATCGGCACTCAGACGGTCGGTTCGGTGATCCGCCCGGCCGCGTACTGCGGGGTGGTGGGTTTCCGGCCGACGTACGGACGGATCCCGATCGCGGGCGTGATCCCGAACGCGCCGAGCTTCGACACCCTGGGCGTGTTCACCGCCGACCTGGCGGGTGCGGCGCTGGCGGCCCCGCTGCTCTGCGACGACTGGCGGACCGGAGCCGCCACGGACCTGCCCGTGCTCGGCGTGCCGGACGGCTCGTACCTGGAGCGGGCCGAACCCGCCGCGCTGCGCGCCTTCGAGGGGTGGGTGGAGCGGCTGGAGCTGACCGGGCTGACGGTGCGTCGGGTGCCGCTGTTCCCGCACTTCGCCGAGATCACCCGGCAGTTGCAGAACATCAACCGTTTCGAGCTGGCCCGCAGTCACGCCGACTGGTTCGCCCGGTTCGGCGCCCTGTACCGGCCGGAGACGGTGGCGAGCATTCGGGTCGGCCGGGGCGTCGCGGCCGAGGACCGGGCGGCCGCGCTGCAGTTCCGGCAGCGGTTGCGCGAGCAGGTGGCGGCGGCGACCGCCGAGGCCGGGGTGGACCTGTGGCTGGCGCCCTCGGCGACCGGCGGTGCGCCGGAGGGCCTGCACAGCACCGGGGACGCGGTGATGTCGCTGCCGTGGAGCTTCCTCGGCCTGCCCGCGCTGAGCCTGCCGGCCGGCCGGACCGAGGCCGGGCTGCCGCTCGGCCTCCAGGTGATCGGCGCGGCGGGCGGCGACGAACGGCTGCTCGCCCAGGCCGCCGTGCTGGAACGGGCGTTGGGCTAGGGTCGGATCGGCTGCGGCGGGTGTACGGGGAACGGTTCGACCTGGTGGTCACCCGGGGCCCGGCCGCCGGTGGATCACCGCGGAACCGACCGTCGTTGATCAGGTGATCGGATTCATTGCCGCTTGCCTGGAGGCTGCTGTCGTATGAAGCTCGTCGAACTGCACGCGCAAGCCATGGAGTTGGCCGTCGAGGTGGTGGACACCGTACGGCCGGATCAGCTGGACCTGCCCACCCCCTGCGCCGGTTGGACGCTGCGTCGGCTGCTGGAGCACTGCGTCGGCCAGCACCATGGCTTCGCCGCGGCCGCCCGCGGCGCCGGGCCCGACCTCGCGCTGTTCGCGGACGCCCCGGTCGACGCGGACCCGGCGGGCGTCTTCCGCCGGACCGGCGCCGACCTCACCGCCGCCTTCCGGGAGGCGGCCGCCGCCGACCGGGCGCTGTGGCTGCCCGAGATCCGCGACGGCGGACCGTTCCCGCTCGCGCAGGCGGTGGGCTTCCACCTGCTCGACACCCTGGTGCACGGCTGGGACGTCGCCGCCGCGCTCGGCACCCCGGGCGCGCTGGTCGCAGCGGTGGAGCACGACGACGCCCTGGCCGACGCGCTGTCGGCGGTGACCGAGGCCGTCCCGAACACGCCGGAGCACCGGGCGCCCGGCCGGGCCTTCCGCCCGGGCCTCGAACCCGGCGGCGCCGGCCGGTTCGACCGCGCCCTCGCACTGCTCGGACGGGACCCGGCCTGGAAGGCCTCCTAGGCCTCCTAGACCTTCCGGTCCCGGGTCTCGTCCGGGAAGCGCGGCCCGCCGATCAGGAAGAGCAGCGCCGCGGTCGGAAAGCCGAGTGAGGCGGCCGCCAACACGATGAACTGCCAGAACATCTTCCGCTCCTCGTCAGTCCCGGGCCGTCCGGACACCCGTAGGTGGTGCCAAACCTGACCGGCCCCGATCGGCCGAATCGTCCAGTCGCTATTCGACGGTATGGCCGAATCACCCCGGCTGCCACCGGGCGGCGGGCGCCGGCCCGCGCCACACCGACGCATGGGTCTGGGCGCGGGCCGGGGGCGGCGTCCACACTGTCGGGATGCAGCTACAGCTCGCAGGGGAAGCACGGCGGCCCGACCGCGAGAGCGAGGACTTCGCGGCGGCCTCGCCGGAGGCGCTGGTCCTGCTGGACGGCGCGAGTTCGCCGACCGGTCTGGAGTCCGGGTGCCGGCACGGAACGGCCTGGTACGTCCGTCGGTTGGGGGTGCACCTGCTCGCCCGGCTCACCGACCGCGTGGACCGCTCGATCGCCGAGTGCCTGGCCGATGCCATCGTGGAGACGGCCGCGCTGCACGGCGGCCGCTGCGACCTCGCCCACCCCAACACCCCCGCCGCGGTGGTGGTCGCGGCCCGGCGGCACGGCGAGTCGCTGGAGTACCTGGTGCTCGGCGACTCGCTGCTGGTGCTGGAGTTCAAGGACGGCCCGCCGAAGGTGATCGGGGACAACCAGCGCTTCCCCGACGGGGAGGGGCTGCGCCGCCAGGTCTGGGCGACCGTCCCCGGCTCGGCCGAGCGGGCCGCGCTGCACCTGGAGTACGCGCTGGCGCTGCGCGCCGCCCGCAACCGGGGCAACGGCCCGTGGATCGCCGCCGCCAGCCCGCGCGCGGCCGAGCACGCCGAGACCGGCTTCGTCCGGCTGGACCGGCTGCACGCGCTGGCCGCCCTCACCGACGGCGCCTCGCGCTACACCGAGCGTTTCGGGCTGGGCAGTTGGGGCGATGTACTGCGTTTGCTCGCGGAGTCCGGCCCGGGCGAGCTGATCGCCCAGGTCCGCGAGGTGGAGCGGGCGGACGCCGCCTGCGAGCGCTGGCCGCGCGGCAAGACCCACGACGACGCCTCGGCCCTCTACGCACTGCTGTAGCCGGGCCCGGACCGTGGGGTCCGGGCCCTCTCGGTGGAAGGGGTCAGTGAGCGTCGGTGGGGATGGTGCCGAGGCGGCCGGCCTGGAAGTCCTCCATGGCCTGCTGGAGTTCGCGGTGGCTGTTCATCACGAACGGGCCGTACCAGGCGACGGGTTCGCGGATCGGCAGGCCGCCGAGGAGGACGACCTCGAAGTTGGCGCTGCGCGAGTCCTGGGTCTCGTCGGCGCGGATGGTGAGGGAGTCGCCGTCGCCGAAGACGACCGCCTGGCCCATACCGAACGGGCGCCGCTCCTGGCCGGCCGAGCCCTTGCCGGCCAGGCCGTAGGCGAGGGCGTTGAAGTCGGAGCGCCAGGGCAGGGTGACCTGGGCGCCGGGGTTGATCGACGCGTGGATCATGGTGATCGGGGTGTGGGTGGCGCCCGGCCCCTGGTGGCCGTCGACCTCGCCGGCGATCACCCGGAGCAGCGCGCCGCCGTCCTCGGAGCTGAGCAGCTTGACGCTGCCGCCGCGGATGTCCTGGTACTTCGGGGCGATCATCTTGTCCGAGGCGGGCAGGTTGACCCACAGCTGGAGGCCGTGGAACAGGCCGCCGGACATGACCAGGGACTCCGGCGGGGTCTCGATGTGCAGCAGGCCGGAGCCGGCCGTCATCCACTGGGTGTCGCCGTCGGTGATGACGCCGCCGCCGCCGTGCGAGTCCTGGTGGACGAACGTTCCGTCGATGATGTAGGTGACCGTCTCGAACCCGCGGTGCGGGTGCCAGGGGGTGCCCTTCGGCTCGCCGGCCGCGTAGTCCACCTCGCCCATCTGGTCCATCATGATGAACGGGTCGAGGTACTTGGTGTTGATCTTGGCGAAGGCGCGGCGGACGGGGAAGCCCTCGCCCTCGTAGCCCTCGGGGGCGGTGGCCACGGTGAGGACGGGCCGGGCGCTCGCGACGGCCGGGTCCGGCGCGGTCACGCGCGGAAGGGTCAGCGGGTTGTCGACGGTCACGGCGGGCATGTCGGCCTCCTTCGGGGGGTGTCTCGCCTACCTGCACGAGATTAGTTCAACTCTCAACAACAAGCAAGTTGAAAATTGAACTATGTCTCGACAGGGGAGCGCGGGGCTCCTCTTCCAGGATGGGGCGGCCGTCCGCGAGGCGGTGGCCGACGGCCGCGGAGCGGTCGTCAGCCGTACATCCGGCGCATGGTGAAGTCGACCATCTGCTCGACGGCCTTGGCGTCGAACACCATCCGGTGCTCGCCCTCCATGTCCAGCGCGAAGCCGTAGCCGGTCGGCAGCAGGTCCAGGACCTCGGCGCCGGTGACGGTGAAGTGCTTGGAGTCCTTGCCGGCGTAGCGGCGCAGCTCCTTGAGCGAGCTGAACATCGGGATCACCGGTGTCGGGGTGTTGTGCAGTGCCAGGAAGCCGGGGCGGTCGCCGCGCGGGCAGTGCACCTTCGAGGTGATGAAGATCGCCTGGAAGTCCTCGACCGCCATCGAGCCGGTGGTGAAGGCCCGGACGGCGTCCGCCAGCGACGGCGGGGAGGGCTCGGGGTACAGCGACTGCTGGGACGCCTGCCCCTGTGCGCCGTACGCGTCGGGTCCGGGCATGCCGTTCATGCCCGGCTGCGGACCCGCCTGCTGCTGGTAGGGGTCACCCGGGTATGCGTTCTGGTCATATCCGTACACACGGACAGGCTAGCGGGAGCGCACCCGCCCGCGCTGGCGTCGATCCTGACAAGGAGTGGTCGCCCTGGCTGTGGGACGTGACCACGTTCATAGGCGATTCACCGCCAGGGGCTTGCCCAAGTTACCGCTGGGTAGCATCATGATGCCTACTGGTGGGTACGGGGCGCCCGAAAAGCGGCGGTCACCCGGAAGCGACGAACCGGAGAAAACAGGCCATGGGTCACTACAAGTCCAACCTGCGGGACGTGGAGTTCAACCTCTTCGAGGTGTTCGGTCGCGACCAGGTGTACGGCACCGGACCGTTCGCCGACATGGACGTCGAGACCGCGAAGAACATCCTGAGCGAGATCGCGCGCCTCGCCGAGAACGACCTCGCCGCGTCCTTCACCGACACCGACCGCAACCCGCCGGTCTTCGACCCGGAGACCAACACCGCCCCGATCCCGGCCACGTTCAAGAAGAGCTACCAGACCTTCATGGACGCCGAGTGGTGGCGCCTGGGCATCCCGGAGTCGATCGGTGGCCAGGTCACCCCGAACTCGCTGATCTGGGCCTTCGCCGAGCAGATCCTGGGCTCGAACCCCGCCATCTGGATGTACTCCTCCGGCCCGGCCTTCGCCGGCGTCATCGCCGAGGAGGGCACCGAGGAGCAGCTCGAGGTCGCCAAGCGCATGACCGACCGCCTGTGGGGCTCCACCATGGTCCTCACCGAGCCCGACGCGGGCTCCGACGTGGGCGCCGGCCGCACCAAGGCGATCAAGCAGGAGGACGGCTCCTGGCACATCGAGGGTGTGAAGCGCTTCATCACCTCGGGCGAGCACGACATGTCCGAGAACATCATCCACATGGTGCTGGCCCGCCCCGAGGGCGGTAAGCCGGGCACCAAGGGCCTGGGCCTGTTCATCGTCCCGAAGTACGACTTCGACTGGGAGACCGGCGAGCTCGGCGAGCGCAACGGCGCCTACGCCACCAACGTCGAGCACAAGATGGGCCTCAAGGCCTCGAACACCTGCGAGATGACCTTCGGTGCCAAGCACCCGGCCAAGGGCTGGCTGCTCGGCGAGAAGGTCGACGGCATCCGCCAGATGTTCAAGATCATCGAGTTCGCCCGCATGATGGTCGGCACGAAGGCCATCGCCACCCTCTCCACCGGCTACCTGAACGCCCTGGAGTACGCCAAGGAGCGCGTGCAGGGCGCCGACATCTCGCAGTTCCTGGACAAGACCGCCCCGCGCGTCACCATCACCCACCACCCGGACGTACGCCGCTCGCTGCTGACCCAGAAGGCCTACGCCGAGGGCATGCGCGCGCTGGTCCTGTTCACCGCGTCGGTCCAGGACGACATGCTGGCCGCCAAGCTGCGCGGCGAGCGCGACGAGGCCGCCGAGCGCCTGAACGACCTGCTCCTGCCGATCGTCAAGGGCTACGGCTCGGAGAAGTCCTACGAGCAGCTCGCCCAGTCCCTGCAGACCTTCGGTGGCTCCGGCTACCTGCAGGAGTACCCGATCGAGCAGTACATCCGCGACGCCAAGATCGACACCCTGTACGAGGGCACCACGGCGATCCAGGGCCAGGACTTCTTCTTCCGCAAGATCGTCAAGGACGGCGGCCAGGCGCTGACCGCCCTGAACGAGCAGATCCAGAAGTTCCTCGGCTCGGCCGAGGGCGGCGACGCCCTGGCCGCCGAGCGCAAGCTGCTCGCCACGGCCGCCGGCGACCTGGAGGCCATCATCGGCAAGCTGCTCGCCGACCTCTCCTCGGTCGAGCAGGACGTCAAGAACATGTACAAGGTGGGCCTCAACACCACCCGCCTGCTGATGGTCTCCGGCGACGTCGTGGTCGGCTGGCTGCTGCTGCGCCAGGCCGCGGTGGCCCTGGCCAAGCTGGAGGCCGGCGCCTCCGAGAAGGACGTGCCGTTCTACCAGGGCAAGGTCGCGGCGGCCCGCTTCTTCGCCAAGAACATCCTCCCGACCGTCGCTCCGCAGCGGGCGATCGCCGAGGGCATCGACAACGAGATCATGGAGCTGGCGGAGGAGGCCTTCTAAGGCCTGGCACCCCCTTCTGACCGCCTGACGAAAACCCTCACACCGAAGGGCCCGGCTGCCACCGGGCCCTTCGGTGTTCCTCCGCGCCTGTTCGTCCGCTAGGCGCTCCGCAGCGCCTGCAGCGGGTCCGTCCGGGCCGCGTGCAGGGCTGGGTAGAGGCCGGCCGGCAGGCCGACGACCGTGCCGATCAGCGGGGCGAACAGCGGCTGGCCGGACACCTCGGCGAGCAACTCGCCGGCCCTGACGGTGTCCCCCTGCTTCACCCCCAGCTTGGAGACGAACAGCTGGGTGACATCGGTCGAGGCGGCGGCCGGGACCACGTTGTACTGCGCGGGCGGGTACACCACCGCGCGGGCGGCCACCGAGGGCGTCAGCACCTGGCTGACCACCGGCGCGGTGAGCAGGCTGTTCGGTGGCGGCGCGGTCTGCGCGGCCCGCTCCGCCGGGGACTTCACCAGCGTCGCCGCCCCCACCCCGCCCACCGCCACCAGTGCGGCGGCCGGCGCCACCCCCAGCAGCACCCTCCGCCGCCGCGCGGCCCGGGACCGGGCGGGGGGCGGCGGCGGTTCGACGGTCTCGTCGGCGGTACTCGTCGTTGTGGTCAACAGGGCACTCTCCCCGGGGACTTCACCGCTACCAGTGTCATCCGCCCGGCAGCCGGGCGGATGTGAGCGAACGTGTGGCCGTCACCTGCTCGTGCCGTCGGCGACGAGGTGGCCGGCCTTGCGGAGCAGGTCCTCGTTCCGCGGCTTGTGCGCGGCGAGCTTGGCCGCGCCGGCCTCGCCCGGCACGGCGGGGCCGACGTGTGCGAACGCGTCGGACGGTTCGCACGGGACAGATCCTCTCCCGGGAGGGCTCGGAGAGCCAGGAATTTGGACTGGAACTTCGTTGTGAAATCGGCGAGTTGCCATTAGGCGTCTTACGTTTCGAGACGGATGGATCGCTATGCCCTCCATCGGAGTCGATGCCGTGGTGACGCGTGCCACACGGATGTCGGGTATTCGATCGAATGCCCGTGGTGAGTTCCGGACTCGGATCGGCTCGGGGGTGGGGATGGAATCGCGCTCGGAGTTGCCGGTGGGGGAGTCGGTGCAGCGGTTGGAGGCACCGAAGGCCGGCTGAGCCGAGGGCGGGGACGGCCGTACCCGAACCACAGGAACTCTCCGGGCGGGCGGAGTTCGGCGCGGGGCGGTCCGCGGGTGTGTCCGGGTTCCGCGCCGATGAGAGCTTCCGAATGCCATGTCCGTGTACGGGCATATGCTCAAGGTGCGAAGCCGACTCCCCATCCGGCTTCGGCCCTCCCTCGACCCAGGAGCAGTATGTCGACCGCCGCCCGCCGGGCATTTTTCGACCGGACGCACACCGACGACCTGATCGCGTTCCTCGGCACCTCGCCGTCCCCGTACCACGCGGTCGCGAGCGCCGCCGAGCGCCTGGAGAAGGCGGGATTCCGTCAGGTCGCCGAGACGGACGCCTGGGACGGGGCGGCCGGAGGGCGCTACCTGATCCGCGGCGGTGCGCTGATCGCCTGGTACCTGCCGGAAGGGGCCGGCGCGGAGACGCCGTTCCGCATCGTCGGCACTCACACCGACTCGCCCAACCTCCGGGTCAAGCCGCTGCCGGACACCGGTTCGGCCGGCTGGCGGCAGGTCGCGGTGGAGATCTACGGCGGGGTGCCGCTGAACACCTGGCTCGACCGTGACCTCGGGCTGTCCGGCAGACTCGCGCTCAAGGACGGTAGTGCGCGGCTCGTCCAACTGGACGAGCCGCTGCTGCGCGTGCCGCAGCTCGCCATCCACCTGGACCGCCAGGTCAACGACGGCATGAAGCTCGACCGGCAGCGCCACGTCACCCCGATCTGGGGCCTCGGCCCGGTGGACGAGGGTTCCCTGATCTCCTACGTCGCCGAGCGGGCCGGTCTGGCCGTCGAGGACGTGGTCGGCTGGGACCTGATGACCCACGACGTCCAGCCCGCCTCCTACCTGGGCCGCGACCGCGAGCTGCTGGCCGCCCCGCGGCTGGACAACCTGCTGTCGGTGCACGCGGCCACCGCCGCGCTCGCCGCCGTGGCGACCGCCGCCGCCGAAGGCGCCGTCGAGCTGCCGTACATCCCGGTGCTGGCCGCCTTCGACCACGAGGAGACCGGCAGCGAGTCCGACACCGGCGCACAGAGCCCGATGCTCGGCAATGTGATCGACCGGACGATCCACGCCCGCGGCGGAAACCCGGAGGACCGTGCCCGGGCGCTGGCCGGCACCGTCTGCCTCTCCTCGGACATGGGCCACGCCGTCCACCCGAACTACACCGAGCGGCACGAGCCGGGCCACCACCCGATGCCGAACGGCGGGCCGATCCTCAAGGTCAACGTCAACAACCGCTACGCGACCGACGGCGTCGGCCGGGCGGTGTTCGCCGCGGCCTGCGAGAAGGCCGGCGTGCCGTGGCAGACCTTCGTGTCCAACAACGCCATGCCCTGCGGGACGACCATCGGCCCGATCACGGCGGCGCGGCTGGGCATCAAGACGGTGGACTGCGGCATCGCGGCGCTGTCCATGCACTCGGCGCGCGAGCTGTGCGGTGCGGAGGACCCGTACCTGCTGGCGAGCGCGATCAAGGCGTTCCTGGAGGGCTGAGCCCCCTGGTGAAGCGGCGGGGCCCGGCGGACGTGATGTCCGCCGGGCCCCGCCGCTTTCGGCTGCCGCCTCTTCCGGTTGCCCGGTTACTTCGGTTGCCCGGTCACCCCGCTGCCCGGTTACTCCATCCCGGCCAGGACCAGCGGGAGGCGGCGGGCGCCGTCGGCGACCAGCTTCACCGGCACGCCCCAGTCCTGCTGGTGCACGTGGCAGGCCGGGTACTCGATCTCCGGGTCGTCGTCGCAGGAGGCCGCCATCGCCGAGACGTGCAGGACGCCCTCGGTGACCTGGTCGGAGAGCACCAGCTCACGGGAGAGGGCGGAGTCCGCGCCCGCACCGGAGACCAGCAGCTCGGGCGGGGTGGAGCTGACCAGCAGGCGGGTGGACGGGCCGTAGCGCTCGTCCAGCTTCTGGCCGCTCGGCGCCTCGAAGACCACGTCCAGCTGGAAGGCGCCGGGGGCGACCTCGGTGGCCGCGCGCTGGGTGCGGTGCGCCACCGACTCGACCTGGACGGCCTCCTCGGGCAACCGCAGCCGGGTCAGCCGGTGCCGGGCCGACTCGACGACCACGATGTCGCCGTCCACCAGCACCGCGCCGGAGGGCTCGCGCAGGTCGGTGGCCAGGGTGGTGACCTCGCCGCTCGCCGGGTCGAAGCGGCGCAGCGCGTGGTTGTAGGTGTCGGCGACGGCCACCGAGCCGTCCGGCAGCACGGTGACGCCCAGCGGGTGCTGGAACAGGGCCTGGTCGGCCGCGCCGTCGCGGTGCCCGAAGTCGAACAGGCCGGTGCCGACGGCGGTTTGGACCGTCTTCGTTCCACGTGAAACGAACCGCAGCGCCGAGGTCTCGGAGTCGGCGACCCAGAGCCTCTCGCCGTCCGCGGAGACCGCCAGCCCGGACGGCTGGGCGAACCAGGCCTCGGCGACGGGGCCGTCCACCAGGCCCTCGTTGGTGGTGCCGGCCGCGACGCCGACGGTGCCGGCGGCCGGGTCGTACGCCCACAGCTGGTGCACGCCGGCCATCGCGATCCACACCCGGCCGTCGAACCAGGCGACGTCCCACGGCGAGGAGAGGTCCACCTCGCGGGCCGGGCCCTCGGTGGCCGAGCCCTGCCACCACTGGCGGCCGGTGCCGGCCAGGGTGGTGACGCTCCCGTCGGCCAGCCGGACGCCGCGCAGCGCGTGGTTGACGGTGTCGGCGACGATCACGTCGTAGTCGGAACCCTCCGGAAGCAGCGCGAGGCCCTGCGGCTCGCTGAACCGGGGCCTGGTGCCGTCCACCAGGCCGCGCTGGCCGTCACCGATCCGGCGCACCACCGTCTCGCCGTCCTCGGCCAGCTCCACCAGGCTGTGGTGGCCGGAGTCGGCGACCAGGAGGTTGCCGCTCGGCAGCCGGACCGCCTTGCCGGGGAACTTGAGGTCCCCGGCGGTCGGCTCGGGCGCCACGTACGGGCCGTCGCCGCGGCGCAGCGTGCCCTTGGCGGCGTGCTCGGCCTCCAGCTCCTCGACCAGCCGGGCGATCGCGTGGGCGTGCCCCTCTCCGGCGTGCTGGGCGACCACGTACCCCTCCGGGTCGATCACCACCAGCGTCGGCCAGGCCCGGACGGCGTACTGCTTCCAGGTCACCAGCGCCGGGTCGTCCAGCACCGGGTGGTGCACCTCGTACCGGGCCACCGCGTCCACCACGGCCTGGTGGTCGGCCTCGTGCACGAACTTCGGCGAGTGCACTCCGACGATCACCACGGTGTCGCGGTGCTTCTCCTCCAGCTCCCGCAGCTCGTCCAGGACGTGCAGACAGTTGATGCAGCAGAAGGTCCAGAAGTCCAGGACGATGATCTTGCCCCGGAAGTCGGCGAGCGTGAGCTCCTTGCCGCCGGTGTTCAGCCAACCGCCTGCCCCGACCAGCTCGGGGGCGCGTACACGTGCACGAGATGCCATGCCTGTATCCAACCCCATCGGCGGTGGACGGCATTCCGGGTGGGGTCAGGCGAGCAGTCGGAGGTCGGTGACGGGCTGGACGGCGGCCTCGTGGCGGGTGAGGCGGTCGTTGATCCACAGGGTGACGTCGGTCTGCTCGCCGGGGCGGGTCAGCTCGGCGACGAGGCGGTCGGAGAAGGCGTCGAGCTCCTCGGGGGTGACCCGGTGGCCGGTGAAGCGCGCGGTGTGGTGGAACGGCAGCTCGGCTGCGCGGAGGGCGAGGCTCTCGGTGACGGCGTCGGCGGCCTCGGCGGGCGGAGGGATGAGGCGGGCGGTTCGGGTGGAGGTCCAGTAGCCGGCTGGGTCGTCGATGTCGAAGGCGCTCTCCACCAGGCCGCCCCCGGGCCAGCGCAGGTGAAGGCCGGCGTCGACGGACACGGGGTGCTCCTATGGGCCTTCCGGGGGGGGGCGGTGGGGCTCGGGTGCTACGGCTGCGGAAGATCGGCCTGCCAGCGGATTTCGCCGTCCTGGGTGTGCGGGGTGGGGCGTAGGCCGAGGGCGTGGGCGATGCGGGCCGAGGCGTGGTGGTCGGGGTGGATGTGGGCGACGGCGGTGGTGATGCCGACGGCGGTGAGGTGGGTGAGGAGGGTGCGGGCGGCTTCGGTGGCGAGGCCGCGGCCCTGCCAGGGGGTGCCGACCACCCAGGCGAGTTCGGCTTCGGAGACTTCGGAGACTTCGGAGCGGACGGTGGCCTGGACATAGCCGGTCAGGGCGCTGTCGGCGCGCAGTCGCAGGACCCAGTTGCCCCAGGCCTCGGCGGGGTCGGGGGAGCCGGCGGCCAGGCGGGCGCAGCGGGCGCGCATCTCCTCGGGGGTGGCCGGGCGGCCGCCGGTGAAGATGTGCAGGGCGGGGTCGGCGAGGGCGGCGGTCAGTTCGTCGGCGTGTTCGGAGGCGAGCGGCAGCAGGTCGAGGCGCTCGCTGTGCAGCGGGGTGTCGAGGTCGGGTCGCATGACGGTATTGAACGCGGCCGCGTGGCGGTGCTTCGTGCCGGGTGGGGGGTCGGGTCGAATGGGGACGGACACCCGACGACGGAGGAGGCTGTGGTGCGGTACCTGGTCAGGGAGAAGCTGTTCGCGGTCGGCGACGACTACTGGATCGAGGACGACCGGGGGCGCAAGGCCTTCCTGGTGGACGGCAAGGTGCTGCGGCTGCGGCACACCTTCGAGCTGAAGGACTCGCACGGGCGGGTGGTCGCGGTGGTGAAGGAGAAGATGCTCACCGTCCGCGACGCGATGAAGGTCGAGGACGCCGACGGCGAGGTGATCGCGACCGTCCGGGAGAAGCTGTTCACCCCGTTCCGGGACAAGTACCTGGTGGAGCTGGCCTCCGGCGGCGAGCTGAAGATCCACGGCAATCTGATCGACAAGGACTACCGGGTCGAGAACCACCACGGCGACGAGCTCGCCCGGATCTCCCGCAAGTGGTTCCGGGTCCGCGACACCTACGGCGTGGAGATCGCCGACGGCGCGGACACCGGGCTGCTGCTGGCCGTCGCGGCCTGCGTGGACCACCTGGTGGCGGAGGAGCACTGAGGCTGGAGCACCGGGCGGCCCTCGCCGTTCCGGCAGACACCCGGTACGTGGGCGGGGACGCCGGGTGCGCGGCGCTGCACGACGTGGCGCTGCTCAGCGGAGCGCCGGTTGGAGCTCGGCAGCGGCGAGGAGGACCTGACCGGGGTCGTCGACCTGCTGCGACGGTGAGGGGCGGCCGGTAACGTACCGGCATGGCTGACCTTGAAGAACGCGCCAACGTCGTCGCGTCCGGCTCTCGGCAGACCGGTGCGGGGGTGGGCGTCCGACGGCGTCGCGCCGCCGACCTCGCCGACTGCGTCCGGGTGCTGTCCGACGTCCACACCGTCGACGGCTACCCCGCCGACTGGCCCGAGCGGCCCGCCGCCTGGCTCACCCCGGACGGCCTGCTGGCCGCCTGGGTCGCCGAGGCGGGGGGCCGGATCGCCGGGCACGTCGGAATCTCCCGCAGTGACCCGGGCGATGTCGCCCCCGGTCTGTGGAGCCTGCGGACCGGCGGGCGCCCCGAACTGACCGCCGTGATCGGCCGCCTGTACGTCGCCCCGGCGGCGCGCGGCCACGGGACCGGCGCCCGACTGCTGGCGAGCGCCGTGGTGCACGCGCGGGCGCTCGGGCTGCACCCCGTGCTCGACGTGCTCGCCACCGACACCGCCGCCGTGACCCTCTACCGCCGCCTGGGCTGGGCCCTGCTCGGTAGCGGCGAACAGCGGTGGGCCTCCGGCCGTACGGTCCTGATCCACTGCTTCGCCGCGCCGAGGGGGTGAGCTGTCCCAAGCCCGCCCCCAGCCTGCCGAGCCCCGGCCCGCTGAGCGTCAGCCCGCCGTCCTCCAGCCCGCGGAGCGTCAGCCCGCCTGGCGCTCGGCGGCCGGGCGGCGGCGCATGGCCGGGGTGGTGAGGGCCGGCGGCTGCCAGACGCCGTCGGCCTGGTAGAGGTTCGTGCCGGGCGGCACGATGGCGTCGATCCGGTCCAGGACGGCATCGTCCAGGACCAGGTCGGCGCCCTTGAGGGCGGAGTCCAACTGCTCCATGGTGCGCGGGCCGAGGATCACCGAGGTGACCGCGGGGTGGGCCAGCGGGAAGGCCACGGCCAGCTCGGGCAGGGTGCGGCCGAGCTCCTCGGCGAGATCGGTGAAGGCCTCGACCGCGTCCAGCTTGGCGGCCGTGGTGGGCAGCGCAGGGTCGAAACGGCCCGGGTTGATGGCGGCGCGGCCGCGGGTGAGGTCGATCTCCAGGCCCTTGCGGTAGCGGCCGGTGAGGAAGCCGCCGGCCAGCGGGCCCCAGGTCAGCGCGCCCATCCCGAGCCGCTGCACCACCGGCAGCACGTCCCGCTCCACGCCGCGGGCGAGCAACGAGTACGGCGGCTGTTCGGTGCGGAAACGCGGCAGGGCGCGGCGCTCGGCGACGTGGTGGGCGTCCACGATCTGCTCGGCGGGGAAGGTCGAGCAGCCGAAGGCGCGGATCTTGCCGGCCCGGACGAGGTCGCCGAGGACGGAGAGGGTCTCCTCGATGTCCGTGGTGTGGTCCGGCCGGTGGATCTGGTAGAGGTCGATCCGGTCGGTGCGCAGTCGGCGCAGGCTCTCCTCGATCTCGCGGACGATCCAACGCCGGGAGTTGCCGCCCCGGTTGCGGCCCTCGCCCATCGGGAAGTGCGCCTTGGTGGCGAGCACGATGTCGTCCCGGTCGCCGCGGGCGGCCAGCGTCTTGCCGACGATCTCCTCGGACTCGCCGGCCGAGTAGATGTCGGCGGTGTCGATGAAGTTGATGCCCCGGTCGAGCGCGGCGTTGACGATCCGGGCGCAGTCGTCGTGGTCCGGGTTGCCGATCGCGCCGAACATCATCGTGCCGAGGCAGTAGGCGCTCACTTCGATGCCGGTGCCGCCGAGGACGCGGTAGCGCATGGTTGTGCTCCCCCTGGTGGTGGGTCGGTGATGCGGTGGTGCGTCAGAGGCTAGGAGTTGGAGTGCGCTCCAAGGCAAGGGCCTGCCGTGGATCCCTCGGGAGGGGGAGTCGGATCGTCGTTCCGGCGGACGCCGGGGTGCGGCGGCGCGGGCGAGCCTGGGGCCATGGCGAAGCAGGGGTGGGGCAGGAACGGTTGGGCGGTGGCCGGTTGGGGTGTCGGCTACGGCGGGTTCGGGCTGGGCTGCGCGCTGAGCGGGACCGCACTGTGGGGCGCCTCCTGGTTGGGGTGGGTGGTCGCCGGGGTGGGCCTGGCGGCGGCCGTGGCCGGGTGGGTGGCGGTACGGCTGGGGCCGGTGCGATGGCTGACGGGGGCGCTGTGGCTGTTGTGCGGGCTGGCCGCGGTGGCGGCCTGGAGCCTGCTGATGGATGTGGTGACGCTGATGTTCGGGCAGAGCGTGGACAGCGTCGCGGACGCGGTGCACAAGGCGCTGGCGGCGGTCGGGGCGCTGCTGCTGGCCGCTGCCGCCCGGGCCGGGCGGCCGGTCGTCCGAGCGGCGGCTCCCCCCGCGGCCCCGTCGTCGGCCCCGGCCACCGTCCAACTCGCGGCCTGGGCGGGGACCTTGGCCTTCGTTCCGTATGTGGTGATGAAGCTGATCTGGGCCTTCGGCGGCAGTTTCGCCGGGATCAGCGGTGACCAGATGTACGCCGGCTACGTGCACAACGGCTCCTCCGGGCTCTGGCTCGCCCTGGAGCGCTGGGGGCTGGACGGCACGGTGCTGCTGGCGGCGATCGGGGTGTTCCTGCTCTGGGGGCTGGTGCGGCCGTGGGGGCAGGTGTTCCCGCGCTGGACCCTGCCGCTGCGCGGCCGTCGCGTCCCGCGTTGGCTGCCGCTCACCCCGGCGCTGATCGGCGCGGCCACGCTGGTGCCCTACGGGCTGGTCGGGATCGGCTACCTCGCGCTGTGCGCGGTCGGGGTGTTCGGCATCCGGCAGGGCGAGCTCGCCACGGCCGAGCAGGCGCTGCAGGTGGGCTGGGTCGGGGCGTGCGCCTTCGCCGGGTACGGCGTGGCGCTGGCGGTGGCGGCCCGCTCGTACTGGCTGCGGACCGCGGAGTGAGAGTGGAGGTGTTTGCTGAGATGGCAACAAAGCTTGCCGACACAGGATGGTCGGTCGCAGCCTGGCGTCGGAGGTGAGCGCCATGAGCGAGATGAGGACGACGGAGCGCTACGACGTGGTGGTGGTCGGCGCGGGCACGGCGGGACTGAGCACCGCCCTGGTGCTGGGCCGGGCCCGGCGGCGGGTCGCGGTGGTGGACGCGGGTGAGCCGCGCAACGCCCCCGCCGCGCACATGCACGGCTACCTGAGCCGGGACGGCATGCCCCCGGCGGCGCTGCTGGCGGTCGGGCGGGAGGAGGTCGCCCGGTACGGGGCGGACCTGATCGACGGGCGGGTCGAGCACATCGAGGCCGCCGAGTCGGTCGAGCCCGGCTTCGTGGTGCACCTGGCCGGTGGGCCGGTGCTGCACGCCCGTCGGGTGGTGGTCGCCACCGGCCTGCGCGACGGACTGCCGGAGCTGCCGGGCCTGGCCGAGCGCTGGGGCGTCGACGTGCTGCACTGCCCGTACTGCCACGGCTGGGAGGTCCGCGACCGCCCGCTCGGGGTGCTCGGCACCGGCCCGGGCGCGGTCGACCAGGCGCTGATCCTGCGGCAGTGGTCGGCCGACGTGGTGCTGCTCGCGCACACCCTCGCGTTGACCGATGCCGACCGGGAGCGGCTCGCCGCCCGGGGTGTTCGGGTGGTCGAGGGCCGGATCGTCCGCCTGGTCGCCGACGACGGGCGACTGCGCGGCATCGAGCTCGCCGACGGGCAGGTGGTGCTGCGCGAGGCGGTGTTCGTCTTCCCGCAGCCGGTGCCCCGGGACGCGCTGCTCTTCGGCCTCGACTGCGAGCGGGACGACAACGGCTGGGTCACCACCGACCGGACCGGGCGCACCGGCGTGTCCGGCGTCTGGGCGGTCGGCAACGTCGCCGACCCGCGCGCCCAGGTGGTCACCGCCGCCGGGATGGGCGCGGCCGCCGCATTCGCGCTGGACCACGACCTCGCGGCGGAGGAGGTCGAGCGGGCGGTCGCCCTCCTCGCCGATCGGCGGGGTCGCGCGTCCGACGCCGCCGTACCCGCCTGAGCGGGAAGCTTTCGTCGACCCACCGACAACCCACGACGCACCATCCGGGAGGAGAGGCCATGTCCTCGCACCAGCACCAGCACCAGCATCAGCATCAGGACCAGGATCAGCACGGCCACGGTCACCAGCACGGCCACGGCCACGGCCACGGCCACGTCCCCGCCGCCGACCTGGACTGGGACGCCCTCGCGGCGCACCTGGAGCAGGAGGCCGACCTGCGCGCCGGAGCCGTCACCGAGGCCGCGCGCTGGCTGTTCGGTCTGTCCGGCCTGTCCGGCGAAGGCGGCGTACGCAGGGCCCTCGACGTCGGCAGCGGTCCCGGGGTGATCGCCGGGCTGCTCGCCGAGGTCTTCCCGGCGGCCGAGGTGGTCGCCGTCGACCAGTCGGCCGCCCTGCTGGAGCGCGCCCGGACCCGCTCCGGCGGTCGGCTGGGCACCCAGCAGGCCGACCTGCCCGCCGAGTTCGAGAAGCTCGGTGAGGCCGACCTGATCTGGTCCGGCAACGCGATCCACCACCTCGGCGACCAGCAGGCCGCGCTCACCGCTCTGGGCGCGCGGCTGCGGCCCGGCGGCCTGCTCGCCGTCGCCGAGAGCGGCCTGCCGCCGCGCTTCCTGCCCCGGGACTTCGGCCTCGGCCGGCCCGGCTTCCAGGCCCGGCTGGACGCGGCCCACGAGGACGGCTTCAGCGCCATGCGCGCCGAACTTCCGGACACCACCGAGGAGATCGAGGACTGGCCGGCCATGCTGCGCCGGGCCGGACTGGTCCCCAGCGGCACCCGCACCTTCCTGGTCGACCACCCGGCGCCGCTCGCCCGTCCCGTCCGGGAGTACCTGCACACCCAGCTCCGCCGCCGCCACGACCAGCTGGCCGAGGCGCTCATCCCGGAGGACCGCGCCACGCTGGAGGCCCTCCTCGCCGAGGACGCCCCCACCGGCATCCTCAACCGCCCGGATGCCTTCTACCTCTCCGCCATGACCGTCCACACCGCCCGCCGGGCCTGACCCCGGGCCCGCGGGCACCCGAGCCGCCCCGTCGCCGCGCTTGCGAGACCGCGGCGACGGGGCTCCGGGCCGCTGTCGGGCCTGCCGCCCGGGCTCCGGCTATCGTCGCGGCTCCGGGATACCGTCCGTGCTCCCGCTACCGTCGGGGCATGACAGCGAACCAGCAGGGCTTCGTCGTGGTGACCACCACCCACGAGAGCGAGGAGCAGGCCCGCTCCCTCGCCGCCGCCGTGGTGCGGGAGCGCTTGGCGGCCTGCGCGCAGGTGTACCCCGTCCGGTCGGTGTACTGGTGGGACGGCGAGGTGCAGGACGCCGAGGAGTGGCGGATCGACCTCAAGACCCGGGCCGGACTCGCCGACCGCCTCGCCGGGTTCATCGCCGGACGGCACTCGTACGAGACGCCCGAGGTGATCGCCGTACCGGTGGTCTCCGGCAGCCCCGGCTACCTGGCCTGGGTGGCGGAGGAGACGGCCGGACCGCTCAGGACGTGACCTCCAGGAAGGCCAGCACCGCCCGCACCCGGCGGTGGTCCTCCTCGGAGGGTGGCAGGTCGAGCTTGAGGAAGATGTTGGCGGTGTGCTTCTTCACCGCCCGTTCCGTGATCACCATCCGCTCGGCGATCGCCGCGTTGGAGCGCCCCTCCGCCATCAGCTCCAGCACCTCGCGCTCACGGGGCGTCAGCCGGTCCAGCGGCTTGCGCCGTTCGGTGCTGCTGACCAGCATGGCGATCACCTGCGGGTCCAGCACGGTGCCGCCCGCTGCCACCCGCTGGACCGCCTCCACGAACTGGTCGGGGTCGAAGACCCGGTCCTTCAGCAGGTAGCCGATCGCGCCGCTGCCGTCGGCGAGCAACTCCTTGGCGTAGAGCTGCTCGACGTACTGGGACAGCACCAGCACCGGCAGTCCGGGGATCTGCCGCCGTGCCGCCAGCGCCGCCTGGAGGCCCTCGTCGGTGAACGTCGGGGGCAGCCGTACGTCGACCACGGCCACGTCCGGGCGCTCGGTGAGGAGGGCCTGCAGGAGGTCCGGTCCGGTGTCGACCGCGGCCACGACCTCGAAGTCGTAGGCCTGCAGCATCCGGACCAGACCGTCCCTCAGGAGGAAGAGGTCCTCGGCGAGGACAACTCGCACGGCAGCTCCATGGTCAGGGTCGTGGGGCCGCCGAGCGGGCTGTGGACGGCCAGGGCTCCGTCGAAGGTAGCAAGCCGCCGTTCCAGGCCGCGCAGCCCGGTGCCGCGCGAGGGGTCGGCGCCGCCCCTCCCGTCGTCGATGACCTGGGCCTTCAGCAGGCCGTCCTGGTACCAGAGTTGGACGTCCACGTGCTCGGCGCCGGAGTGCTTGGCGGCGTTGGTCAACGCCTCCGAGACGGCGAAGTAGAAGGCCGACTCGACCGGCGCCTCGGCCCGGCCCGGCAGTTCGGCGACCACGGTCACGTCCAGCGGGCTGTCCATGCCCAACGCCCTTTCAGCCTGGCCCTGCTGCCGCAGCGCGGCGTCGGCCTGTACGTGACCCTCAACGGCGACGGCGTCGACAGCACCGGCGGCTGGGCCACCCAGCAGGTGCTCAACGCCTTCCTCGACCGCTTCTACCCTGCCGCCCCCGCCGCCCCGACCGTGCCGATCGCCACCGCCCCGATCACCACGGGCCTGGACCGCTACACCGGCGACTACCGCTCCACCCGCACCAGCCGCAGCAACCTCACCAAGGCCGCCGCCCTGATGGGCTCGCTGCACGTCACCGCCGCCGACGGTCGGCTCACCGTCACCGGCCCGGTCACCCGTGACCCGGAGGCCGAGGAGACCCACTGGGAGCAGATCGAGCCCGGTCTGTTCCAGCAGGTCGGCGGCACCGCGCGGATCGCCTTCCCCACCGGCGCCGACGGCGCGGTGACCGCCCTGCTGACCGACGCCGACCCGACCGTCGCCTACCAGCCGCTCGCCTGGTACCAGGCCCCCGGCCTGCACCGGATCACCGCCCTGGCCGGCCTGGCCGTGCTCGCCCTGACCCTGCTCGGCTGGACGGTCGGCGCGCTGGTGCGGCTGGTGCGCCGCCGGGGCCGGGCAGGCCAGCCGGCCGTACGGCTGCTCGGCGCGGCCGTCAGCACCCTGCTGCTCGCCGCCACCGCCTGCTTCGCCCTGCTGACCGCGGACCCCAACGAGCTCAACCAGACGCTGTTCCTGGCCGACTCGCCGCTGTTGACCGTCGTCCCGGTGCTGGTGCTGGCCGCCCTGGCGCTGACCGCGCCGATGCTGGTCTGCACGGTGCTGGCCTGGCGCCGCCGCTGGTGGGGCGTCCCCGGGCGGCTGCACTACACCGCCCTGACGCTGGCGTCCCTGCTGCTCCTGCTGCTCGCCGGGGCGTACGACCTGGCCGGGACCAGCGCGCTGGACCTGCTCGGCTGAGTGCGGAAACCGGCAGGCGGGGCCCGGGAACCCCCGGGCCCCGCCTGTTCGTCGTCCTAGCCCTCGATCAGCCCTCGACCAGCTGTCGACCAGCCCTCGACTAGCTGTCGGCGCCGCCGAAGCGCGCCGTCCAGGCCGCCAGGTCCTCGTCCGTGATCTTCGCGAACAGCACCGGCGGCACCGTGAACGCCGTCCCCGCCGGGATCAGGTCCAGCGCCCGCGCCTCCTCCGCGCCGACCCAGGTACGGGTGGCCGCCGGCGAGTCCTCGGGCAGGGCGAAGGCGCCGCGCATGGCCGCCGCCGCGGTCGGGATGAACGGCTCGGAGACCACCGCGTACAGGTGGATCAGGTTCATCGCCGTCCGCAGCGTCAGCGCCGCCGCCTCCGGGTCGGTCTTCACCTGCAGCCAGGGCGCCTTCTCGTCCAGGTAGGCGTTGCCCGCGCTCCACAGCGCGCGCAGGCTCTGCGCCGCCTTGCGGAAGTTGAGCGCGTCCAGCTGGGCCTCGTACTCGGCCAGCAGGGCGGCGATCTGCTCGCCGAGGCGCTGCTCGGCCTCGCCCGCCGGGTGCCCGCCGGGGACGTCGTCACCGAAGCGCTTGCGGCTGAAGGAGAGCACCCGGTTGACGAAGTTGCCGAGGGTGTCGGCGAGGTCCTTGTTGACCACCGAGGCGAAGAGGTCCCAGGTGAAGCTGGAGTCGTCCGACTCGGGCGCGTGCGCCATCAGGAAGTAGCGCCAGTAGTCGGCCGGCAGCAGCTCCAGCGCGACATCGGTGAAGATGCCGCGCTTCTGGCTGGTGGAGAACTTCCCGCCGTAGTACGTCAGCCAGTTGAAGGCCTTGACGTAGTCGACCTTCTTCCACGGGCGGCGGGAGCCGAGGATCGTCGCCGGGAACATCACGGTGTGGAACGGGACGTTGTCCTTGGCCATGAACTCGGTGTAGCGGACGGTCCGGTCGGCCTCGTACCACCAGGACCTCCAGTCCCGCAGGTGCCCGGCCGGGGCGGCGTCCGCCCACTCCTTGGTGGCGCCGATGTACTCGATCGGGGCGTCGAACCAGACGTAGAACACCTTGCCCTCGGCGGCCAGTTCGGGCCACACGTCGGCCGGCACCGGGACGCCCCACTCCAGGTCACGGGTGATCGAGCGGTCCTGCAGGCCTTCGGTCAGCCACTTGCGGGCGATGGAGGAGGCCAGCACCGGCCAGTCGTCGCCGTTGGCGGCGATCCACTGCTCGACCTCCTCGGTCAGCTTCGACTGCAGCAGGAACAGGTGCCGGGTCTCCCGGACCTCCAGGTCGGAGCTGCCGCTGATCGCCGAGCGCGGCTCCAGCAGGTCGGTCGGGTCGAGCACCCGGGTGCAGTTCTCGCACTGGTCGCCGCGCGCCTTGTCGTAGCCGCAGTGCGGGCAGGTGCCGACGATGTAGCGGTCCGGCAGGAAGCGGCCGTCGGCGTTGGAGTACACCTGGCGGACCGAGCGCTCCTCGATGAAGCCGTTGCGCTGCAGTTCGCGGGCGATCTCCTGGGTGATCTCCCGGTTCTGCGCCGAGGAGCTGCGGCCGAAGTGGTCGAAGGAGAGCCCGAAGCCGTCGTACACCGCCTTCTGCGCGTCGTGCGCCTGGGCGCAGAACTCGGCGACCGGCAGCCCGGCCTCCTGCGCGGCCAGCTCGGCGGGTGTGCCGTGCTCGTCGGTGGCGCAGATGTAGAGCACCTCGTGGCCGCGCTGGCGCAGGTAGCGGGAGTAGACGTCCGCCGGGAGCATGGACCCGACCATGTTGCCCAGGTGCTTGATCCCGTTGATGTACGGAAGGGCGCTGGTGATCAGGTGGCGAGCCATCCTCGGATGCTCCGATTTCTCCCGCACGCGCACCCCACCCGGAGTGCTGTGCCAGGCGCAGGGGTCCACTGTGGGCTGCCAAGCCTACCGCCGCAGGGGCCCGCGCAGCGGCCGCGTCGTACGGGCGTCGGCCTCACGGCCGGGTGAAGTCGGCGTACCGGTCGAACTCCCCGTCCTTCACCCCGCGGACGAACGCCGCCCACTTGCGCGGCGTCGTCCGCACGATCGCCTCGGGGCGGTCCGACTCGCGGATCTCCACCAGCCCGCCCGCCGCTCTGACCTCGACGCAGTCGGTGCTCTCACCGCTGGCCGACGACTTGCGCCACACGTTCAGCCGTATGTTCATGAGAAGTCTTTCAGTAAGGCCCGGATGAAGTCCCGGGACTCGTCCGTCCCGAGCGCGATCGCCGCGGTCTTCTCCTTGATCCGGCGGTAGGAGTCCAATTCGGCTTCGGTGTGCACGAACGTCGGCCCGTGGGAGAGGTCGATCTGGACGGTGTCCAGCTCCGGGACCGGCCCGCGGGCGAGATACAGGCTCTCGCCGGACCCGGTGTAGGTGGGGACGCTGAACGGGATCACCCTGACCTCCAGCCCCGGCCGTTCGGAATTCTCCAGCAGGTTCCGCAACTGCTCGCGCAGCACTTCCGGACCGCCGAACTGCATCCGCAGCGCGGATTCGTGCAGGACCGCGCTGTACGGCTTCGGGTGGTCGACGAAGATCTGCTGGCGCCGGATCCGGAATGCCATCCGGGCCTCCGCCTCCTGCCGGACGTGCGAGGGGAGCCGCTCGAACACCGCGGCCGCGTACGCCGGGGTCTGCAGCAGGCCGGGGACGAAGGTGCTGTTCAGGATGGACAGCGAGACCGCGTGGTGTTCCATCTCCGCGATGTCGATGATCCCGCTCGGCATCCGGCCCCGGTAGCCGTCCCACCAGTACTTCCGCCGGTCCTGCGTCATCGTGAGCAGCGCGTCCAGGTACGGGCCGTCGGCGCAGCCGCAGGTGCGCGCCCAGATCCGCAGCCGCTCGGCGCTGATGCCCGACTTCCCGTTCTCCATCTGGGAGATCTTGGGCAGGTCGGTGCCGATCGTGGCGGCCAGGCTCTTGGGCGTCACGCCCACACGTTCGCGCATCTTGCGCAGCTCGATCCCGAGGCGCTGCTGGCGCACGGTCGGCGACAAGCGGGGTGGCATGACTCTCTTCTCCGGATCGCGGCTACGGTCGATGCTTCCGGTGAAGTGTGCCGTGGACACCGGGCCCTAGCTAGCGAAATGGGGGATACCCCACGATGGAGTGAACGTTCACTCGCTCGGTAGCAACTCTGGCACCCTGACTCTAAGGTCGTACGTGTCACTCGCTGACTTGTTGTCGCCTAAACAGTCGCCAAGTCGCCATTCAGCCCTGTCAATCAGCCTTAAACGCGCATCAGATGCATGGCCAGGGCGCTCGACATCACCGACCGGAGGCAGCCGTGCCCCTTCCCTCGCCTCTCCGCCTTGCCCGCCGCCTTCCCCACCGCATTTCCGCAACCCGGTGAACGCCCTCCTGGTTGCCGGACTGTCGGCTCTCCTCCTCGCCGTCCTCTTCGTCGGCTGGCTGGTCTGGCTGGTCAACATGCAACCCCGGCTACCCCGCCCCGCGAAGCGCGGCTTCGCCGCCCGCCATTCCACCGCTGGCAAGCGGAACCGAGGGGCGTGACCGGCCCCCGTTCCCTTCCTCCCGCCCGGTCGCCCGTCGCTGTTCCTTCTCCTTCGTGGGGGGGGGGGGGGGGGGGGGCGCGGGGCCCCCCCCCCCCCCCCAAAAAAAAGTGGGGGCCCCCCAAAACCTGGGGGGGGGCGGGGCGGGAAAGGGGAACAGGAAAGTGGG
>NZ_JBEXKB010000067.1:0-46090 GCF_040609455.1 Kitasatospora sp. NPDC004669
CGGCGTTGCGCCACGACGCCCCTGGCCTTCAGCCCCCCTGGCTGCGCCACCGGCGGCCATCCCCACGCGAGACGCACAGCGCCGCGTCCGGATCGGTGCCTGCCGTGACAGCTCACGGTTCGAGGTTCTTCGCTCCCGCCCGTTTCGGTGAGCGCCGACCGTAGGTGACGTGCCGCACGGTTCTACCGTCCACGCTCCGCCCGCCCCACTTTCGGCCCGTTCCCTTGCGGTCTCCGCCAGCGCCCCCCGCTGCGGAGCCTTCCTCGCAACGTGCCACCTGAGGAAGGTCTCCCGCATGAACCGCCCCAGTCGCTCCTCGTACCAGAACGCCAACTCACGCTCCGCCGCAAGCTCCCGCTCCGGCGGCAGCTCCTTCTACGACTCCCGACCCGCCAGTGGCCGACATTCCTCCGATCGGGGCGGCCGCCAGGGCTCCTCCCCGCAGCGAGAGTTCGCGATGCCGGTGAGCACCACCCCGGCACTGCCGGCCGTCGAATCCTTCGACGAGCTGGACATGCCGAAGGCGCTGCTGACGGTGCTGACCCGTCAGGGCGTCACCTCGCCGTTCCCGATCCAGGCCACAACGCTGCCGAACTCGCTGGCCGGCCGCGACGTGCTCGGACGAGGCCGCACCGGCTCCGGCAAGACCATCGCGTTCGGCCTCGCCGTGCTGGCCCGCACCGCCGGGCAAAGGGCCGAACCCCGCCGCCCGCTGGCCCTGGTGCTGGTCCCCACCCGGGAGCTCGCGCAGCAGGTCAACGAAGCCCTCACCCCCTACGCCCACGCGATGCGCCTACGGATGACGACCGTGGTGGGCGGGACGTCGATCAGCCGCCAGGCATGGATGCTGAACCGCGGGGCGGAGATCGTGGTGGCCACCCCCGGCCGGCTCAGGGACCTGATCCAGCGCGGCGACTGCCGGCTGGACCGGGTCGGCGTCACCGTCCTCGACGAGGCCGACCAGATGGCCGACATGGGCTTCCTGCCACAGGTCACCGAGCTCCTCGAACAGGTCACCGAAGGCGGCCAGACGATGCTGTTCTCCGCCACCCTGGACCGCAACGTCGACCGCCTCGTGAGGCGCTTCCTGAAGGACCCGGTCACGCACTCGGTCGACCCGTCCGCAGCGGCGGTCAGCACCATGGAGCACCACGTGCTGCACGTGCAGAACTTCGACAAGAACGCCACGATCGCCCACATCGCCTCCCGCGACGGCAGGGTGATCATGTTCATCGACACCAAGCACGGCGCGGACCGCCTGGTCGAGGACCTGCTCGCGAACGGGGTCAAGGCCGCGGCCCTGCACGGCGGCAAGTCCCAGCCCCAACGCACCCGCACCCTGGAGCAGTTCCGCACCGGCCAGGTGACCGCACTGATCGCCACCAACGTCGCCGCCCGCGGCATCCACGTCGACGGGCTCGACCTGGTCGTCAACCTGGACCCGCCGGGCGACCACAAGGACTACCTCCACCGGGGCGGCCGCACGGCCCGGGCCGGAGAGTCCGGCACCGTCGTCACGCTGGTGCTGCCCAACCAGCGCCGCGCGATGGCCCGCATGATGACCACCGCCGCTATTACCCCCGTCACCACCAGGGTCAGCGCCGGCGACGAGGACCTGGCCCGCATCACCGGCGCCCGCGTGCCCACCGGCATTCCCACCGTGATCGCCGACCCCGTCGTCGAGCGGCCGCGCCGCAACGCGTCCACGAGCCGCGGCCGCCGCAACCGCCCCGCCTACACCGGCGCCGACAACCAGGGCTCCTCCGGCCGCCGCCGGGCGCCCAGGCGTGCCGCCCTCGCCGGGTAGCACCCCAGCGGGCCCGGCTCACAGCGCGGACCGGGCCCGCGCAGTCCGCCCAGGGACGACACCCGGTTCCCACGACGACCGCACACGAAAAACCGGAACCAACGCCGCGGCCCGCTCCAACGCACGCCGCCAGCCGCCTCACCGCCAGTGCCCTGATCACTGCAGGCCCCGGCGGAGGCGACACAAAGGCCCTCGAACACCCCTCGACGCGGTCGCCGCAGGCGTCGAGCTGGTGCTGGCCGCCCCGCTCCCGCAGACCAGGCAGCTGCTGGAGGTCACCGGCGCCGGCGAGGTCTTCACCGCCCGCGACCGTGTCCGCGCAGCCCTGACCTCGCCCAGCAGGCCAGGCCGTCCTGTTCAGCCGCGAAGACGTCTCCCCCGTCCAAGTCGCCGACGCGCACCATGACCGGACCAGAGGCTGCTCCAGGCCCCCTGCTACAGCATTCGGCATCAACCGGCAGGCGGGGCGAGGACGGTTCGGTCGAACGGCCCGCCATGCGCGGCGGCGTACTCGACAGCGTCGTTGACGGCGTCGAGGGGGAAGGTCCGGACCCATTCGGCATCGAGATCGAGCGCGCCGGATGCGCTGAGTCGGATCATGCCGACGTTCGCCGAGCAGGGGTACATCCACTGCCCGCGCACGGTGACCGAGTTGCGCATGATCCACGGATAGGGGAGGGCGAGGTCCACGCCGCCGAGCATGCCGACGCCGCCCATGAGGACGACGCGGCCGTACTCGCGGACGGTCATGGCCGCCGCACGTACCGCCGAACTGGGTGCGGCGGGCGGAAGCAGGTCGATCACCATGTCGATCCCTCGGCTGCGGCGGACATGGCCGTGCGCCGGGCTGGCGGTCGGTGCGGCTCTTGCGGGCGGGGGGCTCAGCGCTGGGCGTCGGCGCCGAAGTCGGGGATGTCGGCGGACAGCAGGTGCTCGGCGCCGCCTTCGAGGGTCTTGGCCGTCTCGGTGGAGCGGGGGAGCATGGTCTTCTCGTAGGTGCGAATGGCGTCGTCGACGGTGGCGGAGTTGGCGAGGGCGAGGGCGAGTTCGCTGGCGTCGAGCATGGCGAGGTTGACGCCGACGCCGAGCGGGGGCATGACGTGGGCGGCGTCGCCGAGCAGGGTCACGGTCGGGTTGTGCTCCCAGGTGTGCGGGACGGGGAGGGCGAAGATCGGGCGGTCGACGTAGGGGCCGTCGTTGTCGGTGATCATCTGGCGCAGGCGGGGCGACCAGTGGGCGTACTCGTCGAGGAGCAGGGCGCGGATGGCGTCGGTGTCGTCGGCGGTCAGGCCGCTGCGGCTGATCCTGTCAACGGGGACCCGCTGGATGAGGTAGACGCGGATGTGGTCTCCGCTGTTGCGCTGGGCGAACAGTCCGCGGTCGCCGTCGGCTGCGTGGGCGCCGCCCAGGCCGACCAGTTCGGCGATGTCGGGGTGGCGGTTCTCGACGTCGGAGAACCGGGCCTCCAGGAAGCTCACCCCGGTGTACTGGGGGACGGCGGGGGACACGGCCGGGCGTACCCGCGAGAAGGCGCCGTCGGCGCCGATGACCAGATCGGTCTCGATGGTCGTGCCGTCGGTGAAGTGCAGCTGCCGCGGCCCGTCGGCGGGCCCGCTGATCGTGTCGAGGGCCTGCCCCCAGTGAACGGTTCCCGGTTGCAGGGAGTCGAGCAGCAGGTCGCGCAGCTGGCCGCGGTCGATTTCCGGCTTGAAGAGCTCGTCTGCCTCCGGGACGTGGTGGAAGGTGATCGTGCCGGTCGGGTCCATCTGGCGCATCTCCTGCCCTTCGGGGCGGGCCAGCTCGAAGAACTCCTCGAGCAGGCCGGCTTCGCGCAGGGCGATCTGGCCGTTGTCGGCGTGCAGGTCGAGGGTGCCGCCCTGGTTGCGGGCGTCGGGGCCCGGGTCGCGGTCGTGGACGGTGACCGCGATGCCGCGGCGCTGGAGGATGCGGGCGCAGGTCAGCCCGCCGGGTCCGGCGCCGATGATGCTGATCCTGGCCTGGGCGGGCGCTACGGAGTTCATGGGAATCCCTTCGTCGATGCCGGATCACGGCCGCGGACCCGTGCCGCGGACCCGTCCGGCATCGCTAAATTATTGGAACCGTGCCAAACATGCAACAGTTCCAACTTTTCGCGATGCCGGGTAGGGTTGGGACATGGCAGAGACGATCGACCGCGCGGAGACAGGCGGGCGGCGCGAACGCAAGAAGGCCGCCACCCGCCAGGCGATCGCCGACACGGCGCTGCGGCTGTTCCTGGAACGCGGCTACGAGCAGGTGGGCGTCCGCGAGATCGCCGAGGCCGCCGACGTGTCGGTGTCGACCCTGTTCAACTACTTCCCCCAAGGCAAGGAAGCCCTGGTCTTCGACGAGGACGCCCGCAACGAGGCCGCCCTGGTCCTGGCGGTCACCGACCGACCGCCGGGCCAGACGATCCCCCAGGCTCTGCGCGCCCACCTCGCCGGCTTCGTCGACTCGGCCCACACCCGAGACCCCCGCTTCGCCGACTTCCGGCAGCTCATCCACGAAACCCCGGCCCTGCGCGAGTACTCCCGCACGATGTGGCTGCGCCACGAACACGCCCTGGCCCGCGCTCTCGCCGACCAGACCGGCCGACCCCACGACGACCTCATCTGCGCCGCCTACGCCCGGTTCACCCTGGAAATCGTCGCGTTCGCCGGCTCCCGCCCCGACCCCGTCGCCGCCATCGACCAGGCCTGTCTCCTGCTCGACCAGGGTTGGACGGCCGCAGCCGCCCAGACCTGACCCCGAACTCGGAAGACCCGTCGGCGTCCCCTCCCCAACCGCACGGGGGTTGCGAATGTTTCGCCGGCCGCACCACGGTGCACGCCGACGAGCTGGTTGACGCCGCGTGGATCGCCACCCCGTTGTCGAGTTCCGGGCCGGCCTGCCCGCACGGCCGCCCCACCCCGGCGATCACGGCCGTCCCCCAGACGATGACCTCGACCTCCGGACTTTCGCCGCAGCCCGCCGAGGGCGCACACGACCCCGACGGCCTGCCGGCCGCCGGGGTCGTGTCACAACGCTCCGTCGACGACGAGCGCGTCGCGTGCCCGGGGCCCCGCCGCACTCTGGCCGATCGCGGCCTGGACGGCGCAGTCCAAGCAGTGCGCCAGGTCGCCGCCGGCGGCACGCGCGCACAGGGGTCTGACGGTGCCCTGCGGGAGTATCCAGGGTGGTTGGCTACGCCCGGATCGCCTGTCGTGTCGGTCAGTTGACGATGAGGACCAGCCTGCCGCGGACCCGACCGTGTTCACTGACCCGGTGGGCTTCGGCGATGTCGGCAAGAGGGAACGTCCTGTCGACGGGGAGCCAGAATCGCCCAGCCTCGATCAGCTCGCCGATCGTGTGCAGGGAGTGGAAGGCGTGTCCGTCTGCGAATCCGCTGCTGAAGTGCACGCCGTGATCCTTGGCGCCCTGGAAGTCGGCGAGGGTGATGACGTGGTCGGCTCCGTGCGCGAGGTCGATCAGCTCGGGCAGGACGCCGCTTCCGGCTACGTCCAGGGCGGCGTCCACGCCGTCGGGAGCGAGGACGCGGACCCGTTCGGTCATGCCGTCGCCGTAGGTGACGGGCTCCGCGCCGAGCAGGCGCAGGTAGTTCTGGTTGGCGGCGCTGGCGGCGCCGATGACGCGGGCGCCGCGGGCGACGGCCAGCTGGGTCGCGGTGCCGCCGATCCCTCCGGAGGCGCCGTTGATGAACAGGGACGTGCCGTTGGTGACGCCGAGCTGGTCGAGAGCGCGGGTGGCCGTTTCCAGGGCGACGGGCAGGCCCGCGGCATCGACGAATCCGAGCGACGGGGGGATGACCGCGCGGAAGGTGAGCAGCGCCAGCTCGGCCGCCCCTGCGGCGTTGTCGGAAACACCGAAGACGCGGTCTCCGACGGCTACGTCGGTCACGCCCTCGCCGATCTCGTCGACCACGCCCGCAACGTCGGTCCCGGTGGTCTGCGGGAGCGTTGCTCCGAAGGAGAGCGTGCCGGCGCGCAGTTTCCAGTCGGTGCCGCTGATGCCGACGGCGTGGACCTTGATGCGCACCTGGCCGGGGCCGGGGTGCGGGTCCGGGAGCTCGACGATCTTCAGGACCTCGGGGCCCCCGTACTCGCTGAACTGCACGGCCTTCATGTGTTTCCTTTCGATGGAGCGGCGGGTTCTCCGCTGATGCCTGCTGCGGCTGCGGAGTGCGGAGCTGACTCGCGTGCCCGGTGAATGCTCGAGAGGTGTCAGTGCGCGGCGATGGGCGGCGCGTCGTCGGGGATCGTCAGCGGGCCGCTGCGGAACATGAGCGCGGTCAGGGCGCCGCAGGCCAGGAACACCGCTGATGAGATCCAGAACACCAGGTGATAGCTGGAGATGGTGGCGTCGGCCAGGATCTGCCCCTGAGGGGCCGTGTCGGCGTGGTCCTTGATGTACGAGGTGACGGCTGTCGCGGCGAGCGAGCTGAAGACAGCTGTTCCGATCGAGCCGCCGATCTGCTGGGTGGTGTTGACCATGGCGGAGGCCACGCCCGCCTCATGGGGCTGGACGCCGCTGGTCGCGGCGTTCTGCGCGGATCCGAAGATCAGGCCCATCCCGAGGCCGAGGACCAGCAGGGCCGGCAGCACGCTTCCGGCGTAGCTGGAGTGGGTGCCGAGCCCGGTGAACAGCGCCATGCCGATCGCGGACAGGAGACATCCGATCGGAACCAGGGGACGGGGACCGATACGCGGCAGCAGGGCCCCGGAGACGATCGCTCCCACGATCAGCAGGCCGACCATGGGCAGGAACGCGCTGCCGGTCTGGATCGGGCTGAACTTGAGGGTTTCCGCCAGGTAGTAGGTGACGAACAGGAACACCGCGAACGCCCCGACGCCGGACAGGCCGATCGACACGAACGACGCACCGCGGTCGCGGTCCAGGATCACACCCAGCGGCAGCAGCGGGTTGCGGACGCGCCGCTCGATCGATACGAAGACGACCACCAGGACGACGCCCGCGATCACCGGACCGAGCGAGGAGACGTCGGTCCAGCCCTTGGATGCGGCATTGCCCAGGCCGTAGACGATGCCGACCATGCCCGCGACGATGGTGAGCGTTCCGGCGAGGTCGAGGCGGACGCGTTCGGGCCGCTCACCCTCGTGCAGCCAGAGCATGGCACCGATGAACGCGATGGCCGCGATGATCAGGTTCACGTACAGGCACCAGCGCCACGACACGCTCTGGGTGAGGATGCCGCCCAGCAGCAGTCCCATGGCGCCGCCGGCACCCGAGACCGCGCCGAAGATTCCGAACGCCCGGCCTCGTTCGGCGGCATCGTGGGCGAAGGTGACGGAGACCAGTGAGAGGGCCGCAGGTGCGAGGAGCGCACCGAACACGCCCTGAGCGACGCGCGCAACGAGCAGCAGCACGAAGCCGCCGGCCGCCCCGCCGACCGCGGACGCCAGAGCGAATCCGACGACGCCGATCAGGAACAGCAGCTTGCGACCCAGCAGGTCCGACAGGCGGCCGCCGAGCAGCAGCAGGCTGCCGAACGCCAGCGCGTAGCCGGTCACCACCCACTGCCGGGCGTCGTTGGAGAACCCGAGATCGCGCTGCGCGGTAGGCAGGGCGATGTTCACGATGGTCGAGTCCAGCACGACCATCAGCTGGGCCAGGCTCAGGACGACGAGTGCCAGCCACCGGTTCGCCACACGACGCCCACGTGCGGGGGCCTCAAGGGAGCCGGCTCCAGACTGCCGCGTTGCCGTGTCGCCCGAGGATGTCTCGGTGCTCATGAGGTGGGTCCCCCGATTCGTGCGGTGAGCCCTCCGAAGAGCAGCCCCAGTGTGTAGTCGAAGCGGTCGTGTCCCTCGCCGGAGTTCACCACCTCCACCGATGCGACCGTGATCGGGAAAAGATCCGGGGGCAGCATCCTCAGGCGTTCGACGACTTCGTCCCGTGCTGCGGGACTGCCGTCCGGGCCGCGCTCGGTGGTCCGCCTGGGTGCCACGACGCTGTAGGCGCCGATGTAGAGGAAGGCCGCATCCACTGCCCACGCTGCGGACCGCAAAGAGACGCCGCCCGCCACGAGGATCGCGAGCAGCCCCTCGTTGATACGGAGCGTGTCCAGGCTGTGCGGAGCCCTCGCCACCGTGGCGCGCCAGATCCCCGGATACCTGAGGTACTGATCACGCAACTGCCGGCAGACATCCCGCGCCTGGTCCATCCACCGGTCGGCGTCCGGCTCGGGCAGCGTCACTTGCGAACACAGCTTGCCGACCATCAGATCGTCGAGCTCCGCCTTGTCACGCACATGCGAATACAGCGCCCCCTGTGTGGCATGCAGCTCGGCGGCGACACGGCGCATGGTCAGTGCGTCGAACCCTTCGGCCTCAACGATCCGCAGCGCGGCGTCCACAATCCGCTCGACGGTGAGCGGCTCCCTGCGTGCACGCGTAGCTCTGGGCGTTTCACCGAGAGCCGCGACCTGCGCGGCCCACTGATCGCTCGAGACGATGCCTCGCGACTGCTTCTTCTCGGTCATGACACAACCGTAGCAGCGAACTAAACAGCGTTCAATCACTAAACGGCGTTTAATGACGCCCCGACGTGTAACGCTGCGTACGAGACAGGTATCACATGCGTGACACTGCAAGCGATGGCGACGGCCAGCGGCGACGCAGCAGCATGGCCACGGTGGCGCTGGGCAGGGCTGCGCCGACGGCCATGCAGGTGTCCGGGGTGGCGCAGGAGACGCTGGTGAACTGAACGTGATTAGGCGATCACACCAGTAGGTGCCGAGGCCGGACACCCACACTCGGCCGCCGGCCGAGTCCGTGCTCGCCAGCGCCCGAATCCTCGCCCTCGGCGCCGCCGTCCACGCCGTACGCCGGCAACGCGCCTGCGGGTCGACCCACCGGCGCCGCCGCGGTTCAGGGCCAGGAAGGTGCGCAGACTGCGCGGGGTGGCTACTCGGAACGCCGCGGGGACAGGCCGTCCAGCACTATGTCGACCGCTCTGTCCACGACGGCCCGGTCGCCCCGGGCGTTGGCCAGCGCTCTGATCAGCATGTAGACCTCATCTACGGAGCCGCTGCAGGCGCTGTTCGTGCGGGTGTGTCGTCCGGTGGCGACGCCGGAGACCGTCGGTGCCTGGTACCGGGGCCGGCGACTGGTGGCGGTGGACGGCACCACGCTGGATGTGGCGGACACGCCCGACAACGATGCGCTCTTCGGACGTCCGGGGTCCGGGCGAGGCGACAAGAAGAGCGCGTTTCCGCAGGTGCGGCCGGTGGTGCTGGCCGAGTATGGCACGCTTGTGGTCTTCGCCGCGGCCACCGGCCCGTGCACGGTGGCCGAGACGCGGCTCGCCGATCGCCTGCTGCCGCAGCTTCAGCCGGGAATGCTGCTGTCGGCGGACCGTAACTTCCCCGGCTACGACCGGTGGAAGGCCGCCGCAGTGACGGGCGCGGACCTGTTGTGGCGGGTCAAGTCGGATGTCGTGCTGGTGGTGCGCGAGCAGTACGCGGACGGCTCGCACCTGTCGGAGATCTACGCGGCCCGGGACAAGCGCCGTGCGCACGGGCAGTTGGTGCGCGTGGTGGAGTACACCACCACCGGCCATGAGGAGGCCGGCCCGATCCGGTTGATCACCACGATCCTCGATCCGGGCCAGGCACCGGCAGCCGAGTCGGTGGCCTTGCACCACGAGCGGTGGGAAGTGGAAAGGGTGCTGGACGAGATCAAAGTCCACCAGCGCGGCCCGGACGTGGTCCTGCGCTCCAGGTACCCCGACGGTGTCGAACAGGAGGTCTATGGATCCCTCCTCGTCCACCACACCATCCGCCAGGTCATGCACCAGGCCGCCGCCCAGGCCGAGCCGACCCCGACCGGCTGTCCTTCACCCGCTCCCTACGCGTCGCGCGCCGCCAGGTTCCCGCCCGGGCGGCTTTCACGTGGGCGGCCGTCACCTTGATGACGAGGCGACCGACCCGCCGCACGACCCGGCCTGCCGAACGGCGCGACGTCAGCCCGTACTACCCCGCGCAAGCCGCCTGACGCAGGTGCTCACCCCGGCAGCTCCACATCAGCCCGCCCCTGGGCGCGGCACTGCCCTGCCCGGGGCTCCCCACCACGCGTTGAGTCACGGATGGAACCGCCACCGGCCTTCAGAAATGACATCCACCTTGCCGTCCCTGACGCGAACGGCCGTCTCGTCGTCGATGAAGTAGATCGGGAAGTCCGCCCGCGCAGCGATGCGATCAGCCCAGGCGTCGTCCCGCTCGGGGAAATCCGGCGAGTACAGGTGGGGCTTGAGATACCAGTCGAAGAGGCCGAACGGCGGCTCCACGGTCGTCGCGCCGAGCACGTGGAGGTCCGCGGTGTCCCCGATGACGTCGGCGGAATGCCCGGTGAGATTCCGGCTGAAGATCATTGATCCGGCGCTCACCCCCACATAGACCCGGCTCTCCAGCGCCTCCAGGAAGCCGTCGGCCAGGCCGTTGCCCGTGATGCTGCGCGCGAGGTGGTAGTGGCTGCCGCCCTCGACATAGATGACGTCGGCGTGGAGCAGCCGGTCGAGCACCATCTGCCGGGGCAGGCCGTTCAGCTCCAGGACGTCGAACTCACGCCAGCCGAGGCCGTGCAGTCGGCTCATGTCCGTGACGACCCATCCGTGGTCCCCGGGCTCGGCAACGGACGCCGTGGGAACGAACACCACGTTCGCCGACCCGAACGGCTTGCCCAGCATGTCCCGCAGCGCATCCCGCAGCGTCTCGTTGCGCAGGCCACTCGCTGTCAACAGAAAGTTCATCGGGCGAGCCAAGCACGACTGACGGGCGCGCGCAACGAACCCAGGATCCACCAACACTGCCATGACATGACCGCGCCAGGAGCGGACACTTGAAAACAGCGACATTGCGTCTAGGCCCGTTGTACGCCGAGCGAATCGAGCGGTGGGTGGGCGGTCCAGACCGTGACGTTCAGGGCCTCGGCGACGGGGCGGATACCCTTGGCCGCCGGGGTGCCGCCCACGCCGACGCAGTCGTGGGGCCTGTGCAGGAGACATCCGCGAGAGCCACGCCGGGAGCGACGAAGGTGGTCGGGGTGACCTCGTGCCAGCCTGTCCCGTCTGTGCACTTCGGCCGGTGAGGCCACGTTCGCGCCGGTCGCGACGAAGCCGATCGCCGTGCACCAGGCGGCCGTTGTGCATGAGAGTACGGTGGCGACGCCACGGCGTTGCTGCGGCTATCGCCCCCGGGCCAACCGATAATCAGCGGTTATGCAATTCGGCTCTGGCGAAGGTCCCGGCGGTCTCGGAGCTGTGCTCTGCTTGCCGGTCAACCGGGGTGCCGACCTGGGCAAGAAGGTGCAGTGCGGCCTGTGAGCCTGAACCGGCCTCAGCGGTCGCCACGACGATGCGCTGCCCATTCTCCTGCGGGGTCGTCAGGGTCTGCAGGTTGAGGCGCATCTGGCCGACAAGAGGATGGCGCATGCGATAGACCGCGATATCCCAGTTCCTGACCTGGTTCTCGGACCACAGGGTGGCGAATTCCGCACTCTTCATGGCCAGTTCACCGATCAGCACGGCCAGCATCGGATCGTCCGGATACTGGCCGGCAGCAAGCCGCAGCTTCCCCACCACCGCCCTGGCCTTCCTCGGCCAGTCCACGAACAGATCCCGGGTATGAGCGTCCAGGAAGACCAGCCGCGCCATGTTCGGGCGGCGGTCCGGCTGATCAGGGATGTGCGAGTCCAGATGTCCGGCGAACAAGGCGTGTCCCGCACGGTTCCAGGCCAGCACGTCGCTGCGGCGCCCCAGTACCACCGCGGGTGCGTCACCGAACGCTACGAGCAGCTGCCTGGTCGCGTCATCCGCATGCTCGGGCGCCAGCCTGCGGCGCTTGCTGCCGCGACGCGTGGCGTGAGCCAGATCGTGCAGGTGCGCCTGCTCCACCTCATCCAGACCGAGGGCCCGGGCAAGAGCGTCCAGCACCTCCGGCGAAGCGTTGAGCGACACCCCCTGCTCCAGCCGCGTGTAGTAGGACAAGCTCACCCCCGCCAACTGGGCCAACTCATCCCGTCGCAGCCCGGGCACGCGCCGTCGATCTCCGAAGTCCGGCAGTCCCACATCCGCCGGTTGCAGCAGCGACCGGCGTGTCTGCAGGAACTCCCCCAACCGCACTGTCTTGTTCATGCAGCCGAGTATGCATGCCCCGGTGCCGTGCAGCCTGCCCCTGCCAGTGCTACACAGACTGCATTCACGGCCCCGCTTCGTCGAGAGACGGCTTGGCCCCGTAGACGATGTCGAACGGCGCGGCGCCGTGGTACCCGAGCACCAGGGTCGGGTGATCGTCCAGGAGGTGCCATGTCAGGTCTTCTCCATCGACCTGCTCGGCGCCGTGCCGGGACGCGAGATGTGGGAACGCGAGGTGTCGGGGTGTCGTAGGCCGGGCCCGGGTGCCGGCAGGTGTGTGGTGTTCCGGCCACGCATCGGTGGATTCCTCGGTCGCCGGCTGTGGTTGGGGGCATACCGACCGGTCTCGGTCGGACAGGGCGGCGCTCCTTTACGGTGTCGTCCGCTCCGCTCTGTGGCCGGTTCCCCACTGCCGCCTGCCACCACGACCGTGACGCCGACGATGATCAGGAGGAGCCCGGGCACGGTCGCGAGGTCGATGTCCTGTCCCAGCAGCCACCAGGCGGCGAGTGCGGCCACGGGGGTCTCCAGCAGGAGGACGACACACATCGTCGTCGCCGAAATCCTGCCGAGGGCGAAGTTCAGCGAGCCCAGCCCCAGAAGTTGAGGGAGGATGAGCAGCCCGAGCAGCGACAGTTGTGTGGACCTGTCGAAGTCCGTGAGCGGGGTGTGGGTCAGCAGGCAGACCGCGAGGAGTTCCGACGCGCAGACGAGCGAACTGACCGTCGAATACAGCGGTGTGCTCACATCTGTGCGCGCCTTTTGGCTCAGGGCGGCGTACCCGGCCAGGGCCACGGCCCCCACGAGGGCGAGCAGATCGCCCAGCAGTGCCGTACCGCCCGAGCGTATGTCGAGACCGCCGGCCGCGGCTGCTCCCACTACGGAGACCGCGAGACCGGCCCATGTCCGGCGAGACGTCCGGACGCCCTGCGCCGCGGCGATGAGGGCCTGCCAGACGGGCTGGGTGGCTACGAAAGCTGTGGACATGGCCACCGAGGTCAGCCTGGTGCTCGTCATGAAGGCCGCGAAGTGGAGGGACAGCGACGTGGCCGCGAGGAAGCCGAAAACCATCGGCCGCCACTGCTCCCGGCGCAGGACGCCGCGCTCACCGCGGACCACCCGCGCGAGCTCACCACGGCGTAGCACCAGGAGGAACGGCCCGAGTGTGGCGAAGCCCAGGGCATTGCGCCAGAAAGCCATGGCGAGCGGTGCGGCGGAGGCTGAGGCGGTGAGAGGAGCGGTGGCCGAGAAGCTGATGGCGAATGTGGCTCTGCCGCGCGCTCAGCGCTCGTCATGGCGCCTCACGATCCGGTCCGCCGCGTGCCTCTGCGGGCTGCTTCCAGCCTGCCCCTGTCAGGGGCAGGCTGGAAGCAGCCCGCAGAGGCACACTCGGATCCACGAACAGTGGCCGCGGAGGCAGGCTCGCCCTCGCAGGCCGCACTGATACCCCTGGCCCAGGTCACCGACCCGGCCATGAGGCAGACCGGGCATGACGCCATGCCCACCGCATCCGCCGTCGTCCGCACCGGCACCGGCACCGGGACCGGGACCGGGACCGGGACGAACTGACAAACCTCCAGCGCGAGCTGGTCGACATCGCACCCGCACAGGTGCGTCCAACAGGCGTGCCGTCAAGCGGTGCGCCTTCATCGAAGGATCTGGACATGAGCGACACCATCTACACCACCATCGCCACCTCGTGGGGCGGCCGGGACGGCAAGGTCGCCACCGAGGACGGCCGTCTGACGGCGTCACTGTCCATGCCCAAGGCACTGGGCGGTGACAACGGCCCCGGTACCAACCCGGAGCAGCTGTTCGCTGCCGGCTATGCGGCCTGCTTCCACAGCGGCCTGCGGCTGGTCGCGGGAGCGAAGAAGCTGGACGTGAGGGAATCGGCGATCTCGGTGACCGTCTCCATGGTCGGCTCGCTCGCCGAGGGCAGGCTGGGCCTGGCGGCTCGGATCGAGGCCAAGCTGCCCGGCGTGGACCCCGAGGCCGCACGGGAGCTGCTCGAGGCAACCCATCAGGTGTGCCCGTACTCGAACGCCACGCGGGGCAACGTCCCGGTCGAACTGGTGCTGATCGAAGAGAACTGACGCCCACCCGCTCAGACGCGCAGCCGCTCAGACGCCAAGACGAACAGTCGACATCAGCTGCGGAGAGCTTGGCGTGCTCACCGGCATCGCGGGATCGAGCGATGCCGGTGAGCGGCCACGCCCGGCGCCGCAGTCCGCTTCATCGCGCACTTCGACTTCAGCCAGGGTCAGACGTCGGAGAACGTCACGCAGGAGCCCGACGGCGACCTCGACGTGACGTTCTCGGTGGCCCGGCAGGTCGCCAGGGTCGGTACCGACGGTGCGACGCACATCCTGGCCACCATGCCGCCGCCCGCTGACGGCGGGGTCAACACGCCGGTCCTGCACTTCGCTGCCACCATGGGCATCGTCCGGGATCAGGACGGAACCCTGTACTTCCTGTACGCAGCCGGCAGCGCGGACCTGACGGGTGTGTGGCGGATGCGTCCGCACGGGAAGCCGGAACGGATCGCCGCCCTGCCCGCCAACGGCCTGCCCAACGGACTGGCCCTGGACCGGCGAAGCGGTGTGCTCTACATCGCCGACAGTGTGCTCGGCACGATCTGGAGCGTTCCCACCGCCGGCGGGGCGGCGACCGCCTGGACGACCGCGCCCGAACTCGCGTTCTCCAGCATCGCGGGCGCCAACGGCCTGAAGATCCACAACCATGCGGTCTGGGTGTCCAACGCCGACCAGGGCACCATCATGCGCATCCCCTTCCTGCCAGGCAACCACCCGGGGCCCGTTCAAATCCGGGCGAGCAGGCTGACCATCGTTGACGACTTCGCTTTCACCGGTGCCGGCGACGAGATCCTGGCTGCTCTCAACCACACCAACACCGTCGTGCGCATCGGTCCTGACGGCGCCCAGAGCACCGTCCTGACCGCCGCCGACGGCCTGGAGAACCCCACCTCGCTCCTGATACGCGGCGGCACCGTCTACGTGATGGACGCCGCCTACGTCACAAGCAAGAACCCGAACATCCTGGCCGCTCGCCGGCACGACCTCCGCTGACGAACCGGCCACTCTCATCACCCAGATCCGGAGATGGACGGCATGAGCACGAATTCCTTCACCCTCGGCCATGTCGAGGTGACACGTGTAGTGGAGTTCGAGGCCGCTACCCGTCCGCTGAACGGGCTGTTCGCGGACCTCGGCCCGCAGGTGTGGGACGACAACCGCTCCTGGCTCTCTCCGGACTTCTGGGACCGGGACACGGGACTGCTGATGACCGGGATGCAGACCTTCGTGCTGCGCAGTGAAGGCGTGACGATCCTGGTGGACACCGGAGCCGGGCCGCGAACCGGGCAGGACCGGTGACGGGCGCGGCGTAGGGGATGGCGGTGAAGGTTCGCAGGCCCGTGAACGTGTGCTGACCGCAACCCACAGATCGGGCTGTCCGGCAACCCCGGCACTTCACTCTCCTTGCCGCGCTCCTGCCGCCTACAGCCCGCCTGAACGACGAGGACACGTCGGCGCCGGCCGGTCTCACCTCCGCTGTCGACGCCCTGAGCCGCCCCCCCTTCCCACAGCACAGAAACTGCGTACCCAGTGATCAATATTGGACATGTAACCGACGGCACGTCGATATCCGCGGCCCCGTGGCAGTTCGTGCGAGTACGCCACGGAACACGGCTGGGCCTGCACGGCATGGACGTCTTCGATCGCAACCGCGGCGGGAGGGACGGCGCGGAGTACCGCCACGCGAACGCCCAGGTTCCGCCGCCGCGTTCCACGCGCGACGGCATCGGAACCCCGGCATCCGCCGCCGCCCGGTCGACCGCGGACGGCGGTACGAACGCGTGAAGTCCAAGCTCGATCCGCTGTCCATGGCGGCGATGGCGGTCACCGTGGTCTCCGTCTCGGCCACCGCCCCGCTCACCGCCGCCGCCTCCGCCTCGCCGCTCTCCATGGCCTTCTGGCGCAACTGTCTGGGCTTCGCCGTACTCGGACCGCTCCTGCTGTTACTGCGCCGTCGCGAGGTGGTGCGCGTCGCTCGAGGTGAGCGCGGCATCCTGCGCCGGGAACAGTGGCGGCCCCTGGTCTTCGGCTTCCTCGCGGCCACGTCGCTCGCCCTCCACTTCGCGACCTTCATGACCAGCACCCGGCTGACCTCGGTCGCCATGGCCACGGCACTCGTCGCCACCCAGCCCGTCTGGCAGGCCCTCATCGCCGCGGCACAGGGCGTCCGGACGTCCCACCGGACATGGGCGGGTCTCGCGCTCTCCGTAGTGGGAGCAGCCGCAGCGGGCGGTCTCGACATCAGGTCTGGCGGTACGGCACTGCTGGGGGACCTGCTCGCCCTCGTCGGGGCCATCGCCCAGGCCGGGTACACCGCGCTGAGCGAACGGTCACGCGCGGATGTGAGCACACCGCTCTATTCGACGTTCACTTCGCTGGTCTGCGGTCTGGAACTCCTTGCCGTCTGCCGGCTGGCCCACATCCCGCTGACGGGCTTTGACAGATCCACGCAACTGTCGCTGCTCGGGCTGCTCATCCTTCCCCAGATTCTGGGGCTCGGCTCACTGAACTTCGCCCTCGGCAGGACATCGGCGACGACAATGAGCGTCCTACTCCTGCTGGAGACCCCCGTGGCGGCGCTCGCCGCGTGGTGGTTCATGGGGCAGGGCATCAAGCCCGCGACCGTGCCCGGGCTCCTGTTGATCATCGTCGGCGTCGCGGTCGTGGTGACGAGCGGCGGCATGGAACAAGCCACTGCACAGCAGGGCAGACACCGCAGTACAGGAATACCGCCGTACCCGGCCTACGCCCCCTACACACCCCAGCCCCCGCCCACACCGCAGCACCTGACGTTCCCGGACTCCGCCAAACGGGACCCCAGAGTGGACTGGGCAAGGTACACCGGGGACGAGAGCCCAACGGTCACCCTCACCTGTCACGGTGCGGGGGCGTTCGACACCCTGTTCTTGCGCATACCGCACGTCGAGGAAGAGGAGCCGGGCCTCGACGGTCCCGCTGAGGCAATGGCTGACCCCAGCCGACGGCGGTAGACCGCCCATCCGATCGCAGCTCGAGGTGGATGATGCCCACATAGATGTGATCTCCTCGGCGAACGTCACCGCCGGGCAGCGGGGTGCACCGCGCTTGAACCGGCCTACCAACACCTCGATCACTGTCGGGACACCACCAGTCGGCGCATCGGCCAGTCGCCGCACATATCGGCCCTGCACTCGACGGGACACGGTCCCGCCGAGTGCAGGGCCGTATCGGCAGCATCCCGCAGCGGACCCGGATGCTGAGCACATTGGTCAGTCCGGCCTCGTGCCGCCGGTGGCGGTGCTGTGGTGTGGCTCGTCGGGGTCGTGTGGGACTTCGAGCTGCGACGATCGTCGGCTGTTCGAACGCCACGGGAACAACCCGGTGCTGGGCGGGGTGCGGGTCAGCCGGTGTGAGGTCGCTGTGTGTCGGCATCGAGGCCGGGCCCCGTGTCGGCGCCGCTGTCGGGGCGGTCCGCGGCGGCCTGCTCGGCGCGGTCGGCGATCTGCTGGAGCGCGGCCACGTGCGCGCGCAGCCGCTCCCGCCCGGCGGCGGTGGCCCGCACCCAGGTGCAGCGCCGCTTCCCGACGTGGCCCTTGCGGATTTCGACGAGATCGGCGCCGCCGAGCGTGGTGAGCTGCTTGGACAGCGCCGAGTCGCTCAGCCCGGCGTGGTCGCGGACGAAGGCGAACTCGCACCAGGTGGTCGCGGACACCAGGGAGACGATGGTCAACCTGGTCGGATCCAGGAGGAGTTGCTCCAATCCGGGGAGGGCGCCGGCGGCCGGTCCGGTCACGCTCATCGGATCGCCTTGCGACGGGCCATCCGCCGCAGCATCGCACTGGCCAGCAGGCCCGCGGCAATATTGAGGACGGCGTACGGAAGCGCCGCGGTGGTGTACGGGTACTCGCGGATCCAGGCGGGCATGCCGGAGCCGGTCAGCACGCGGTGCACAGCGGGGCCGGCGAAGTGCTCGACGACGACGGCGATGAGGCAGATCAGCAGCACGGGCAGCCCGGCGTATCGGGGAAGGGCGCTGCGGTGCAGGGCACCGGAGGCGGCGGCCACGCGCGGGCTGCGCCGCCCGGCGACGACCCACGCGACGGCGAGGGCGCCGAGACCGACAGAGGCGACCCCCTGGACAGTGGAGCCGAAGTCGTTGGCGGCGAGGAACAAGGCCATGACGGCGCCGAACACCGCCCACACCCACCAGGGTGTGCGCAGCGACTCGGCGGCGTCGAGACGGACCTCGCGGACGCGGGCCAGCGCGTCCCGGGCCTCGGAGGGGCTGGGCGTACTCATGCTGTTCTCCCCTTAGGCGATTACTTTCCTATAGAGAAAGTAGACCCAACTTTCCCGCGAGGCAAGTACGTGGAGGGTGGATCCACCGGCACGGCTGCTGGCTCCTCCACAGCGAGTACGACGAACTCGACAACGACGAGGAGGACGAAACCGAGGACGACGAGGAACGGGAGGCCGAAGCGCACCAGCACCACAGCCGCGCACGCTTCGCCCAGCTCGTCCGCGCCGCCGCCGCACGCAACCGCGACCGGCTGATCTGAGGCGCCCGGTACCCGAGAGAGCCCGACCGGCACGGTCACACGCGGAATCGACAAACCCACTCAGGGTTTCTCGTTGGGCCCGCGCACCATCGAGCTCGATGGCATCCAGGCCGACACCGCACGCAGCAGCGCGGCGTAGAACGCCGCCGGTCTCTCCTGCGGGAAGAAGTGTCGGCCGGGCAATGTCTCGGAGCGAAACAGCTTGGATGTGTGCTGCTGCCAGGCGAGCACGTCGGCGACGTCCACCAACGGGTCGTGCTGTCCGGCCAGCACGTGGATCGGGATCGGCAGCCTTCTGAAGGAGATGGGGCGGTGGCTCGCGCACATGGCGAGGTCGTCGCGGATGACGGGCATCAGCACCTCGAGCCACTCCTGGTGGTCGGCCAGCTCGGCGGGCAGGCCGCCGAGGCCGAGAAGTCGTTCCATCAACTCGCGGTCCGTCAGGTCCGGTTGCAGTTCCAGGGTGTGAGGCAGATGCGGAGCGGGGTACCCGCTGACGATCAGCGCCTTGGGCAGCAGGGTGTCCGGGCCGAGCCGGCTGGCCACGGTGTAGGCCAGCAGCGCGCCCATGCTGTGGCCGTAGAACAGGTACGGTCGGTTCAGCCAGGGCAGTAGCGCCTTTCCCACGTCCGCCGCCAGCAGTTCCAGTTCGGTGAACCGGGTCTCGCGAATCCGGCTGGCGCGGCCGGGCAGCTGGATCGGGGCCACCGACACGTCCGGGCCCAGGTGCTCGGCCCAGCCGCGGAAGGCGGAGGCGTCGGCGCCCGCGTGGTGGAAGCAGAAGAGGTTCAGCAACGCGTCGCCGTTGGGCGGGTGCGGCAGGTAGGGCGTGGGCGTGGCGCCGGGGACGTTCACCGGTTCACTGTCTGGAGGGAGCCGAGGGTGAGCCCCGGGTGTGCGGTCGTGTTGAGCATGTCCGCTACAGAGGAGGCCATCCAGGCGCGGACCTCGTCGATGTGCCCCGGCGAGGCGTGCACGTCGTCGAAGTCGACCAGCCGCAGCCCGGGGACGTGCTGCCGTAGCAGCTCCGCCTCCGTGTTGGGGATGATTTCGTCGCGCAGGCTTCGCGCGTAGGCCACCGGTATGCGCAGCGAGGACAGCTCTTGCGGGGTGAGGGCCCAGTCCGCCAGCCGTGAGAACACCTCAGCGCGGTCCGCGCCGTCGAGCCCGGCATGGTGAGCGACGGTGGTAGCGGTGACCGCGGGAACGCGGGGCTGCCAGGCCGGGTCGCTGAAGAAGCCTGCGACGGGGGCCGCGACGGTGACCACACCGCGGATCCGCTCGTCCACGGCAGCCTGGCGCAGTGCCAGATGGCCGCTGAAGCTGAGCGCGACCAGTACCGTGTGGGAGCTGTCGGCCCGGTCCGCGACGGCGTCGAGCACTGCCCCGTACATGCGGTGGCTGTCCCGTGTGTAGGGCAGGGAGTTTTCGCCGACGCCCGGCATCTCCGCGATCACGGCCGCTGCGCCGAGAGTCTGGGCCATGTCCAGGAAGGGCGCCCACTGCTCTTTGACGGAGACGATCCCGCCGGTCACCACCAGCACCGGCTTGGGGTTGTCCCGATCCAGGCCGCGGGTCCAGGCGTGGAACACCCCGGCCGGGGTCTCCACCGTGAGCCGTTCCACGCCCGGCACGGTCTGCCGCCAGGTGTCGAAGGCAGCCAGGGCGCTCTCACGCGCCACCCGGCGGGCCGCGTCGCGCGGGTAGGGGAAGCTCGCGAGCAGATAACGGGAGACAGCCGCGGCCAGGTCTCCGTCGGAGAGCCGCAGGTCTGCCTCGGCTGACCACTCGCCGACCCAGGATCCCTTTCCTGACGTCCCGTCGTCGCGCTGGATCCGGTCGCGCACCTTGGCAGCTTCGGCGGGCTCCAGCCCCAGGGCGCGGGCGTGCAGCAGGACGAACTGCTTCAGTTCGTCAAGGTCGTTGGTGGTCATGGTGTTCACCTTTTTCATTCTTCGGGACCGCGCCGCCGGTCGGCGGCGGGCTGTTCAGTGCCGGCAACTGTGTCGGCAACGGAGCCGGAGCCGAGTGCCGCGGAGAGTGCGGCCACCAGGCCCTGGTCGAGGATGGTTGCGGCGGCTGGGTCGAGAGGGCTGCCGAAGCCGGTGTTGCAGACGGCCGTGCTCATGCAGAAGCCCTCCGGCAGCGTCTGGGTGCTGAAGGCCCACTCGTCGCCGGTGCCCGGCGTGCCGTCGGGCCGCAGCACCCTGACGTGACCGGCGGCGTCGGCGGCGTCGGCGAAGCCGAACTCGGTGAACCGGAACTGCATGCCTTGGCCGATGGCCTTGGTGTATGCCTCTTTGAGCGTCCACAGACGCACCAGGCTCTGGTTGCGTTCGTGTTCCGCAAGTGCGGACAGCTGGCGCAGTTCGTGCGGCGTGCAGACCTGATGACCCAGACCCGGACCCCACAGCATCCGGTCCGCGCGCTCGACGTCGACGCCGATCAGTCCGCGGGTCGTCAGCCCGACCAGGAGCAGGTCCTCGGTATGGCTGAGGCTCATGTCGAGCTGGTCGAAGCCGCGCAGGTAGGGCCGTCCGCTGGGACTGTAGGAGAGTTCCAACGACTCCGGTGGAACTCGCAGTACGAAAGCTGCGGCCGTTTTCAGCAGCGCTCGGGCAGCCGCGAACCGGCGCCGCAGTATCGGGTTGTCGAACCTGACGTAGCGGGCAAAGTCCCGGCCCAGCAGTCGGCGCAGTGCGCTCTCGTCCCGTGACTCCCACTGCCAGGAGTCGAGCCGGGTGTACAGCACCGCCGTGCCGTGCTGCTCGACGTTCTCACGGACGTCCTCCCACGGCTTGCCCTCCGCGATCCGGACCGGTGGCGGGATCACGGGCGTCAGACTGCTCTGCGGCGCCGTACGCACGAATGTTCTCCAGGGCGTCTTTGATATCCGCGATGATGTCTGCGGCGATGGCCCCGTCGATCACTCTGTGGTCGAAGGTAAGGTTCACCCGCATCACTGGTGCCACGATCACCTCACCTTCGCGAACCCACGGCCGGTCCTGCATCCGGCCGACGTTCAAGGTGACGGTGGTACCGCCGGCCCCCATGAAGGCGTCCACCGGCCGGTGCCCCAGGCAGCTGACGGACAGGGTGCCGAGCGTCGCCCCGCGCACGGTGGGGCGACGTAGCAGCCTGCGGAACATCCACCGACCGACGGGAGTCGGCATCCGGTTGAGCCTGCGCACACCCTCGAACTCCGGCATCCGCTCCGGGTCACCGTCGCGGTGACGGACGATCTCCTGCTGGATCGCGTCCAACCCGAGCTGTTCGGCCCCGCGCACCAACGCGGAGAGCACCACCCGGCGTCCCGACATGGTCTTGTCCAGCGCGACCTTGGTGTTGACCGCCGGGTATCGCACCAGTCGCGGCCGCAGTCGGCCGATCAGCGCGGAGTTCGCCTCCGGCTGCCGGGCTACCGCCCGGGCGCCCGCCCAGACGACGTAGCTGACCAGAGAGTATGCGCGGCCGTCCGCCTGCGCAGCGCGGCGGTGCGCCTGGACGGCGGACATGTCGACCGGACAGTCGACGGAGACGGTCCGCTGGGCGGCGAAGGCGTACTGGAGGAAGTAGAGGGTGTGTCGGCGCTGGCGTTCGGGTACGACGGCAAGGGGCGTGCCGGCGGCGGTGACCTTGGCGTCGGTGCTCATGCGGACGTCGCCAGGACGAAGATCTCATTGAGGGTCTGCGCCTCGAGCACGCGGGTGACTGCGAGCCGCACGCCGCTCTCCCGCTCGATCGCGGTGACCAGCTTGAGCAGGTGTACCGAGTCCCAGCCGTAGAGCAGGTCAAGAGGCGTGTCGAGCTCGTAGGCGGACACGGGGAAGCCGACGAGGTCACGCAACAGGCGGACGTAGTCGTCGGACGTGGTCAGTGTGGTCATGGGTGTCCTCAGTGCCTGGGAGCAAGCGGATGGGCAGCCACGCTCAAGGCGGGCAGGTCGGTGTCCAGGGCGACGTGCGCCGGGACGGAGTCGACCGCATCCAGCGGATGCCGGAAGAGCAGCCTCCCGTCCCTCTCCCCCACCTCGGCGAAGCCATGGTGGGGGTAGAAGTCGCGCATCCGATGGTTTTTGGCGGTGGGCCGGTACTCGCCCCAGACCGCCGGCAGGCCCGCCTCCCGCGCGGCCTGGAGCAGGGCCGACAGGCACGCCTGCTCGATGCCGCGAGCGAAGACCCGGCAGCTCAGCAGGAAGTTGTCCAGGTGCAGACCGTCATCGCGGATCTGCGCGAAGACGGCGCCGACGATGCCGTTGTCGCCGAAGCGATCGCCCGAACGGATCGCAAGGACCAGCCAGCCCGGGTCGGCCAGCCGCTCACGAACCGTCTGGGGCTGAAGCCGGCGGGTGGTCAGGTTGAACTGGTTGGTGCGCTGGGTGATCTGGGCGACGCGGGTGGCCTCCACGCCCTTTGGCGGTCCGAAACCGACTCTCACCTCCAGCCCGGCCAGGTACTCCTCGGTGGAGCCGGCGCCGGCCAGGAACTCCTGTCGCAACTCCTCGACCTGGTACCGGTCGGCGCGGGCCCGGTCCTCCTCGGTCAGCTCCCGCACGTCGAACCAGCCGTCCGCGAGCAACCGATCGACGTGCAACGCCGGTTCGTCGTTCAGGCGCACCACCGCGACGCCGGAGACACCGGCTTCGACCAGGCCGCACTCGTAGGTGCTGTCGTCGGCGAACACAAAGCTGTCGGTGCCGAGGTTCAGCCGCTGCGCCAGCGTCTCGAGGTTCTCGTCCTTGGGTTGCCAGTTGGCGGTGACGTTGACGAAGTCGTCCTCGCGCAACACCATTTCCGGGTGCTCGCGCAGCACTCCGAGGACCTGTTCGCGATCGTTCTTGCTACATATGGCGAGCATCACGCCCTGCGAGCCGATCTGCTTGCACACCTTCTGGAAAGCGGCGAACGCCTCGCCGCGGAAACTGCCGCCGATGGCGATGCCCTCCGGGCCGTCATCACCCAGGATGCCGTCCCACAGTGTGTTGTCGGCGTCCAGGACCAGAACCTTCTTCGCCCGCCCGGTCAGCGCCCGTGCCAGGTGGCCGACTTCGACGGCGTAGGCGCCGAGGGTCTCCTCGGACAGCCGCGCCTTCACATAGCAGCTGAAACGGGGGTCGGCGACCGGTCCGCCCACGGCGACCAGCGGCTCCAGGTCCAGGACGAGAGAGTTGGCGTGTGTCTCGCCCAGGCGCAGTAGGCCCGCGTTGAACTCGCGCCAGGCGACGCCGAGCCGGGCCCGGGAGCGGAGGTCGACCAGCTGATGGGTGAACTTCGGCAGCAGAGGCACGGTGTTCAGCACCAGCGTGCCCGCGCCGTGGGCGGCGTAGGTTGCGGCCAGCGTGTTCAGTTGGGCGAGCTTACTGCGCAGGGCCTCTTCGGCGTGTTCGAGGCGCCACGGAGAGAGCATGTCGTCGAAGACAGCCTCCGCGTCCAGCAGGCACAGCACCAGGTCAGTGTCGGGAAGGTAGACCTCGCTGCCCGGATCTTGCAGGTCACGCGCGTAAGCGTTGTAGTCCGACACGCGCGGGCGCAGCAGCATTCCGTGCCGGGCGAATTCACCGGTGAGCGGGGCGATGAGGCTGGTCAGCGTGGAGTGACCGGTGATCGCCACGGTAGAGGTCGGCGTCTGCGGGTGCAGACGCTGAACCTTTTCGGCGTCGAGGCGTGCGAGCAACTGCCCGACGGAGGCGCGGGCGTCCGCATCGAGCAGCCGGATCAGCGAGAGCACCCCGGGGTACTGTTCGGCCAGACGCCCTTCGGCGTTCCAGACGCGGATCTGATCCAGCGCAGTCATAGTCTGTGTCTCGGTCATAACGACGCTTCAGTTCCTCAGACCTTTTCCAGGGCGTAGCCAGCCTTGATCCACTTGCTCGACTCGACGGCCACGCCAATCGCCTTCTGGCCCTGTTCGACTACCTCCAGGAGCCGTGCGAGCTGCATGAACGGCAGGGCGTTGCTGGTGTTCCCGGTTTCCGCGACACAGGAGACCTCTGCAACGCCCGGCAAGTCCATGTGGGCCACAATCCGTTCGGTCATCCGACCGGACAGCTGGGGCGGCAGCACATAGTCCAGTTCGTCCTCGGACCAGCCCAGCTCGTCCATTAGCTCCCAGACGATCTCCCGGGCCATCACCGGCACAGCACTCTCGATGGCTTTGTAGTCCTCGCGGATCGGCTGCCGCCCCGAGTCGAGGTCGGCGACGCCGAACCACTCCACGGTCTGGCCCGGTTCGCGGCCGAGCCCGGTCAGCCGGTTGAGCACCCGGCGCAGAGCCAGCCGCGCCCCGACAGGCTCGGAGGTGATCACCGCGGCCCCGGCCCCGTCACCGAAGAGCACGAAGTTGACCAGCTCGGACGGCGGCATGGTGGTGAAGTCCTGGTCCAACGGCAGGATCTTGGCGCACACGTCCCCGCCGAGCACCAGACCGTTGCGGTGCAGTCCACTGCTGACCAGTGAGTAGCCGAGGTCGAGCGCCTGCACCGCGCCGGCGCAGCCGGACTGGAGCTGGTAGGTGGGCAGGTGGTCCAGGCCCAGCCTGTCGGCGACCAGGTTGACCGTGGCCGGCATCAAGGCGTCCGGCGTGGCCGTGCCCAGCACGATGAATCCGATGTCCTCCAACTCCAGACCGGAGGCTGCCAGAGCCTTGGCCCCCGCCTGCGCGGCGAGGTCAGCCAGCGTGTACTGCTGCTCCTTGCTGTCCAGGTCGAGCGCGAAGTGCCGGGTCCTGGTCCCGATGAACACTTCGATCCAGTTCGCGTCGATACCGAAACGATCGGCGAGGCGCTGGTTGTCGATGGGAGCACCTGGCAAAGCGGTCCCGACGGCGGCTATGTACGCATTGGCGTCGGCCATGGTCGCAATCTTCCTTTTTCTCACACTGCTGATGGACGTCAACTGGCTTGGGGTACGGCAGCGGTGCTGTGCTCGCGCAGGAATGCGATCAGCGCGCCCACAGTGGTCAGGTGCGGCAGCAACTGCTGGACGGTGAACTCCGAAAGCTCCGGCAGCGCGGTCTCGACCCTGACCTTGAGCTGCATGACCTGCACCGAGTCCAAACCGAGGTCCTCGTAGAGCCGGGAGCGGAGCGCGATCTCGCCTGGCTCGTAGCCACCGGTCTCCGCGACGGCGGTGAGCACGGCGTGGGTCACCCGGTCCGTGTTCGCCGACGGGGTGGGTGCCCCGTTTTCGGCCGCACCACCCCCGTCATCCGGGGCAGGCCGGGCGGCCGGTCGGCGGTCGTCCGCCTGCGGTGCAAGAGCGGCGGGGATCGCCACTGGCAGGTTGAAGTAGCGGCGCTGGGTGGAGAACTCGTAGGGATGCAGCCGCTGCAACTGTCGATCCGGCTCCCCGTACAGACCCGTCCAGAGCGGGTCGATGCCCGCGAGGAAGAGCGCCGCCACGGCCTCGGCCAGATCCTCTTGGCCTGCTTCCTCCCCGGGGGCAGGGTGGAGGCAGACCAGGTCGTCGGCCAGCCGGAGCTTGCGCACGAGGGGGGTGAGCACCGGCTTGGGCCCGATCTCGATCAGCAGCTTCAGGCCGTCGTTGACCAACTCGTGGACGGCGTCGGCGAAGCGCACCGGCTCGACCACCTGGCTCGTCCAGTAGCCGCCGTCCATCGCTTCTGTGTCGGTTGCCCGTCCAAGAAGCGTGGAGTACAGGGGGATGCGCGGCGCTCGGGGGCGCACAGCCGAGGCCACCCGGCTGAACTCGGGCAGCATCGCAGCCATGAGGCGAGAGTGGAAAGCGTGCGAGACCTTCAGCGGCGTGGCATCGACGCCACGGCGGCGCAACGCCTGCGCGATGCGCTCCAGCGCCTCCAGCGCACCGGAGAGCACAGTGGCGCCGGGTCCGTTGACGGCAGCGATGTCCACCAACGGCTCGTCGGCGACCAGATCCGCGATCTCCTCGGCGCCGGCCCGCACGGCGGTCATCCCGCCGCCCGCGGGCAGCGCCTGCATCAAGCTGCCGCGCGCCGACACCAACTGGGCCGCATCGTCCAGTGAGAGCACGCCCGCGGCGACCGCCGCAGCGAACTCGCCGACGCTGTGCCCGAGGACGGCGGCCGGTTCGACGCCGAGGCCGGTCATCGTCCGGGCCAGGGCGTAGCCGACGGCGAACAGCGCGGGCTGCGCGTGGCCGGTCTGGTGGATTCGGTCGTCGGCTGCGAACACCAGGTTGCGCACTGACTGTCCGAGATGCGGTTGCAACGCTTCGTCGGCCTCGTCGAAGTAGCCCCGGTACAGAGCAGACTCCTGGTACAGCCGACGGGTCATGCCCACGAACTGGGCCCCCTGGCCAGTGAAGAGGAAGGCCACCTTGTGCCGTTTCTCGGGCCGGCCCGTACGGATGGCGAACTCTTCCGGGTCGGCCGCCGCCTCGGCCAGCTTGCGGGACAACTCCCCGGTGCTGCGTGCCACCACGGCGAAGCGGTGCGGCAGCGTGGTCTTCACCTGGTTGCTGCTCCAGGCCAGCGGGGCCACCGACTCGTGCCGGCGGCGCGCCAGCCAGTCGGCCTGCGCCTGCACATTGCGGCGCAGTCCGGTCTGGTTGTCGGCGCTCAGGGTGAACACCACCGGGGTATCCAGCCCTTTGCCCGCCACCGACCGCCGACGGGCCCGCGACGGCGCGGAGGCCAGCACCGCATGGGCATTGGTGCCGCCCATGCCGAAGCTGCTCAGACCGGCCAGAACCGGGCCCGTCGGCAGCCGCAGCGGCGTCTTCAGCAACCTCAATCCGTGCGAGCGCAGCGCCAGCTTGTGATTCTCCCGGGTGGCGAACGGGCTGGCGGGAACAATACGGTGGTGCAGGGCGAGGGCCACTTTGATCAGCCCGGCGATACCCGCGGCGGCCTCGGTGTGGCCGATGTTGCCTTTGACCGAGCCGATGGCACAGGGCTGCTTGCGGCCGGCTCCGTAGACGTGGCCCAGCGCCTTGGCCTCGATCATGTCGCCCAGCACCGTTCCGGTGCCGTGCGTCTCGATGAAGTCCACTTGGCCGGGGCTCGCCGCGGCGCGGCGCAACGCCGCCGCCAGCACCTCCTGCTGCGCCCAGCGGCTGGGCGCGGTGAGCCCGTTGCTGCGTCCGTCCTGGTTGACGGCGGTGCCGCGGATCACCGCATACACCTGCTGGCCGTCTGCCAGGGCATCCTCCAGCCGACGCAACACCACGGCGCCCACGCCGTCACCACGCCCGATGCCGTCGGCCACAGAGCTGAACGGCTTGCAGCGGCCATCGGGCGCCGACAGCCCCGCCTGGGTGTAGAAGATGCCCAACGCCGGGGTGAGCTGGAGGTTGACGCCGCCCGCCACCGCGTGGTCCACCTCGCCCGAGAGCAGCGCGTTCACCGCGAGGTGCACCGCGACCAGAGAGGAGGAGCAGGCAGTGTCCACCGCCAGGCTCGGGCCTTTGAGGTTGAGGTGATAGGAGACCCGGTTGGCGACCATGCTGCAGCTGCTGCCGGCCCCCGTCTGGGCCGTGACCTTGGCGTAGTCGCGCAACTGCAACTGACCCCACTCGCTGGCCATCACTCCCACGTAGACCCCGACAGCGGTGTCGGCCAGCCGGTGCGGCGGCATCCCTGCGTCCTCGAGAGCCCGCCAGACGGCCTGCAGGAAGAGCCGCTGCTGCGGGTCCATCGCTTCGGCCTCGCGCGGCGAGACCGCGAAGAAATCGCTGTCGAAAACACCAGGGTCGTGGACGAAATTGCCCCGCGTGGTATTGGTGCGACCCGGTGAGCCATTCGGGTCATAGCACTCAACCGCCCTCCAGCGGTCCGGCGGTACTTCTCCGCCGCCGTCACCGGCCCGCATCAGCAGGTCCCAGAAGGCCTCCGCGTCAGGCGCGCCGGGAAATCGGCAGTCCAGCCCGACAATGGCGATCTCGTTCATCGTGCGGTGCTCCCCGCGAGCCGGGCTGCCAGGTGGTCGGCAAGGGCCTCGACGGTGGGGTAGTCCCAGGCGAGGGTCGGTTCCAGTTCGACGCCGTATTCCTCCTCGATGTCCCCGCACAGGCTGAGCGCGACGACCGAGTCCAGACCGTAGGTCGCCAGCGGGACCGAGACGGAAAGGCCGGCAGGGTCCATCTCCACGTGCCGTGCCACCCGCTCGACGATCCATTCGCGCAGCGTTACGCCGGTATGGCCCTGGGCGGCTTTGGTCATGACAGATCACTCCTTGGGGCTTACGCGATGGTCGTGTGCGGGTGACGGCCGGTCAGCCGAGGACCGGCGTCGCATACAAGTCGAAGCTGTGCCGCCGAGCGTGGCGGTCGTACACCTCGCGCCGGAGGGTCAGTGCCCACTGCGGATCCATCCCGGGAGCCGGCAGTCCGAGCCGGCGGGCGATCCGTGTCAGGGCGAGAGCTGCCCACGCGGGGTCGGCGAGGAAAGTGTCACCAGGCCCGGACGGACCGCTTGCGCAGGTGGCGTGCACGGCCAGGACCGCGGCGCCCGCCAGCAACAGCGCGTAGCGATCGGCCAGCGGGAAGGCTCGCAGGTCGGTGACGCCGGGCGGGAGCTCCAGGCAGCGTGCGCGCAGCTCCTTGAACTCCGTTTGCAGCGCGGCGGCGAGCGGACGCAGCGGGCCCTCGCAGGCATGGTCGAGCCAGGAGCTGACAGGGTCGTCCGACGCGGCCAGCGACAACCGGTCCGGGCCGGTCAGGGCGGGCAGCTCCCCGTGCGGCCGAAAGAGCAGAGCCGGCGCCGGCTCGGTGCGCATCCAGGCAGATTCAGCCAGGCGGCGCAACTGGGGTATCAGGATGGCCTGGCAGGCAGCACTGCCAAGATGGCCGAGGCCGATCACCGGAAGGTCGCGCACCGCCTTCTGGAAGAGGCCGGCCTCGCCGTCGCGGTCGAAAAGGTGCCTGCCGAGGACCGAGGACAGGTCGTTCAGCGTCTGCGCCAGAACCCGCGGCACCAAGTACCTGACGGCGGCGGCGTACACACTGGTCCGTTCGGGCAGCAGGTGCACGGCCCGGGTACCGACCAGTGCGAAGGCGTCGCACAGCAGCAGATCGGCGAATCCGCCGGCCAGGGTCTGCCATGCATGTTCCCCGTGCTGCTCGTTGCGCAGCGCTGTCCGCACGGCGGTGCGCAGCGCCGTGTCGGCTACGCCGATCATTGCCGAGGCAGCGACGGCGCCAACGATCTGGAAGGAGCGCAGAGTCAGCTCCGTTCCTTCGCCCTCCTCGCCGAGGAGCGCAAGACGGTCCAGGCAGCAGCCACGGAAAGCCAGACCTGCGATTCGGCAGGAGCGGACCCCGAGGGTCTCCTGACGGGGCAGCTCGGAGACGGCGGCCGAATCGAGTCCCTCCCGCCCTACCAGAAACACGGAGTGGGACCGCGGGCCCGCCCCGCCGGTGCGGCATACCAGGGTCAGCGCATCGGCCCTGGTGCCGTTGAATACAACCCGCTTGCGGCCCTCCAGACGGTAGCCGGAGTCCTGCGGCCACGCCTCGTACTCGTCGCGCAGCAGCACGCTGCCATGTGTGACTCCATGGCAGGCGTTGGTCATCCGGCCCCCGCCGAGAAGCAGTCCCGCGGTCGCTTCCCGCTGCTGTGTGCTCCCGGCGTTCCACACATGCACCGCACTCGTGAAAGTCATAAGCGCGTTGCCCACGCCGACCGAGGCGTCCCGGCGGAACACGTGGCGCAAGAGGCGGGCCACCGTGTCGATCCGGTCCATCCGGCCTCCCAGCGTCCGCGGCACCAGCTCAGCACCCAGACCGAAACGGTCCAAGGCCAGTTCAGCCTCGTCGAGGACCCGCCGGTCCGCGTCGGCGGCCAGCAAGGCCGCGTGGCCGACCGGGTTGTCCGGATCCCCCGGGTCCCCAAAGGCCGCTTCCACGGCGGCAACCCGCGTCTCCGGCGCCGAGCCGGTGTCCGGCACAGCCGCCACAAGACCCTGGTCACGCACCGCAGCCGTCATCACAGATCCTCTCCCGTCTGGTTCGTCCGTCGCGTTCAAGCCGGCGAACCGGCCGCCCCAGGACGCCCGATCCGGGCCGCCACTTCCGGGGTGAGTAGCTCCTGGAAGGCCTCCAACTTCCCCTCCAGGAACAACCTCCGCATCAGCGAGCGCTGGATCTTGCCGCTCGTGGTCTTGCGTACGGTCCCGCGCCGAACCAGCAGGACGCCCCCGACCGGTACATCGAAGGCTCGAGAGACACCCCACTGCACCGACTGCGCCAGCGACTCCAGGCCAATACCCTGGGGGGCGCCGCGAACTTCCTGAACCACCACCGCGACATCACGACCGCCCGCTTCCACGGTGAAGACCGAACCGGGACCTTGCCCCAGCAGCGGATCGAAGCCTTGGACCACCTGCTCCACGTCCTGCGGGTAGACGTTGCGTCCCTGGAAGATCAGCACTTCCTTGCGCCGCCCGGTCACATACAGCTCGCCCTCCACCAACGCGCCGAGGTCGCCGGTGCGCAGGAACGGGCCCGCGCCAGTGGCGGTATGTGCACCGAAGATCTCCCGGTTGACCTCATCGCGATCCCAGTAGCCACAGGCGACACTCTCGCCGCGCAACCAGATTTCGCCGACCGTCCCCTCAGACAGTTCCTCCCGCGTTTCCGGGTCGACGATACGCAGGTCAAAGCCAACCACCGGGCCACAGCTGACGACGGACCTGGCAGTCTCGCCCTCAGCGGCGTCGATCAGACGGTTGTTCTCCAGCGCAAAGGCCGAGACGGTACGAATGACCGGGGTCACACCGACAACGGAACCGCTGACGATCAGCGTGGCTTCGGCCATGCCGTAGGCGGAGTGCAGCGCGCCGGCGCTGAAGCCGGCGCCGGCAAAACGCTCGGCGAACGCCCGGACCGAGGAAGCGCGGATCGGTTCGGCGCCGTTGAGTGCCGACTTCCAGCAAGACAGATCCACGTCGGCCAACTGCGTGTCGGTGATCCTGCGTGTGCACAGGTCGTACGTGAAGTTCGGCCCCCCACAGACCGCCACCCGGTACTCGGAGATCATTTCCAGCCAGCGGTGCGGCCGCTTCAGGAACGAGGCGGGAGACATCTGTACCAGCGTGGTGCCCAGATACAAGGCGTGCAGGATGAAGCCGATCAGACCCAAATCGTGGAAGTAGGGCAGCCACGACCCGAGGACGTCCTCGGGCGTGGTACCGAGAATCTCACTGAACACCGCCGCATTGGCCAACAGATTACAGTGCGAGACCATAACGCCCTTGGGGTCGCTGGTGGAGCCCGAGGTGTACTGCAGAAAGGCCAAGTGCTCCGGCCCGAACTGCGGCTGCTGCCACGTCTCCGGGGCACCGTAGTCCGGCGTGTCGGTAGCCAGACACTCGACCCGCTCGCCCAGTTGCTCGGACCGAAGCCACTCCCTCACATCCTCCACGTTGGCCTGGTCGGTGAGCACCACACGCACGTTCGCGTCACGGACGATGCCGGTGACCCGGGAGAATGCCCGACCCTGCCCGTCGGGCAACGGCGAGGGGACCGCCACGACACCCGCGTACAGACAGCCCATGAAAGCCTTGGTAAAGGCCAGGCCGTGGTCGTAGAGCATCAGCACACGCTCACCGAACAGCCCCCGCTGCTGCAGCCAGGAAGCCAGCCTGCGGGCTTCACGGTCCAGACCGGCGTAAGTGAGGTGCTCGGGGACATGGCTTCCACTCGAGTCGTGCAGGAAAATATAGGCGTCCCGCTCCGGGTGCTCCTGCGTACGGTGCCGCACCAGATCCGTGAACGTCGGGAAGTTCGCTGTACTCAGCAAGGCCACTCTCATATCTGTTGGCTAAGGGGTGGCAATGTTCCCCCTCCGACCCCTCCGATAATTCGGAGGGAACAGAGCAGTTGCGTCACAGTCCTACGACGCGTGTTCTCCCGGCACATCGGCCGACGAAGCGGTAGACAGGGCGCTGACGCTCCGTCCCGTCCAGACGAGAGCCCGGGCGATGAAGTCCACGACTTTCTTGGACACGTTGGGCGACACACGCCCTGCTCCAGCCTCGTTTAGTGCGACTCACTGACCCCGGCGACCGCGGCCGGTTCGTCACGCCGCCGTCCCGCCAAGCGCCGGCGCTCGTCGAACACTGGCAAATCGACGTCTGCGAATTGCATCTGCGCACGCCGTGTCCGCAGAAACCTATCCGGTACCGACTCGCTGCTCATGAATTCGAGTATGGGCTCACCAGGCTATGCGTACCTGCCCCTGCCAGTGCCAGTTTCAGCTCCGACAACCCGCCCGCAGCACGGTACAATCCGGCGGCAAGAACGGCGGCAACTCCCGCAACGACAAACGCCCCAAGACGATCGTGGGCTGTGTCAGTTTCTTGGCTCTGTCTGACTTCCGGTGGTGACGAAGCGTGATTAGCGTCGTCGTCATTGCATGCGGGACGTCGACGAGCTTGTGGGCGTGGTGTTTTCGGGGTTGCCCCCGCTGGTCATCGAGGACGTGGTGGATGAGGGCGAGCTGATCCGGGTGTGGGCGCGGACGCCGGAGTACCCGGTGCCGTGTCCGGGGTGCGGGGTGGAGACGACGCGGGTGCACGGTTATCACGAGCGGATGGTCGCCGACGTGCCGATTGATGCCCGCCGGGTGGTGGTCCGTGTGCGCGCGCCGTCTGGTGTGTCCTACCCGGGGCTGCCGTCAGACCTTCCGCGAACAGTTGCCCGGAGTCCTTGAACGTTGTCAGCGTCGCACGCCCCGCTTGACCTCCCAAATCGGGGCAGTGGTCCGGGAGTTGGCCGACCGCGCTGGCACACGCGTGTTATCCGCCCTGGCAGTGTTCGTCTCCCGACACACCGCACTGCACATACTGCTACGCGCGCCACTGCCCACGCGGCGGGTGCCGCGCGTGCGCGGAGCGGACGACTTCACCCTGCACCGACACCCCGCACACAGCACATGCTGAGCCGGTCAGCCGACCACGGCTTGGGCGTCGATCTCGACCAACATGCCGTCCAGGGGCAGCCCGACGAAGACGGTGGTCCGGCACGGCTTGGGGCCCGTCGCGACATGCTGGTCCACAAAGCGCTCGTAGGCCTGGTTCATGGCGCTGTAGTCGTCGCGGCTGGTCAGGTAAATGCGGAACATCACCACATCCGCGATGGACGCGCCGCCCGCGGCGAGGATCGCGCTGACGTTCTCCAAGGCGAGGATCGTCTGTTCTGCGGCGTTGTCCCGGTGGAGTACTTCACCGGTGGCGCGGTCCAGCGCTCCCTGGCCGGAGACCTGGAGGATGGAGCCCTTCCGTACTCCCTGGGCGAAGTACCTTGGCGCGGGCGCTGCCTCGTCGGTGTGGATGGCGGCGTGTGCCGAAATGGTGGGATCGGTATCGGCTGGTTGGCTCATGGTTGGCTCCAGTTGTGTCGGATACGGGGTGTCAGTGGGCAGCGGTGGCGGCACTCGGGCGCGGGGTGCTGCGGGTCAGCCGCCATTCCTCGTCGATGCGCATCGTCGTCTGCTCTTCGCTGCCGTAGCGCTCCCAGCCGGGGTCGCCGTGGTCGACGAAGGACACCCATGCCGCGTGCATGCGCGAAGCGATGGAGTCCGCGGGCCGGGCGGGGCCGAGCAGTGCGTTCTCGCCGTGGAGTGCGGCGATATCGGTGCGGTCGAAGACGAACGGGAGCTCGATGCAGTGGCAGGCGCCGAGCCCGCCGTCGAAAGCCGCGGAGCGCCAGCCGAACTCATACGCATAGGTGCGCGAACCGGGACGGGCGGCGTGGGCGTCGGCGAGGGCCCGGTTGCTCTCGGCGTACACGTCGCTGATGAGCCGAGACGCCAACGCTGCGGGAGCTACCCCGGGGTAGCGCGCGTGGTAGCCGGCCACCAGTGCCTCGGGGTCCTCGTGGCGTCGGGCGGCAGCGGCCAGCAGATCAGCCTCGGCCAGCTTCGCCCCCGAACCACTCGGCACTGAGTAAAGGTTGGCTTCTTCCGAGTTGACCCCGATGAGCAGGTCGTTCGCCGTCGTCCCTCGAGGTTTCGCGCCGGGCTCCGTCAAGTGGTGGAGCACGACCGCAGGCTGCTGGTCGAGCAGCACGCCGTCGATCACCGGTTTGAACGGGCTGCTGCCCAGGGACGTGTCACGGTAACCGTGTGCCGCGTGGTCGACCGGCCCGATGGCGTCAAGAACACTTGCCAGGCGCGAGTCGTCGAGCGCGGAGAGCGATTCGGCCGTCATGGGAACACCGAGCGCGTCGCACACCGACCGGGTGACCAGGGATGCCTGGTCCGAGGTGAAAGCACACAGGCCACTGCCGCTTTGGCTGATCGCGCGCTGGAAGAGGCCGTCCGCTTGGGGAGCGGCGAGCAGGGCCGCGACGATCATCGCTCCCGCTGATTGGCCCGCGAGTGTCACCCGGCCCGGATCACCGCCGAAGGCGCTGATGTTGTCGCCGACCCAGGTCAAAGCGGCGATCACATCGAGCAGCCCCCGGTTGGCCGGAGCCCCCGGCACGTCGAGCCATCCGACCACTCCCAGACGGTAGTTGAGCGTGACGAGCACCACTCCGTCCCGTGCGAAGGTGGCGCCGTCGAACAGTTCTGCCTGCCCGGTGCCGGAGATGAAGCCGCCGCCGTGGACGAAGACAAGGACCGGAAGTCCGCGCGCCGCGACGTCCGGGGTGGTGACGGTGACCGTCAGGTACTCCTCCCCCGGCATCCATCCCCCGCCCATGACCGGCCGCAAGTCCATGCCCCCGAATCCGCCGCGGTGAGGTGCGGGCGCGGTGGGTCCGGGCGCGGTGGCGTCCCGTACCCCGCCCCAGGGTGCAGCGGGGGCCGGAGGCGCGAAGCGGCCTGGGCCGACCGGGGCGGCGGCGTAGGGGATGCCGGTGAAGACCTGGCGGCCCGGGCGGGAGAGCCCCCGGATCCGACCGGTCGCGATCCGCGTCTCCACGAGGTTCCCGGCGCTCATACCGTGGCCTCCAGCGGCGCCCACGACTGGACGGAGAACTTGGCGCCCGACCGCTGCACCACCATCGCCGGCCGCCCGCCACGTAGATGCGCGGGGAAGACCAGCTTGCCTTCGTCGGCGGCCTGGCCGAGCACTCGGCGCCGGGATGCGCGTGCGGCTTCCTCGTCCTCGCAGAAGCAGCTGTTGCAGTCGGGTTCGACCACCTGCACCGGGTTGTGCAGCAGATCGCCGACGAACACCGCACGGTCGGTGCCGGAGGCCACCTCCACCACGGACGACCCGGGGGTGTGCCCGGGAGTCGCGACGAGCCGCATGTTCGCGTCGATCACATGCGACTCGTCCCACAAGACAGCCTGGCCAGCCTGTACGACGGGCACCACACTGTCCTCGAAGACGTTCTGGTTGGCCACCTCCATGCGGCGGCGATAGGAGTTCGCCGGGTTCCAGAACTCGTAGTCCGCACGCGGGAACAGGTACTGCGCGTTCGGGAAGGTCGGAATCCACTCGCCATCGACCAGGCGGGTGTTCCAGCCCACGTGGTCTGCGTGCAGGTGCGTGTTGACGACCACGTCGACGTCCTCGGGCGCCACACCTGCGGCCTGCAGCCGCGACAGGTAGCCGGTGTTCAGTCGGTGGAAGGCAGCCATGGCAGGCCGCTCCTTGGCGTCGCCGACGCCCGTGTCGATCAGTATGGTCGCCCCACCGCTGCGCAGCACCCATGTCTGGACGCAGGACCGCAGGAGGCCGGCTTCAACGTCCCAGTAATCGGGGGCGAGCCAGGACCGGTGCTCCTCCCACGCCTGGGGCGCGACGTCGGTGAACATCGCCTCCGGAGCGCGGGTGGTGCCCTCATATTCGATGACTCGCGCCACATTGACGTCACCCAAAGTGATCGACTGCATGCTGTTCCTTCCCTGCCTGCCATTCACGCCCGGATATGCGTCAACCGTTCACCAGAACCGTCCACGACGCTGTTTCCAAGATCTAGAGTGCGCCATGACGCCTGTTTCAGGCAAGCGGAAGCATGAAATCGCCCAATCGAGTCACCTGCTCACTCCCGAACCTCTCACGCTCCAGACCCTGCGAGGAGCGATCGCCGGATCCAGTCACTTGTTCCATCTGCATGCCGGGTCCCTGCGCAAAGCGGGTTAGGATGGCCGAGTCGCAGCGGTCGAGAGAGCATGTTCTGTGCGGACAGGAGTGGCGTCGATGACTGACATCGAGCTCGATCGGATGGACCTGGATCTGATCGCCGCACTCCAGCACGCCCCCCGCGCCCCCTTCGACGTTCTGGCCCGCGCGCTCGACAGCTCGGCGCGGACGATCACCCGCCGATACGCGCGGCTGGTCGACGCGGGTGTCTTGACGGTGATCTGCGAGGTGGACTGGTCGCTGCTCGCCGAGGGGATGCCAGTCAACGTATGGATCCAGGCTGAGCCGGGGCAGGCCGCGAAGGTCGCAAAGCAACTGTCCGACCGGCCCGACACCACCTTCGTGGCGACCACCACCGGTACCGGCGACGTCTTCTGCATGCTGCACGGCACCACCCGTGCCGCCACCGCCGCCGCCGTGGCCAACGACGTCCCCGGCATCGCAGGCATCCACTCCCTGCGCACCGAATGGGTACTACGGCGTCTCACCAGCACGGCGGCCTGGCGCCTGCCGCGCCTCGATCCGACCCAGATCGCCGCCCTGAGCGCACACGCGATCACCCCGGACCCCACCACCGCGGAACTCGGCGCTCATCTCAGCGACCTGGAACGCGCGACCATCGACCTGCTGCGCAACGACGCCAGGCTGGCTTACTCGTGCATCGCCCGCGCGCTCGACATCACCGAGTCCCGCGCCCGCCGCACGGTCGCCCCGATGCTCGACTCCGGTCTGCTCAGGCCCAGGGTGGAGGTGGACCCGCGACTCCTCGGCTACCAGGTCGAGGCCGTGCTGGGCATCAACTGCCGCCCGCACGCCGTGAACCGGCTCGCCGCATCGCTGACCGAACACCCCGCCACCCGATTCCTCGCGCTGACCGGAGCCACGACGATGCTCACCTACGTCGGCGTCTTCCATGACGAACAGCAGCTCGCCGACTTCCTTACCAGTGACTTCCCTGGCAGCGAAGAGATCACCTCCGTCGAGTGCTCCCTCCAGCTCGACGTCTTCAAGCGCTACTGGATCCCCCGCCCTATCCCGCGTTCCCACGCAGCGAAGGGCGACCCGGCTACTCACCGCCCGGAGTAACCAGGTCGACGGAGCCACCGGCCGGTCAACGAACGGCTCTGTCCCGTAATCGGTGGTAACGAAGGGTGACAGCCGTCGTTGGCGTGGTGTGCGCGATGTCAATGAGCTTGTGGGGGTGATCGGCATCGACGACTTCGCCCTCAAGCGCCGGCACCGCTGTGCCACGATCGTCATCGACGCCGAGACCGGCGAACGGATCGACGCCCTGCCTGATCGCAGTGCCGCGACGGTGGCGAAGTGGCTGCGCGAGCACCCCGGCGCCGAGTACGTCTGCCGGGACGGCTCCGGCTCCTACGGCGAGGCGATCCGTCAGGCCCTACCGGAAGGCAGCAGCCCGGTCGTCGAGTCCGTACCGACGACACCGTCCAGCTGCTGAAACGATGCTCCGAGCTCCCCCAGCCAGTGGGTGGTGGCGTCGTTGTAGGCGCACCATGCGATCCGGCCTATGGCAACTGCCGAGCTGATCCTGTCATCGCGTGGTGGATCAGCGGTCTGGGCCATGAGTACCTCCTCAGTTCCAGTGGTCTGGCGCCGACAAGAAGCGCCGTCGATGTACGGGCCCCCGCGGGCAGCAAAGGCAAGACCGCCGGGCGCCCCGCGATGCGAAGTGGTGTTACCGCGTCCTATCTCTGGCGCTCGGCCCCATCCAGCGTGAGAAGGACGCACTTTCCCGTGAGCAGGGGGCAGGATTCGAGGTTCGCGGCCAGTACGGAAAGCATGTAGAGCCCCCGCCCACCGGTCCCGCCGTCTGACGGTTCCAGCGGAACCCCGCCGGCAGGTCAAGACGGTTCACCATGACTCCCCCTTCAAAATATGAGGGAAACTCATGTTAGCCCCGCACCCAGGAAACGCCAGAGGCAACCGGCCGTCATCACAACGGCGTTGTCCCGTGCCCCAGGAGTCGCATCCGGCAACGGAGGCCGCGGAAGGTCCTGCTACCGCCGCTGCGTGAAGCGGGGCGCACGGGGTCTCACGGTTCCGTCGACTGCTCCGTCCGAATGCTGTGCGCGCATCCATTCCCCACGTTGCCCGCCTACCGATCAGTACGAGTGTGCAATGACCGTGCCACGTACGTCCGCTGTCGCTGCGTCGCACGTCGCGCACCCTCCGTCCGCGCCCCCTGGAGCCCACCCATGCGTTCGCTCAGGCTCATCGTCCTGCCGCTGGCCGCTGCCCTTCCGCTCACCGTGATGGCCTCGGCCGGCACCGCCGTCGCCGCCGCGCCGGACCGGTCGGCGTCCCACCGCACCCCTCTGCCGTCCGACTGTCCGGACCTCCTCCCGCCGGACGACCCGACCGTCTACTACTGCGGCCGGTCCGAGCTGGGCCCGGCCGAACTGCCGACGACCGGACCGGTGGCGACGCTGCTGAACCACTACCAGCGCTTCGGGGGCCTGCAGCCGACCCAGTTCCTCAGCTGGTACCGCGACGGCACCCAGTGGAAGTACCCCGGCAACCGAGGCTTCGCGGAAACCAACGGCACCCTCGACATGCACGAGCAGACGATGGACGTGGGCCAGGCCCTGGACCGCTTCGGGGCCGACACCGGCGGTTTCCTGGCGACCGGCGGGACTCCCTACGCCAGGCGCGCCCTGCCGCCGGACTCGCTCAACGGCCCCGGGAACAGCTACCACTGCTACGAGGTGAACCGCCCCTTCAACGTGCAGGCCGGTCGGATCGCGGCCGGTTTCAACCAGCCGGGGTTCGGCTACCAGCAGTGGCTCGACCCCCAGTTCAAGCCGTCCGACTTCACGGACGCCGAGCGCTACAACGTCGCCAACCTCCTCAAGCACGAGTACCTGAAGGTCGCCGAGCCCGAGCGCTGCGTCGGCACGGGCCACGGCTCCTGAACCACGGCCGACTGGACGCGGGCATCGCCGTGACGCGCGGAGACGGAGTTCGGCCCCGGGCCGGTCGGCCAGGTCCGGCGAGGGGCTCTTGATCGGTGGTTCGTGGTGGTACGCGGGCACGGGCCGGATCCTCGGAGGACCGCGATCGGGCGCGGCCGTCGAATGACAGTACGTTCCGCTGCCCGCGCCTGATGGGATCGCCCGCCCGGTGGCCGGCCACCGGGCGGGCGATCCCGTCAGGTCAGCACGGAGACACCGTCGCCGACCAGCTTCGCCCCGAGGACGAGGAACAGCACCGCCATGACGGCCGTGTTGTTCCGCGCGGCCCAGTCCCGCCAGTCGGCGAGGGTGCCCCTCGCCCGCTCGCCCATGACCAGGAAGACGCCCAGCGGCGTCAGCAGTCCGAGCGAGCCGACGACCACGAACACCGCCACCGACGCGATCTGCTGCCCGACCGGAAGCCCGGCCGAGCCGATCGTGGCCCCCGCGGCGATGGCCAGGGGGGCGTTCTTGGCATTGGCCGCCGCCAGCGCCAGCCCCAACCCGAGGGTCTTGCCCGGGCTGAGGCCGTCGATCACGGACATCCACTTCGGCAGCTGCGCCTGGGCGGGGTCCTTGGGACGCCGGCGCCACTGTCGAGCACCGAACAGGACGAGCAGGACCCCGAGGGCGAGCTTGAGAACTCCCACCCAGGTGGCCGGGTGGCCGTGCCCGGAGGATCCGGCAGGCCCTGCGACCGCCAGCATCACGCCGGTCAGCCCCGCGAGTCCCACGACCCAGCCTGCCGTGAAGAGCAGTCCGTTGAGACGGCCACGCGGCGTGGCGAGAATCAGAATGATGGCGATGATCGGTAGCGGGCTGACCGCGACCGCGGCCGCGAAGCCCAGCACATCACCGAGAACCTTTCCCATACACGTCCTCTGTACGTTCTCCGGTCGACGCCGGCCCTGTGGTCACCCGCCGGTTTCGAAGCCGGGGAACAGCGTCATGCCGCCGTCGACGTAGAGCGTGGTGCCCACGACGTAGTCGAACAGGTCGGACGCGAGCGCGGCCACGGCGGTGGCGATGTCCTCCGGATCACCGACCCGGTTGTAGGGGATGAGGCGGAGCAGGTCGGCTTCCGCCTCCGCCGACTCCCAGGCGCTGCGGTTGATGGGGGTGCGGATCGCGCCGGGCGCCACCGCATTGACCCTGATCCGGTGGGGCGCGAGCTCCTGGGCCAGGGTCTGCATCATCATCAGCACGCCGCCCTTGGAAGCCGCGTAGTTCACATGCCCGGCCCAGGGGATGATCTGGTGGACCGAGCTCATGCAGATGATCTTGCCCGCGGACCTGGAGACCTCGGGCACGACACCTCTGCGCCGGAACTCCTTGGCCGCCTCCCGGGCGCACAGGAACTGACCCGTCAGGTTGACGTCGAGGACCTTCTGCCACTGAGCCAGGGTCATCTCGGTGGCAGCGGCGTCCCGCTGCAGGCCCGCGTTGGCCACCAGGACGTCGATCGTGCCGAACTCGTCGATCATCCGGGAGATCATCCCGGTCACCTGGTCCTCCTGGGAGACGTCGGCCTCGTGCGCGTAGGCGCGCACGCCGAAGCCCTCGATCTCCCGGACCACCTCCTCGGCGGCTTCTCGACCGGCCACGTAGTTGACCACGACATCGGCCCCGACCCGCCCCAGGCCGATGGCGGTGGCCCTGCCGATTCCGGAGTTCGCCCCGGTCACCAGCGCCTTCTGGCCCTTCAGGAGCGGGTAGGAGGTCATCCGACGGCCCTCGTTGTCGCTGGTGCCCACTGCTGTCTCCCCATCTGTCCGTGCCGCGGCACTCCGAACACAAGCAGCACCGCCGACCCGGGTCGCGGTTCGGCTCGCCGCGCTGGTCCGTCAGGGGGACATCCGTCAGACCATCGGCCCAGCGGGCCGTGGTGCCCGGAACGCGGTCCTGCACGGCCCCCGGCACCCGGACATCGCCTTCGACGGCCTCAAGCCTTCGCCCACGGTGCCCAGGCACGGTGCCCAGGCCCGTCGGCGGGCCGGGGCCACCGCACGACGGGCTTCCGGCCGGCGGTCAGTCGTCCCACTGCCGGTCGAGGGCCTCGTCGAGCGTCCTGGCCGCCATGATCAGCGAGAGATGGGTGAAGGCCTGCGGGAAGTTGCCCAACTGCTCGCCGGTCGGTCCGATCTCCTCGGCGAAGAGACCGACGTGGTTGGCGTAGGTCAGCATCTTCTCGAACGCGTAGCGCGCGGGGCGGAGCCGATCCGCCCGGGCGAGGGCGTCCACGTAGAGGAAGGTACAGAGGCTGAACGTTCCTTCCGAGCCCCGCAGACCGTCCGGCGAGGCCGCCGGGTCGTAGCGGTAGACGAGACTGTCGGACACCAGGGTGCGGTCCATCGCGTCCAGCGTCGACAGCCAGCTCTCCGTCCGCGGAGCCAGGAACCCGACCCGGGGGATCAGCAGCAGTGAGGCGTCGAGGACGTCGCCGCCGTAGTACTGGACGAGCGCCTGCTCCTTCTCGTTCCAGCCGCGTTCCATCACCTGTTCGAGGATGGCGTCGCGGGCGGCCGTCCAGCGGGCGGTGTCGGCGGGACGGCTGTACTCGGCGGCCAGGCGCAGGCCGCAGTCGAAGGCGGTCCAGGACATCACCCGGCTGAAGGTGAAGTCGTTGCGTCCGCCGCGGGTCTCCCAGACGCCCTCGTCAGGCCGGTCCCATGAGTCGGCCAGCCAGTCCAGCGTCCGGGCCAGGTTCTTCCAGCCGTGGTAGCCGGCCCGCATGCCGACCTCGCGGGCCTCGGCCAGGGCGTAGAGCGCCTCGCCGTAGATGTCGAGCTGCAGCTGGTCGGCGGCCGCGTTCCCGGCCCGCACCGGGTACGAGCCCCGGTAGCCCTCGAAGTGTTCGAGGACCTCCTCGGTCAGCTCGGGGTCGCCGTCGACCCGGTACATGATCTGGAGCGGCTCACCGAGGACCTCCTGCTGCCCCCGCAGCCGCTCGCCGAGGCGCTCGGCCAACCAGCCGGTGAACTGCGCCGCCTCGTCGGTGAACCCGAGGTCGAGCAGCGCGCGCACGGACAGTGAGGCGTCCCGTACCCAGGTGTAGCGGTAGTCCCAGTTCCGCTCACCGCCGACCTGTTCGGGCAGGCCCATGGTGGCCGCGGCGACGGGGGCGCCGGTGGGCGCGTAGGTGAGCAGCTTGAGCGTGATGGCGGAGCGGTTCACCATGTTCGGCCACCGACCCCGGTACCGCGAACGGCGCACCCAGTGCTGCCAGAAGTCCACCGCCTGCCACAGCTGCTCGACCACGCCCTCCACGGTCGGAGGCGCCGGTGCCTCACCATCCGGTGCGTCGACGGTGAACACGGCGGCGGCCACCTCCCCCGCGTTCAGCGTCACCACGCCCCGCACGTCCCGGTCGTCCGGGTGGAGCTGGAAGCTGGCCTGCAGGTGCGCGACGAGGCCCGGCGCGCGGAACGTGGCGGTATCGCCTCGCAGGTCGAGTTCGTGAGCGGCCCGGCCGTAGTCGAACCGCGGTCGGCACTCCAGGGCGAAGCGCACCGTACCGCGCACCGCCCGCACTCCGCGGATCAGGACGTGCCGGTCGCTCGGGGTGGCCTTCCGGTCCGGCGGCATGAAGTCGAAGACCTCGCCCACCCCGTCCGCCGACATGAACCGCGTCACCAGGACCGCGGTGTCCGGATAGTAGAGCTGCTTGCAGGTGGTGCCCCGGTCCTCGGGTGCGAGCAGGAAATAGCCGCCGCGGTCGTGGTCCAACAGCGCGGCGAAGACACTCGGCGAGTCGAACCGGGGAGCCGCGAACCAGTCGACGACCCCTTGGGACGAGACCAGAGCAGCGGTCTGCAGGTCGCCGACCAGGCCGTGGTCTGCGATCGGTGGGTACCGGTCCATGATCATCCAGCCTCCCTCCCCCTTCTCCACTGTCCGCCCGGCCCGGCGGGCGTGCGAGAGGAGACCGGAGGCCGTGCCCGAGTCGGCCGTGGCGGGTTCAGCCGGCCCGCGTTCGCGGGTGGTGGAGACCTTGAGGGTCGAGGTCTTGCCCGTCCCGGCGCCGGCGACCAGGACCGGGCTGCCCGGAGACGAGCACCCCCCTGGCGGCCCGTTGTTCCCCGGTCGGCTTCACGACGGGTCGAGGCGGTCCGGCATGACGGCAGCCTCCCGGGTGAAACATGAGAATTGCTCACGCTAGTGACGCGACACCGGAACACCGGGGCGGCGGCTCAGACTGTGTGGTCGAGCTGGGCCCAGAGCGCGCGTTCGGTGGGGGTGGGCGGGACCTCCGGGCAGAGCCGTTCGGGGTGGCGGGGCGCCGCGCCACCGGCCTGATGCGGCGTCAGGCCGGGTACGTCCAGCCAGAGTTCGCCGAGGCAGGCCAGCGCCTGCCAGAGGCGGGCGGCCAGCGAGGCCGGCAGACGTCGGACGGTGGGACGCATCCGTGTCCTCCTGCGATCAGCCGTGCGCCTCCCCCCGTGACGGTCAGGGGGAGGCACAGGGTGGCGGTGTGGTGTCCAAGTAGCAATACCACCCGCCTAACAGCGATCGCGAGGCACAAGAGCCCATTTTAGGGCGCGCCAAGGGGGCACTTAGCCCCGCTGCCGAGCATCGTCCGGGGCTTTCGTCCGAACCGGCGAGCCGGCTGGCACCGCGCACACCCGACCGTCTGCGACCGTCCGAACGGCACGCCCCGGACCGTTCCTGCTGTGACCGCATTCGATCATGGGACTGCCAATGGCCACGCCTTCCGAAGAGAAGATCGTCACTGCCCTGCGGGTATCGCTCCTGGAGAACGAGCGGCTGCGGCAGCAGAACGACAAACTCACCGACGCCGTCTCGGCGCCCATCGCCATCGTCGGCATGGGCTGCCGCTTCCCCGGCGGGGTCACCTCGCCCGAGGACCTGTGGCAGCTGGTGGCCGACGGCGTCGACGCGATCGGCGAGTTGCCCGACAACCGCGGCTGGGACGTCGAGGGACTGTACGATCCGGACCCGGACGCCGTCGGAAAGAGCTACACCCGGCACGGCGGGTTCCTGTACCAGGCGGACCGGTTCGACGCCGAGTTCTTCGGCATCAGCCCGCGCGAGGCGCTCGCCCTGGACCCACAGCAACGACTGTTGCTGGAGGTGTCCTGGGAGGCGATGGAGCGGGCCGGCCTCGACCCGCACGCCTTGCACGGCAGCCGAACCGGCGTCTTCACCGGCCTGATGTACGGCGACTACGGCTCACGGCTGTTCGAGCACACCCCGGACGGTTTCGAGGGCTACATCGGCACCGGCAGCGCGGGCAGCATCGCCTCCGGCCGGATCTCCTACACCTTCGGCTTCGAGGGTCCGGCGATCACCGTCGACACCGCGTGCTCCTCCTCGCTGGTGGCGATGCACCTGGCCGTCCAGTCGCTGCGAGGCGGCGAGTGCTCGCTCGCCCTGGTGGGCGGCGCCACGGTGATGGCCACCCCGACCACCTTCGTGGAGTTCAGCAGGCAGCGCGGCCTGGCCGCGGACGGGCGGTGCAAGTCCTTCGCGGGCGCCGCGGACGGCGTCGCCTGGGGCGAGGGCGTCGGCATCCTGGTGATGGAACGACTCGCGGACGCCCGGGCCAACGGGCACCGGGTGCTCGCGGTGATCCGCGGCTCGGCGGTCAACCAGGACGGCCGGAGCAGCCAGCTCACCGCCCCCAACGGGCCCTCGCAGCAGCGGGTGATCCGGGCCGCGCTCGCCGACGCCCGACTGACTCCCGCCCAGGTCGACGTGGTCGAGGCACACGGAACCGGCACCACCCTCGGCGACCCGATCGAAGCCCAGGCCCTGCTGGCCACCTACGGCCAACGACGCGACACCGAACAACCGCTCTGGCTGGGCTCGATCAAGTCCAACATCGGACACACCCAGGCCGCCGCCGGCATGGCCAGCGTGATCAAGATGGTCGAGGCGATGCACCACGGCATACTGCCCAAGACCCTGCACGTGGACGAGCCCACCCCACACGTCGACTGGGAGACCGGCGCCGTCGAACTGCTCACCGAAACCCGGGACTGGCCCGAGACCGACCACCCACGCCGCTCCGCCGTCTCCTCCTTCGGCATCAGCGGCACCAACGCCCACATCATCCTCGAAGCCGCCCCCGAACCCGCCGAAACCGCCACCGACAACCCCGAGGACACCCTCGCGCCCCTCCTACTGTCGGCGAAGAACCACCCCGCCCTGCGCGAGCAGGCCACCCGCCTGCACGCCTACCTGACCGAACACCAGGAGACCCGACCCACCACCACCGCCGCAACCCTCGCCGCCCGGCCCCAACACCCCCACCGCGCCGTCATCCTCGGCGACAACCGCGACCAACTCCTCGACGGTCTCACCGCCCTCGCCCAGGACCAGCCCGCCACCAACGTCGTCACCGGCACCAGCGACCACCCCGGCCGCACCGTGTTCGTCTTCCCCGGCCAGGGCTCCCAGTGGGACGGCATGGCCCGCGACCTGCTGGCCGAGTCCCCGGCCTTCCGCACCCA